>CAZWQB010000081.1:0-7370 GCA_964636035.1 uncultured Roseivirgaceae bacterium
AACCCTACCGGACAAAACTGGACAAAACCGGTCATTGGTGGACAAAACCGGTCAAAAATTCCCGGTGTGTTCTGCGTTAAAAACGGCTCAAATCAGTTCTCAAAAAGGGTTTGCGCGCATTTAGGGCAGAAAAAACAAAAACTTGAGCGTTGTGGATTTTCTGACGGGTCGGATAGGGTGGGTTGATGAT
The DNA here is from genome assembly GCA_964636035.1 of uncultured Roseivirgaceae bacterium. Taxonomy (GTDB): domain Bacteria; phylum Bacteroidota; class Bacteroidia; order Cytophagales; family Cyclobacteriaceae; genus CAMPJM01. Next base: position 191 of record CAZWQB010000081.1, read on the forward strand.
TGTTTATTCAATATCCATTCATGTGAAGTGTAGGTAGGGAATTCATAAGCCCTTCATTACTTCTTGGAACAACTCAAAGCTCTTCAACCGTTTGGCATGGTCAAAAATGGCGGAGGTAACCATCAGTTCATCGGGCCGGAAGGCTTCCACGAAATGTTGAAGTTCTGCTGAAATCCGGGACTTACCACCGATGAAGGAGCAGGCCAACATGGATTCGACCAATTGTTTCAGTTCCTCCGGCCAATCCGTCAAAGCATCTTGGGAGGGTGGCTGCAAAGGTTTGCTCAGGCCGGTGGCAACGCCCGCAAACATACGGTAAAGGGAACTGGCCAGGAATTCGGCTTCGTCATCGGTTTCCGCCGCCACCACATTGACACAAAGCATGACTTTGGGATGTTCCAAATAAGCGGAAGGCTGGAAGTTTTGGCGGTAAATCGAAATGGCTTGCTGCATTTGTGCCGGTGCAAAGTGGCTGGCGAAAGAATAGGGCAGGCCCAAGGAAGCGGCCAGGTAAGCACTGTCGGTGCTCGACCCGAGTATCCAGACGGGGACTTCAAGGCCGTTACCCGGATAGGCTTTGACGGCTGAAGGGTTGTCTTTTGAAAAATAGCGCAGGATATCCGAAACATGGGCGGGAAATTCCTGCACATTGGCCATGCGGTTGCCGCGGATGGCAGCCGAGGTCAATTGGTCGGTTCCGGGCGCACGACCCAAACCGAGGTCAATCCGGCCGGGGAAAAGGCTTTCCAAAGTCCCGAACTGTTCAGCCACGATGAGGGGCGAATGGTTGGGCAACATGATGCCGCCGGAGCCCAGTCGTATTGTCCGGGTCTTTCCGCCCAGATAGGTGAGTAAGACCACCGTCGCGGAACTGCCCACGTGCGGCATATTGTGGTGTTCCGCCATCCAGAACCGGGTATAGCCCAATTGCTCTGCCAACTGCGCCGTTTCTACCGTTTTCTGAAAAGTTTCCGAATAATCGCTTCCTTCGTTCACCAAAGCAAGGTCTAAAACGGAATAAGGTATTTGGTGTAAATGCATCTCATTGAATATAGATTGTAAATTTAAGGCGACCTTAGTTCCAACACAAGCCTTTTCAATAAGTCTTAACGATGAGCCGATTGGTTATGGCAAGAATTTCTATCTTTGTTTGGAACCGGAAACCGGCATCTAAAAGTTCAAAGGAGCGCAAACAAAATGGGGATAAATTGGATTAAAAAGTTTTTCTGGATGCTCATCATGGCGTTGGCCCCGGTGCTTTCCGCCCAGACCATCGAGCAGTGCGATGCCTTGATTGAGCAGGGTATCGATAAAATGTTTGCCCAGGAGCATACCCAATCCTTGGAAATGCTGATTGAAGCCAAATCCCTCGCTGAAAGCAAAGGTTGGCACCACCAGGCATTCGTGGCGACGAACAACATCGGAGCCAATTATTACATGATGCTCGATTACGGCGAGGCACTTCGGTATTACCTCGAAGCCTATGAAATTGCTTTGGAAACGCCCGATAAGAGTCAGGTAATGACGGTCTTAAACAACATTGCCATCCTTTATTTCCATGAAAAAAACAATGAGAAAGCCTATGCGTATTTCCTGAAAGCCTATCAATTGGCGAAGGAAAACGATTTGACCGATAAGCGCGCCATGTACGCAATCAATCTCGGCCTGGTCATGAATAAATTGGGAAAACTGGAGGAAGCCGAGGCTTATATCATGGAAGCGATTCCGTTGGTTGAAAAGGACTCAAATAATTCGCTGATGCTCCAAATGGCTTTGGCGGAAAACAAGACATTTCAAGGCGATTACGAAGAAGCAGAGAAAGTAGCCATCCCTTTATTGCCCGACCTATCCGGAGCCGACCAAACCGACAACAAGGTTTTTACATTGCTGGTACTCGCGCAAATCTACGAAGGAAGGAACCAATTGAACCAAGCCCTGAACTACGCACGGGAAGCCAGATCGCTTTCGCATACGATTCAAAATAAACTGGATACCTATGATTATTTGTCCAATCTCTTGGCAAAATCCAAGAACTATGAACTTTCCCTGCTGTACAAGGATTCGGTGATTTTGACCAAGGATTCATTGAACATCGTCAAGAATACCAAACTTTTTGAGACCGGTAAAATCAAGTTTGAAATCCAGAATTACCAATATGAGCTGGACCAGAGCCAACGCCGCTTGCAGTATGAGCGAAAATTCTTTTATACCCTTTTGGGTGCTGCCTTATTGGTGTTGATTTTGGTGGTTTGGATCTTCCGAAACCATTCGGTTAAACACCGGCAACAAGAAAAAATCGCTGAACTGGAACTCAATAAAGCCCGGACCGATAGCCTGATGCGTGAAAAGCAGCTACGGGAAAAAGAAGCTTTGGCTTTGCTGGAACAGGAAAGGCTCCAAACCGAACTCGAACTCAAAAACCGTAAACTCACTGCCAAGGAGGTTCACCAGTCGAGCCGCAACGAATTGATTGAGGACGTAATCCGCTTATTGTCTCAGCAACCGGAGGTATCGCGCAATGAGCACTTGTCCAAATATACGCGGGAACTCAAAAACCATTTGAAGCAGGACACCCAATGGGAAGGTTTCTTTACCCATTTCGAAGCCACCAACCAAGGGTTCATCGACCGCCTTAAAATGAAACACCCGCACTTGATAGCATCCGAAGTCCGCTTTCTAATTTATGTCTATATGAATCTGAGCAACAAAGAAATTTCGTCCTTGCTCAATATCACACCCGCCTCCTGCCGGAAAAGAAAAGAAAGGATTTCCAAAAAACTCGAAACGCCCGAGGGGATGAGTTTATATTCTTATTTGTCAACCATTTAAACCTGACGGTCACCGATTGTCTTTGGGGGATGTCACAAAATGTCGCAGGGTGTTTTGGGGAGGAAGCCCATTAATTCACCAAATTTACGGTATCAAAAATTAAATAATTTATACATGAGAAATCGTTTTATCATTTGGATGACGGGGATAGCCGTTTTGTGCGGTTCCCAATTATGGGGACAAATGCAGTTTGAAGCTTCTACCCAATACGGTCAGGTGCTCGATGTGCACTTTGACCCGAATCAAGCCAACACGGTCTATGCCCGTACATTGGCCAACCATATTGTCAAATCCACCAATATGGGCGGGGATTGGGAAATCATCCGTTCCCTACCCCAAGAGGATTATTATATTTCGGTCAAAGACCTTCGGTTGACAGAGGACGGAAATTCCTTGTCTTATGTTTGTTCGGCAGAAGGGCTGGACCTGAACCGCATTGAGATTCTGAACTTGGCCAGCGGAGAAGTGACCCAAGAAATTTATTCCCCCGTCGGTACGGTGGACGGCAGCCTGATTCAGTCTTATTCGATTTATGAAGGCGATACGGATGTGGTATTGATGCATACGACTAAGATGGTCAATTGGGGGTTGGTTACGGAGATTTTCTACACCGTAGATGGTGGAGAGAACTGGACTTCGGTTTATTACGGGCCTGCCAATGGCGATATCAATGTGAACAATGTGGCGATTTCACCTTATGATCCGCAGCATTTGTTCATCATGCGCGGTGCTTCTCCTAATCCGGTGGAAGGCGGGCTTTTGATTTCAACTGACGGTGGCCAGACTTGGGAAGAAAAATTACCTGAGACCAATTTTTCTGCTTTGACTTTCCACCCGGAAGATGAAAATGAACTTTATTTAGGCACCTTTTACTTGGGCACAGGGCAGGAACAAAACCTTTATAAATCAACGGACGGTGGCGAAACCTGGGATGCGGTCCCGATGGACTGGACTTCAGGTTCTACGAACAGCATTCACTCGATTGTTTACAATCCGTCCAATTACGAAAACATCATCATTCTGGAAGAGAATGAAGTAGTCATTACCGAAGACGGCGGGAACACCTGGGCCAATCATGTTTATATGGATCCGAATTATGAAACCGATTATTATTACGGCTTGACCGTTTCTTTCGATCCTTTTGTCGAAGACCAAGTCATCATCACGGCCAATTATTATCCGTTCATTTCACAGGACGGTGGTGTAACGATGAACAAATTCCGTAGCCCATTTGTCAATACGAGCGGACGTATTTCGGTTCACCAAAACGAGGAGAACCATTTGTATTACGGACTGAGAAACGGGGTTATCCATATAGATTTAGAAACCCAACAGGAAACCGAAATCGGCCTATTGCCTTTGGGGCAATTTTCGAATCAAAGCCGCAGCGGTGTCTATGCCGATGAACATCAAACCGGCAGGTTGTTTTTCTCCAATTCCGCGATGATGGGAAATTCTTCACTCTTCATGAGCAATGACCACGGCCAAAACTTCCAAAGTGTATTCAGCGGTTCTTATTTGTTCCTGACTGCGCAGGCCAGTATGCCTTCGGATCCGAACCATGTTTTGATTGCTTTCGGGGAAATGCTGTACCGATTCGATTTTACCGACTTATCCAATATTACCAACCAAGAACTGGTTGCACCCAGCTTCGGGATGATTGCTTCGATGTTGTTTGATGAAAACAATGCCGATGATTTCTTCATCGCCCAAGGAAATAAAATCTACCATACCGAAAACGGCGGCCAGACCTGGGAAGATTCTTCCACCGGGCTGGGAGGTGATTTTGTGTATGATTTGAAAAGAAACCCTTTGGCCCCGGAGCAATTGGCCGCAGCGACCAGCGATGGCGTATTCCTTTCAGCGGACAATGGCGCGACTTGGGAATCGGTTTACAACGGATCGCCCATGGACCTTGTGGCATTTTCACCGTATGCAGATGGCAAAATCGTGGCATCCTCTATTTTTCAGGACGGCAGTGCCTATCCTTCATCTGACTCCCAAACCGTTTTCACTACCGACGGCGGTGAAACTTGGACAGCGATTTCTACAGATGAGTTAGGGTTTATGCGGACCCATTCCACGGACATCCTTTTTACCGGAGAAGATGCGGCAGATGTTTATTTCCAAATCATGGATTTGGGTGTGGTTAAATACACCTTGGACCTGAGTACACTGGCCACAGACGAATGGCAAAACGCTGCTTCCGAGTTGCTGGTTTATCCAAACCCGACCAATGGAGATTTATTCATCCAAAGCAAATCTGAAATAGATAATGTGGGCATTTATGATTTATCGGGCCGAAAGGTTTCGGAACATAAATCCGGTTCAATCAATATTTCCTCCTTGCCCAAAGGGATTTACATCCTGCAGATTGCCACCAAAGACGGCCAGAAAACCAGCCGTAAGGTTGTGAAGCGGTAAGTCGGAAGTAGCCTTCATGGTAATAAAGACGCAGACCTAATGGTTTCTGCCATGAAACATTACCCGGCATTCAAACCGAAAATTGATAATGTTAATAGTTATTGTGTCAATCAGGCAGTCCCAAGGGCTGCCTGATTTTATTTTTAGGGTCAATCTCATTACATTTGTGTCAATGAAATACTACATCATAGCCGGCGAGGCTTCGGGTGATTTACACGGTTCCAACCTGATGAAGGCATTGAAAATGAAAGACCCGTCTGCGGAATTTCGTTTTTGGGGTGGCGACTTGATGCAGAAGGAAGGCGGGATGCCGGTGAAACATTACAAAGACCTTGCATTTATGGGGTTTTCGGAAGTCCTGTTGAACCTGAAAACCATTTTGGGGAATATTTCATTCGCTAAAAAAGACATAACTGCCTATTGCCCGGACGCGGTGATCTTGGTGGATTATCCGGGCTTTAACCTTAGGATTGCCGAATTCGTCAAAAGCCTAGGCATCCGGGTTTATTATTATATATCGCCCCAAATCTGGGCATGGAAAACGGGCCGTGTCCATACCATCAAGAAGTTTGTGGACCGCATGTTCGTCATCCTTCCTTTTGAAAAAGAATTTTATGCCAAATACGGTTATGAAGTTGATTTTGTCGGTCATCCGCTCTTGGACGCGATGAAGGATTTGCCTGAAATCGATGCGCAGGAATTCAAGTCGGAACACGGACTGGATGAGCGGAAAGTAATAGGGATTTTGCCGGGCAGCCGCAAGCAGGAAATCAAAAAGAAACTTCCCATTATGCTTTCGGTTGAAAAGGATTTTCCCGAATACCAATTCGTAATTGCGGGAGCACCTTCTGTGGAAGCAGGTTTTTACAATACCGTTGCGGGCAAACCGATTCGGATGGTTTCCAATAAAACCTATGATTTACTGCGGATTTCAGAGGCCGCTTTGGTTACCTCCGGAACGGCCACTTTGGAAACGGCTTTGCTGAATATCCCGGAAGTGGTTTGCTACAAGGGCAGCCGTATCTCCTATGAAATTGGAAAACGGGTGGTGAAATACATCCAATTCATTTCTTTGGTCAATTTGATAATGGATAAAGAAGTAGTCAAAGAGTTGATCCAGCAGGAATTAAACGCCAAAAATTTAAAGGCTGAATTGAACAAAATCTTAAGTGAACCCAAACGTTCGCAGGTTTTGAATGACTACAAAGAATTGCGTGAAAAGTTAGGCGGTGAAGGCGCATCTGAACGAACGGCGGAGTTGATTGTAACTGAATTAAAGAATAGAATCTCAAAACCTTATTAAAATTATGAAATTTTACTTATCATTTTTATTAGGGTTCTACTGCATATTTAATTACGGGCAGGACAGCCAGCTATTTGATTATACCTGGTATTTGGAAAAAATGACCATCGAAGGTGAAGATCATTTTCCCCCGCAAAACGCTGAATTGCCTTCTATTTCTTTGATATTTCAGCAGATTGAAGATCAATATGCATTTACCTCTACGGTCTGTGTTTCTTTTGGCGGATTCATTGAATTTAATGCGGATACATTTTTATTTTTGGAATTTGGCGGAACTTTGGAAGAGTGTGGGGAGCAGGAAAACTATAATTATGAAAACCTTTATAAAGATTTCTATGCACAGCACAGCTCAGATTTATTCTCTTATACGATAGAAACAAATAATGACAGTAAAACTTTGATTATTACCAATTCAGACGGAAATCAGGCGGTATATGGTAATCAGCAGCTTTTTACACAGGAAATACTTCAAGACAATATCATCATTTTCCCGAATCCCGTAAAAGATAAGCTGTATATCAAAAATTCAAGGAATGGTGATTTTGTCATTAAAATTTCAGATGCCCACGGTCAATTGCTTTCACAACAAAAAGTATATTTAGGGGAAGTAGAAATTGATTTCAG
>CAZWQB010000081.1:7470-12963 GCA_964636035.1 uncultured Roseivirgaceae bacterium
TTTTCTTTTTGGTAATGGTTGTTCATGACGCTGAAAATCAAAGTTTTTCCGGACTTGGTGAGGAGGTATCCGCTCAGGCAGTAATTATTGGAAAGGGTGCCCGACTTGGCATAGACATAGGGCGGGTTCCCGCCGTAATTATTTTTTAAAGTCCCCGTTTTTCCGCCTACGGCAAATATATTGAAAAGCCTTTCACGTGGGAATTCCTTTTGCAATTTATCCAAGACATAAACCAGGTCTTTCGGTGAAAATAAATTGTACCTCGATAAACCCGAACCGTCCACCCAAACAGGCGGTTGTGGCATTCCTTTCAGGTATTTTGAATTCAGGTACTGGATGGCTTTTTCACTGCTGAGGGAATTGGTGGCTTTGGCCGAAACCATCAGGAGTATTTGTTCGGCCAAGAAATTATCGCTGACTTCCATCATCCGCTTGTAAACCAAATCAGCAGGCAAACTGAAAAGGGTCTTGGCGTTTTTGGAGAGTTCTTCCCCGGTGAGTTCGACTTCTTTTCCAACGGCATCCGAGAGCATTTGGCGAATCAGTTCATCTTTTACCACAAATGGCACCCGGGTAGAATTCCCGTTACGGGAACCAATGTAAAATTTATTGTCATGAAAGTCCCGGCTGAAAAGGCTTTCCCGGTATTCGACCGAATCGGCCAAGGTAAGCGGAAAAGCAGATGGCCCGCCTTTGCCTTTTTTGAGGGTCGCCATATTGCCGTAAAGCGGTAATTCGCTGCGCTCAGGGGAATAGTATTTCTCATAATCTTCCCATGACCAGCCCAAACCCATTCGTGGGCCTTCGTAGGTGCCCCAGCGGAGGTATATTTTCCCGGTTTCATTTTTGAGAAAATCCAAAACCCTTGTGACCGATTTGAATTCCGGATGGAGGAAGGTCGGGTCACCCAAACCTTGGATAAGCAAATCATCTCCTTTCCTTTCGTATTTCAGCGCGGGAATGGAGTCCGGCAAAACCTTCATCGCGCTGTAAAGGGAAAGTATTTTGACATTGGAAGCGGGGGTGAATAGTTTTTCGCCGTTGTAATTCATCAATTCCTGACCGGTTTCCGCGTCCTGCAGGTAGAAGCCCACAAAATGGTTTTTGTAAAACTCCGATTCCAAATGGTTTTTAATCCACTCGGACTGGGCATTGAGCAGAAAGGGAAAAACCAAAAGCCAACAGAGCAAGAATCGTTTATTTGTCATTTTTCAGGATTTGTTGGTGAATCTTTGGGTGGGATGATGCGCATCACTGTTTGGGGGAAAGGTATGGAAATCCCGTTTTCATCGAATATTTCTTTGGTCTTTTTGTACAATTTGTAATAAGCGTTCCAGTAATCCTCACTTTTTACAAATCCCCAGACAGCCAGGTTTATTTTGCTTTCGGAAAATTCCAATACTTCTACCGTGGTTTCATGGTCTTTGAGAATCATGGGTTCGTTTTGAAGCATTTCCAAGAGGATTTGTCGTGCTTTCTCCATGTCGTCATTGTACGAAATACCTACTTTGATTACCAGCCTCCGTGTATCTTTGACGGAATAATTGGTCACGGGGTTATTGAGCAAAGTGGAATTGGGTAAGGTAATCACAATGTGGTCCGGGGTGATGAGCGTCGTATAAAGAATGCTGATGGATTCGACGGTTCCGCCGTGTTCGAGGGCGACAATGTAATCGCCGACTTTGAAGGGCTTGAACATGATTATCAGCAATCCGCCTGCGAAGTTCGACAAACTGCCTTGCAAAGAAAGGCCGATGCCGGCAGCCAGTCCGGCGAGGATGGCCGCAAAGGAAGTGATTTGAATGCCGACGGTATTGACCGCGGTTAAAACCACGAGAATCTTGAAAAGGATGTCCAAAATGGGCAGGATGAATTCGCGGACAGAAGGTTCCACCTCCCGCCTCACCATGCGTTTGCGGATGATTGATTTCAGTTTACTGCTCAGCCAGAATCCAAGCGCAAGAATCAGGATGGCGGTTCCGATTTTGATGCCGTAGGCGATGGCTTGTTGGAAGAGCCATTCCAATTTGTCTTCGTTCATACCCTCAAATTTTCACAAAAATAATGGAAGAATGAACCAATAGGCCAAGATTTATGGAATTTTTAAAATTTATTGGGAATATTTAACGGGTTCGCCTTTAATTTTGGAACTCTCCTTCCGTCAAAACATCCATCTTCCTTTCGAAAGCCGGTTCCGGTTGGGATTTTGAAAGGTCCTTGAATTGTTTGGGCGACATTCCCGTGAATTTATTGAAAGCATTGTAAAAAGGGGTTCTCGAATTGAACCCACAAGCATACATGATTTCGTTCAGGGTTTGGTATTCCTGGGAAATGATGTGTTTTTTGGCCTCATTGATTCGGAAATAATTCACGAAATTATTGAAATTCATTTGGGTATAATTGGAAATGGCCAAAGAGACATATTTCTGGTTGCTGTTGATTCCTTGGGTCACATCATTGATGGTCAGGTTGGGGTTTTGGTATGCCTTTTCTTTTTCAAGCAGGTGGATGATTTCTTCGAATACTTTGCTCAAGGGATTGCCGGACTCGGATTCCGTTTCAGTTTTGGCGGGAAGGAATTGGGGGACATGGAGGAGTTCAATGTTCTTTTTGTACAGTATTTTCAACTGGTTATTGCGGTAAATTAGAAAGAGGATGATGGAAGCGGTCAGTACCACACCCACCAAGATGAGGTAAATCAAGGCCTTGTTTTCCGATTTTTTGATTTCGAAATCCTTGTTGATTTTTGCTATTTCGACATCCTTCAGCGCGGTGTCGTATTTTCCCTGGATTTCCGCTATTTCGGATTTGGCCTGTTCGATGTTGATTTTATCGGTTATTTCCTGGTATTTTTTAAAATATTCAAAAGCGTTTTTGTAGTCGCCTTTGATTTCATAAATATCCGTCAAACCTCCGTAAATCGGAATCAGGTATTCGGGAATCTCAGTTGTTTTTTGGGATTCTTCCAAAGCTTTTTTATAAAACACTTCCGATTTCGCATAATTTTCTGCGGTAAACTGATTGGAACCGAGGTTGATGTAATTCATCACGACCCCTTCCTGAAGATTGAATTCCCGGCAGATGTCCAGAGACTTCAGGAAATGATTTTCCGCTTCCGAATACCGTTTCATATTGGCAAAAATATTACCCAGATTCAATAAATTCTGGGCTACAATGATGGGGCGCTCATAACGCTTTCCCATTTCAATGGCTTTTTCGTAGGCATAAATCGCGGAATCCATCCGCTCCGTTTCTTTGTAGATGATGCCCATATTGGAATAGGTGTGCATGATCATATCGATGTCCTGTACCTGGAGGGCGTGTTCCAATGCCTGCTTGGAGTAAACCAAGGCTTTTTCAAAATCGCCTAACTTTTGGTAAATGATATTGATTAAGTCCAGCGCTGCGGACAGATAGGTTTTGTTTCCTATCGATTTATACAAATCAACGGCTTTCAGGGAATGGGTCAAAGCCTTCTTCAAATCGCCCAAATGATGTAGGTTCAACCCTTTTTGAAAATGGATGCTCGCATGAAATGCAGGGGTTCCGGGCCGGCTGTCAATGTCCTCCAGGATTTTCATGGATTCATCATATTGCCCCAATTCGGAAGCGACGGTCGCGAACTGAAACTGGATGGCGGCTTTTGAGTCCGGATCCAAATCGTCTTCGTATTCCTTATAAACTTCGGTCAGGATTTTTTCGGCTTCTCGGATTTCACCTTTTCCGGAATAAATGAACACGATTTGGTTCACATAAGCCACAAAAGCCGGCAGGTGTTGGTTCTTCACAATGAGTGTCCGGATTTTGCCCAGGTGCCGGAGGGTAAAATCAGGATAGGCCGACCAAGATTGTTCCGTTATTTCCAGCATTTTATCGATGTCTTTGTTGCTGATTTCTGATGAATTCGCCCATTTCTGAAGCGATTTGGAATAGGCTACCGTGTCTTTGGCAGACTGGCCGTAATGGGGCGCAGACCCAAGGAGTAGAATCAGAATGAGGTAAGACGCATATTTCATGTAAGGCGCATAGTTATAACAAATCTAAACAAATCTGCCTTAGGTTGTTTCTCTTTGGCGATTCATTTCAAATTTAATTCAGGGGTTTTTCTTTTTATCTTTGCCGAGATGAAATTTGAGATAGCAAAAAAGGACAGCCAATCCAAAGCAAGAGCGGGTGAAATCACCACTGCACACGGAAAGATCCAAACCCCGATTTTTATGCCGGTGGGCACTGTTGCCAGCGTTAAATCGGTGCATCAGCGGGAACTGAAGGAGGACATCGGTGCGCAAATTATTCTGGGCAATACCTATCATTTGTACCTTCGGCCCGGGATTGATATTCTACACCGGGCGGGCGGGTTGCATCCATTCATGAACTGGGACAGACCTATTCTGACCGACAGCGGGGGTTTTCAGGTTTATTCACTTTCTGACCGGAGAAAAGTTTCCGAAGAGGGTGTGCGTTTCAAATCGCATATCGACGGTTCCTACCACCTGTTTACACCGGAATATTCGATGGAAATCCAGCGGAACATCGGTGCGGACATCCTCATGGCTTTTGACGAATTGACGGGAATCCCGGCGGAATACAAAGATGCGCGGCGGGCGATGGATGTGACCCACCGGTGGCTGGAACGTTGCCGGAATTGGCTGGAAGAAAACCCGCCTTTGTACGGGTATGAACAAAGTCTTTATCCGATTGTCCAAGGGAATTCGTTTCTTGATTTAAGGAAGGAATCGGCAGCGTATATCGCCGATTTCGGAGCGGAAGGCAATGCCATCGGTGGACTAAGCGTAGGCGAACCGGAAGAAGTGATGTATGAAATTACCGATCTGGTAACCGACATTTTACCGGAAGAAAAGCCCCGTTACCTGATGGGGGTGGGTACGCCTTGGAATATTTTGGAGTGTATCGCTTTGGGGGTGGATCAGTTCGACTGCGTGATGCCGACGCGGAATGCCCGGAACGGAATGTTGTTTACCTGGAACGGGGTGATGAACATGAAAAATGCCAAATGGAAGGATGATTTTACGGCCTTGGATGAATCGGGGAAAAGTTTTGTGGATCAAGAATATTCCAAAGCCTATGTGCGGCATTTGTTTGTGTCGGATGAATATTTGGGCAAACAAATCGCTTCGGTTCATAACTTGGCTTTTTACCTGGATTTGGTTCGAACCGCGCGGGCGCACATCTTAGCAGGTGACTTTACCGAATGGAAAAACCGGGTCGTTCCGCTTTTGAGGCAGCGGTTGTGAGGGGGATGGAAAAAGAGAATAGAAAATAGAGAATAGAAAGGAAGACTCCTTCTTTGTCGAAATAACAGGATGGTGTTTGGATTTTTAGGGCTTTTGTTTTGTGTTTGAGCCTTGTCAAGGTTTGGAACCTTGACAAGGCTTGAGGTGAATCGGATTGCAAATCTGCACCATCGGAAAAAGTCTCCTTCGACAGGCCCTTCGATTCTCCTAACGGCGGACAGGCAGGCAGCCCTTCGGC
>CAZWQB010000082.1:0-12799 GCA_964636035.1 uncultured Roseivirgaceae bacterium
ATCACCCACCCAAACTTCCTTTGCAAATAAGCCTCCTGCACGAAATTTACTATTCCCTGTTTTTTTTCCACATAATATATTAGCTTGTAGACTTTATTGCTTAGAGGGTAGTGGGTCGCATTGTCATAGCTTTTAACTTTATTCAAGTAAAAAATTGGAATTATTTCTTCTCGTCCTGAGCGTAGGTCTTATCATCTTATTAACTACCCATTTTGAAGTCCATCCATTTATCGCCTTATTTCTCGTAGCTGTTTTCTACGGCCTTGCATCGGGAATGGATCTGCCTTCCATCATCGTTTCCGTCAACGAAGGATTTGGTGAAACTCTGGGAAAAATCGGACTCATCATCATCTTCGGAGTCATCATTGGAGCCTTTCTGGAAAATTCAGGAGGCGCTTATGCACTTGCGGAAAAAGTGCTGAAGGTAGTTGGAAGGAAGCGGGTCACAGCAGCTATGAGCGCCATTGGCTATTTTGTTTCCATTCCTGTTTTTGCCGATAGTGGCTTCCTGCTCCTGTCTCCGCTCAATAAAAGCTTGTCTAAAAAAGCAGGTATATCACTGGCCGGGCCGGCCATCGCATTGGGCCTTGGCCTTACCGCTACGCATACAATGGTGCCCCCCACGCCAGGCCCTATTGCCGCGGCAGGTATTTTAAACGCCAATCTCGGACTGGTGCTTTTGATTGCGGTGCCCATCAGCGCATTGGCTTTATGCGTTGGTGTGATATTTGCAACCAAATACGCAGCCAAAACCTGGATTGATCCCAATCCGGAGATTTCGGAAGAAGAGGTACAGCAGCAATTGAAGAATGCTCCCGGTATTTTTAAATCTTCTCTGCCGGTATTTGTACCCATTATTTTAATTGTTCTGAATTCGATTGTTAAAATTGAATCTATTGCACCCCACATACCTTTCCCGAACCTGATTACCTTTCTGGGAGAGCCGGTTGTAGCATTGTGCATAGGTGCATTTTTATCACTGACACTTCCCAAAAAACTAAATAAAAAAATGCTTTCTGCCGACGGCTGGGTAGGAAAAGCCTTAAGAGATGCGTCTTCTGTTATTCTCATAACCGGTGCCGGGGGAATTTTTGGCAAGATTTTACAAAACTCAGGCATAGCCGCAATACTGGGGGAAACATTGGCAGATATCAATTTGAGTATCTGGTTACCCTTTCTTTTAGCTGCGGCTATCAAAACAGCGCAAGGGTCTTCTACAGTAGCACTAATTACCACAGCATCTATTATGTTTCCGATGATGGGCGCGCTTGGTTTTGAAAGTGAGTTGGAGAAAGCAATTGTGGTAGTAGCCATTGGGGCAGGATCTGCAGTGGTATCCCACGCCAATGACAGTTTTTTTTGGGTGTTAACTCAAATGTCTGGTATGAATGTAAAGACTGGTTATAAGTTGTATTCCCTGGGCACCTTTATACTGGGATTCTCAGCTGCCTTGTTTTTATACCTGACTTATCTTTTTGTCGCCTGAAGTAGATCTTAGACTAAAAGTTTTAGGGAACCTGGCGAATAAGTTATATTTATGTTGACCAATAAAATACAAGGTCTTTGCAACTACATTTATTTGTAATTAAAAAAGTAAAAAAAAGCATGAAGTTATACAAAACGAAAGAAGGGATTGTAATTGAGAAAGCATCCTCCTTCTATTTGGTAAAAGATCAGTCCTGGGATTCCTTTGTCAACGACGATGCTCTTTATGAGAAAATGCTGAAGCTCACAGAAAGTGCTTCCCCTGATCCTAAAGGAAGTGCACTGCTGCAGGAAATACTTGCGCCGATCGGGAATCAGGAGATTTGGGCAGCAGGGGTAACTTATTATAGGAGCAGGGAAGGACGGCAGGAGGAATCAGCGGCTAGCGGAGGCGGAGATTTTTATGCCCGCGTCTACGAAGCCGAACGTCCTGAAATATTTTTTAAGGCTACAGCTCACAGGACCGTGGGACCGGGTGCAAAGGTGAGGATAAGGAGAGACTCTACATGGGATGTACCCGAACCAGAACTAACGCTGCTCAACACTTCCTCAGGAAAAACAGTAGGTTATACCATTGGCAACGATATGAGTTCCCGCAGCATCGAAGGAGAAAATCCTCTTTATTTGCCCCAAGCGAAAAACTACGATGGATGCGCAGCCGTAGGGCCCTGCATCTATGTCACCCCGGAACCGCTTCCTATGGATGCGCTCATTCAACTGGAGATCCGCCGGGAGGGAAGCCAGGTTTTTGCCGGCGAAATTGCAATTAATCAGATAAAGCGTCCATTAAAAGAACTGGTGTCTTATCTTTACAGGGAATGCAGTTTTCCGCATGGTAGTTTATTGATGACAGGGACGGGAATTGTACCCGAAAAAGACTTCACCCTGCAACAAAACGATGAGATTAAAATAACAATCGACCTTATAGGAAGCTTGGTTAATTACGTAGCCTAAAGCAATATCTTCAATTGAACTAAAGTAGAATTTTTTAAAATAATTTATTAATGGAATTAACAGGCAAAAATATCATTGGCAACAGACTTTCCGGAGAGGGCAACGAGGTTTTCTTTGCTGTCAATCCTTCCACCGGTAAAGAAATGGAACCGGCTTTTAAAGAGGCCACTTCTGAGGAAATAGACATTGCCATACAAAAAGCAAGTACAGCATTCAAAACCTATCGCAATAAATCAGGAAAGGAAAAGGCCGAATTTCTGGAGGCAATAGCGGATGAGATCATGAACATTGGTGATTCGCTCATCAGTCGCTGCATGGAAGAAACCGGACTGCCGGAAGCGCGGCTCACGGGCGAAAGAGGCAGAACCGTCAACCAATTAAAACTTTTTGCCGGACTGCTTCGGGAGGGTTCCTGGGTTGATGCACGCATAGAAACCGCCGATCCGGATAGGAAACCACTTCCAAAGGCGGATATCAGAAGTATGCTCAAAGCATTGGGGCCAGTTGGCGTATTTGGTGCGAGTAATTTTCCGCTTGCATTCTCCGTAGCGGGAGGCGATACGGCTTCTGCCCTTGCAGCAGGTTGTACGGTTGTGGTAAAAGGCCATCCTGCGCATCCCGGCACTTCTGAAATGGTGGCCCTTGCGATTCAAAGAGCTGTAACAAAATGCAATATGCCCGAGGGTACTTTCTCTATGGTAAACGGACCCTCCGTAGCCGTGGGAAAGGCACTGGTTCGTCACCCATTAATTAAAGCGATCGGATTCACCGGCTCTTTCAATGGAGGTAAAGCCTTGTTTGATGAAGCCAATAAAAGAGACGAACCCATTCCCGTTTATGCAGAAATGGGAAGCACCAATCCGCTTTTCATTCTTCCCAGAGCGCTGAAAGAAAGGAAAGATGCAATAGCCCGTGATCTGGCTGCCTCCGTTGTCTTAGGAGTGGGACAGTTCTGTACAAATCCCGGATTGGTGTTTGTAGAAAATTCTGATGACTCAAAGCAATTTAAAGCGCTTTTGACGCAAAGTATGAGCGGAGCAGGGGCAGGCGTAATGCTAACTTCAGGCATCGGCAGCAATTACAAGAGAGGGATAGAAAGACTGGAAAAAGCGGGTGTAGAAGTATTGGCAAAAGGTGCGGAAGCTTCATCTGCCTGCCATGGTACCCCTTATTTGTTGCATGCTACCGCCCAATCCTTTTTAGAGGCACCATTACTACAGGAAGAGGTTTTTGGTCCGTCCACTTTGGCCGTAACCGCTGAGAGTAAAGCGGAGTTGCTGAAAGCGGCTGAGAAATTACACGGACACCTGACTATTACCATCCACGGTACGGATGAGGATCTGCTGGAACACCAGGATCTGATTGCAGTACTTGAACAAAAAGCTGGCAGGCTGACCATCAATGGTTATCCAACCGGGGTAGAAGTTTGTCATTCTATGGTGCATGGTGGTCCATTTCCCGCAACTACTGACAGCCGCTCCACTTCCGTCGGTACAGCTGCTATCAACAGGTTTGTCAGACCGGTTTGTTATCAAAACTTTGCTTCTGTTTTACTTCCGGATGAGTTGAAGAATGGAAATCCACTGAATATCTGGCGTTTGGTAAATGGCAATTATCAAAAAGAATAAACCGGAAAGTCAAGTGCGGCAGAAATATAATTAGAACCATAATCCCGGAAATTATAAATCGAAAGAGTAATGCTATCCGGGATCTTTAAATACAAGCCGCAGCTTGGAAATGTCGCTGCGTGATTAGCTTTTTATCATGGGTAGAAACCGGCCTTTTTTCCGCCTGCCGTTAGCATTTCATCTTGCCCGGAAAAAATTATCGACAGGTGAGATACAGAAACTTAGTCGGATCGCATTGGGCGAGTGTTCCGGATTCAGTAATTTGCGTATCTGTTTTTAGTATCTATATTAACTATATTAACAAGTTTTAATACAACATTCCAGAATTATTGCTATGTCAGAAGAAAAGAAATACAGAAGTCACGATTGGTTTGGAAAGTCCGACAAAATGGGCTTCGTTCACCGCTCATGGCTACGGAATCAGGGCTATCCTGACGATTATTTTACGGGGAGGCCAGTAATCGGCATATGCAATACCTGGTCTGAACTAACCCCCTGTAACGGCCATCTCCGAGATTTTGCCGAAGTAGTGAAAAGAGGTGTGATTGATGCTGGTGGTTTTCCACTTGAATTTCCTGTTACCTCATTGGGAGAAACCATCATGCGGCCTACCACCATGCTTTTCCGAAATCTGGCTGCCATGGATACTGAAGAATCCATTCGTGCCAATCCTTTGGATGGTATTGTACTGCTTACCGGATGCGACAAAACCACACCTTCAACGGTAATGGGCGCCTGCAGCGTGGATCTTCCAACCATTGTAGTTCCTGGCGGACCCATGTTGAATGGCAGGTTTAAGGGCGAATGCGTAGGCTCAGGGTCTTTTAACTGGATGATCAAGGAAAAGCAAAAGGTGGCGAACTATTCCGACGCTGAGATCCATGAAATGGAAATTGGTGCCGCGCGAAGCCAGGGCCATTGTATGACCATGGGCACAGCTTCTTCTATGGCCTGCATGGTGGAAGCCCTGGGACTTACCCTGCCAGGCGCAGCGGCAATACCTGCGGTCGATTCACGTAAGAAAGTGTTGGCGCAGCTTTCCGGTAGAAGGATAGTAGAAATGGTGCGGGAAGACCTAAAACTATCTAAAATCCTAACCAGAGATGCATTTGAGAATTCAATCGTGGTAAATGCCGCGGTAGGAGGATCTACCAATTTTCTGATCCACCTACTGGCCATAGCCGGTAGAATTGGCGTGGATCTGAACCTGGAAGATTTTGACCGCATAGGCAGCAAAATTCCGTTGCTGGCCAATTTGAAACCCTCCGGAAAGTATTTGATGGAAGATTTCTATTATGCCGGAGGACTGCCTGTTGTGCTTAGTGAATTAAAAGAATATCTTCATAATGATGCCATCACAGTAAATGGCAAAAATATTGGGGACAATACCATAGACGTAGCCTGCTATAACAGCGATGTAATCGCCTGTATTGATAAACCCTTTCAGAAAGAGGCAGGCATTGCAGTACTCAAGGGCAATCTCTGCGAGCGTGGTGCCATTATTAAACCATCTGCAGCTTCTCCAACGCTGATGAAGCATCGGGGCCGCGCCGTGGTGTTTGAAACCATTGAAGATTACCATCAGCGGATCGATGATCCGGATTTGGATATTGATGAAACCTGTGTGATCGTGCTCAAAGGAGTGGGACCCAAGGGCTATCCCGGCATGCCTGAAGTAGGCAATGTAGACCTTCCGGAAAAAATCCTAAGAAAGGGAATTACTGACATGGTGCGCATTTCAGACGGCAGAATGAGCGGCACAGCAGCCGGTACCGTCGTCCTGCATGTTTCGCCGGAATCTGCGGTTGGCGGTACGCTGGCCCTGGTTCAGGATGGCGACATGATAGAGCTGGATGTAGAAGCACGTAAACTGCACTTGGATGTAAGCGATGAAGAACTCGAAAGGCGAAGAACAGCCTGGATAGCTCCGACACCTGTGGCAACTAGAGGCTATGTGAAAATCTACATAGATCACGTGCAGCAGGCAGACCTGGGTGCGGACCTGGATATACTAAGAGGGGGATCTGGTTCGGAGGTGACCCGCGACCTGCATTAAGAAGATGGAAGCTAGAAGTGGGAAGAGGGAAGAGGCAAAAGGCAAATGTAAAACAGTAGGCAGTAAACAATTTGGAATTGTCAGAAGCCGCTAATGTACCGTCATTCCGGAATTTACGGAGCGAAACGCAGTAAAATATCCGGAATCTCAGCAGGAATTCAGTAGGCAAAGAGTTCAATAGGCAAAAGGCAGTGCCTCCGCTTTGCTAAACCTTGTTTGCTATTTCGACAATGATTCTAAGCAGATTCTGCCCGGAAAAAGCAGCAAGATAAACAACCAGAAGGTTTGGTAAAGCTTATGTAGACGCAAGAGCATAGATATCAGATATCTGACAATGAGCACAATACAAAGCAAGAAGCAACTAAACTGCTCGTCATTCCGGAATTTATGAAGAGAAACAAAGTCCAGTAGGCAACGGACCAATAGGCAGTAACCAGATGCAAAAGCAAAAACCCGTTACGAACACATGACTTTCCAAAACTTTAGAAGAAAAACGAAGTAAATTCCGACACTCCGTAATCCTCTGCCTCCGCTTTGCTAAACCTCGTTGCTATATCGACAATGAATACTAAAGAGATTCTGTCTGAAAAAAGCAGCAAGCTAAAGAATCAGCAGGTTTGGTAAAGCT
Organism: uncultured Roseivirgaceae bacterium; assembly: GCA_964636035.1. Lineage (GTDB taxonomy): Bacteria > Bacteroidota > Bacteroidia > Cytophagales > Cyclobacteriaceae > CAMPJM01. The sequence continues at coordinate 6,752 of CAZWQB010000082.1, forward strand.
TGGGGAGCGCAAGCTCAGAGAGAGGCAATAAGCCAAGCCCCTTCGTTTCAGCAGAATAGGAGCGTAGGGAGCTGTCGGAGGACAGCTCACGGGTAAGACATTTTGAACGTTTGTTGGCGCTCCAGAGTTTCCCGCTGCTTCTCTTTGGCTTTTCGCAGGGCTTTTTCTTTGCTTTGAATGTCCAGGCTCAGGGCCTCACTTTCCATTTCTTTTTGTTCGACATAGAAGTCATAATTGCCGCCATAAACCTTGATGCCGGTTTTACCCAATTCACACACCGTATCCATAAGGTTCAATAATTTTCTATCGTGGCTTACCACAAGCAAGCTGGATGCAAGGGGGAAGAAAAAACAAAGCAAAGCGGGAATGGGCAAATCAATGATGGATAAAATGAAGAATGATGCCGAGAAAAGCAGTGCAAAACTAGGAAATGTCCATACAGAGAAAATCAGCGGCATTTCGGAGGAGTTAAGCGTACTACGATCAAGTTTATCGGGTATTGAAAAAATGAAATTTGGCTTTGACAAATCAGCCTTGCACAAAGGAAAACTTTGTTTACAGCCAAAGACGTCAGTTTCGGATATGAGGGGCAGCTACTTTGGAAAGAAAAGCTCAATTTTCAAATCACCAGCGGTGAACGCATTGCCTTGAAAGGGCAAAACGGTTCGGGCAAAACAACCCTCATCAAGCTGCTTTTAGGAAGCATAGAACCGCAACAAGGAACACTCCACCGAGCCGAAAATAAATCTGTTTACATTGACCAGGAATATTCTCTGCTTGACAACACCCTGAAAGTGTATGAACAAGCACAGCAGTTCAATACCGCAGCCATGCAGGAACATGAAATTAAAATCAGGCTAAACCGCTTTTTATTTGGAAAAGAAGATTGGGAAAAGCCGTGCAGCGCATTGAGTGGGGGAGAAAGAATGCGCTTGACGCTGTGCTGTCTGACGATCAGCCACCAATCGCCAGACCTCATTGTACTGGACGAGCCCACCAACAATCTGGACATTCAAAATATAGAAATTCTGACAGCCGCTATTAATGAATATGAAGGAACATTAATTGTAGTTTCGCATGATGAGGCGTTTCTGGAGGAAATAAATGTAGAAAGGATAATTGGGCTAAGCCTACAAAGTTTCGTCGAATTGCGAATAGGAAGATTAAAGTGCGGAGTGCTTATAGAAACTTAAGCTATAACGTTTTAAAAAAGTTTTTTTACAACAAGCATGTAAACTCAATATGGATATTATCAGTGATTATTTACAAAATAAGTGGAGAAATGGCATGCTGCCGGGAGTTGATTGTATCGTGTTTAGCAACGCTGAGGCCATTGTCGCAAATGCTTATCGCGTGAAGGATGACAATGCAGGCAGCAGCAAACAATATTGGTTTCCTTTTTGTGACACGACAATCGCAAGTTTAGAAAAATATGAAGCCGATATTTGGACAAAAATTGACATCGCAGACGGTGCCATTGAGTATGGAGATCAAAAAATAGTCTTTGGTGAGGGCAGTATGGGAAATGAAGGCTTTGTAGCAGCTACCAGGCAAAATGGAGATCTGATTTGGGGAATGTTTTTTACCTTTTCAAATCCCATATTCAGTGCCAGGATTGTTGATGATAGACTTATTTGCACGTCAGAAACAGCGCTCGAAATTAAGATCGATCTTCATGATCTGACTAAAATTTCGATAGAAGGCAAGTCGATGTGATGACAATTTCGTTTCAAATGGACGTACAAGGCAGGCGACAATGTTACAAAATACCAACGAGGCAGAAACAAGAGCGACAAATTGGCTTCTTGCAATGAAAGCTGACCAGGTAATTTCCCCCATTTTTTTTGCCAAAATATCAAGTTTCAAAAACCGATTTAGCGAACTCCTCAACTCGGATGTGCAACTGAGGCATGAAAAATTGCCTTTATAATCTATTTCAATCGTTTGAAAACGCAGAATTTTTTAACGTAATTACGGTGTAATCATAAACAACCTAACAACCATTTTACAAATGTTTAGTACTTTTAACAAATTGACAAAACAGGTGGCCTCTGCCTCCCTGCTTTTTTTTGCCGCCTCTGCAATGGCGCAAGATGGTACCATTTACCCGATGGACAACCCCGATGAACCGAATGCTATTTTGCTCAATACCGGGGGGGTCGACGATCAGCCCGCTAAAGAGAGTTGGTTTCGTCAGTGGGGCGATCCCATGGCGCGGAACATCACTACCGCTACACTCACACCTTTTCTTCCCGAAAAAGGCAAGGCGAATGGCGCCGCAGTAATAGTGGCACCCGGAGGCGGATTTAGGTGGCTGTCTCTTTCTAATGAAGGTTGGGAAGTAGCCCAGGCGCTTGCTGACAAAGGAATTGCTGCCTTCGTGCTTAAATACAGACTACACCCAACTCCTGAGTCGCTCGATGGCTTCAGAGATTCCATGAACCGGACTTTCGCTTCCGCGGCTGAAAGTACAGATGCTCCGAAAGACAACGCAAGACCACCCCGGCCAAGTTGGAGCCTGGACAACCAACTTGAAGACGCAGAAGCTGCCTATGCGATGATTGTAGAGCGAGCTTCAGAATGGGGCGTGGATACTTCACGACTTGGAATGATCGGCTTTTCTGCAGGTGCAGGTCTTACCATGCACGCCACACTCAACTCCAAAATGATGGATCTGGATTTTATAGGCCCGATTTATGGCGGTATGGGACCGGTAGAAGTACCTAAGGATGCACCGCCCATGTTCAATGTAATCGCTACCGATGACTTCCTTTTCAACGGGCAAAACGGCGTGATCGAATCCTGGTATAAGGCAGGTGTTCCCGTCGAATTTCATCTTTACCAGAATGGTGGCCATGGCTTCGGTCTTGGAAACCCTGATCGGACAAGCAATCGTTGGTTTGATGCTTTCGTTTACTGGCTGGAGGTGAATAAATTCCTTGCTGCTGATAAGGTGGTAAAATAATTAAAGGTCAACTTATAGCCACGCCGTAAAGTATTCGCAGAAGTAAGCTGGATGGCTATTATTCTGGCAGGGCCTTATGTCCGCGAAACAAGTGCTGAGGTTATAGCCCAAACCCCAATCCTTCTCACAGGTCAGGCGTCCGTTGTTGAATTTCAGCAATTGTGCCTGACCTGTTTGCGGAAAAAGCGTGTTGGCGTATTGTAAAACTTATTTTAAAAACCTGATCGATGAAACACTTAGCAATCGCTATTTTCTATAGTTTACTTATAATTGGTTTTTGTGTAGTACCACATGCTACTGCCAATGCCCAAAACAATAAACCCGTTGTCAAAACCACTTTCGGAGCTGTTTCTGGCGGTATGGAAGATGATATTTACGTCTTCAAGGGAATTCCTTATGCCAAAGCAGAAAGATTCATGCCTCCGCAAAATCCTGATTCCTGGAAGGAAGTTCGGGAATGCACGGATTATGGTCCGGTAGCCAAGCAAATTGTGCCCTGGATTGATGATTCCCAGATGGATGAGAAAAAGCTGTTCAGCGTAAATGTGTGGACACCGGGTATAAAGGATGGCAAGAAGCGTCCGGTCATGTTCTGGCTGCATGGAGGAGGGTTTCACGTAGGCAGTAGCAGCGACCCAATGACCGATGGCAAAGCATTGGCAGAAAAGGGAGATGTGGTAATGGTATCGGTAAATCACCGCCTGAATATCCTGGGCTTTCTTGATCTGTCGGCCTACGGCCAAAAATATGCCCAATCTGCCAACGTAGGTATGCTCGACGTAGTAGAAGCCCTCGAGTGGGTCAAGAATAATATTGAAGACTTTGGAGGCGACCCTTCCAACGTCACTATTTTTGGTGAATCAGGAGGTGGGGGCAAAGTGGCTACGCTAATGTGTATGCCCTCGGCCAAAGGCTTGTTTCACAAGGCGATCATTCAAAGTGGGACCCTTGTAAATGTAATGACCGAAGAAAAATCCAAAGCGTTGGGTATGACCGTACTGGAAAATTTGGGTATAGGTAAAAATAATTTAAGCAAACTGGCCAATGTTCCTTACCATGAGCTTGTTGAAGCAGGAAATAAAGCCATTGAAGAAACTACCGGACCCAGGAAACCTGGATCTCCAACCATGTTTGGTTTTGCTCCGTCTGCAGATGGGGAAGTATTGGTCCAACAACCTTTTACCCCCGGCTTTGCAGATATTTCAAAAGATATACCCCTGATGATGGGAACCACGCTTAATGAACTGATCAGAACGGCTTATGGCGAGAAAGACCTGACACAGGACCAGGCAAAAGAGCGTCTGAGCAAGCACTATGGCGACAGAACCGATGAATACATTTCATTGTACGCAAAAACCTATCCTGATTTCACACCACAGGATTTGCTATCTATTGATACTGTGTTCAGGCCATTTACGATTATGGCACTGGATGCCCGTGCTAAAGAGGCAAGCGCGCCATTATATGCGTATTTCCTGGCATGGAAAAGTCCTGTGGATAATGCATCCAAAGGATCTTTTCACGGCTTGGACATTCCTCTGGCATTCAACAATGTAGACCTGAAACCAGATTGGGCAAGTACTACAAAAGAAGCATACGAACTGGCTGATAAAATGAGCTCGGCCTGGTTAAACTTTGCAAAAACAGGTAATCCAAACGTGGAAGGGAAATTGCCGAAATGGGATACCTATACACCAGAAAATGGAGCAACGATGTATTTCGACGAGGAAAACAAAATAGTAAATAACCACGACAGGGAATTGATGCATTTCATTAAACCGATTGAGTAAAGCTATCAATGCACCCTATGCATCCCGGATTATTCTTTTTTTTTTGAATGGTCCGGGATTTATTATTTGTGGTTTTGAAGGAGTCGATGGATACGCTTTATCTTCGATGCATCTAATTTTTATAACCTGATTCATATGTTTTACAATTAACAAATTATGATTAGAAAACTACTTGTTTTTCTCGTCGCCTTCCAAATAGCAGGAGGATGTAGCCAGCGAGTTAGTTCACCAAATAGTGTTCGATCCGATACCACTCTGTCGTCAACGGATTTGCAGGCATGGATCGTAGAAGAGACAAAAGAAGGAGGGAAGTACGATTTCTTCAGCCCTATCAAAGGTCAGGAGTATGATGGAATTCAGATAAAACCGGGTGTTTTTGATACCAAAATTGGAATGGCACTATATAGATGGGGTAAAGCCAATTATACGGCCGGGGTAAAATCACTTGACGAAGTTTATGCAAACTACGCTGCTTATAAAGGACGGGCGGCGAACCACATAGAGAAATCCTATCTTAAAATGGGATATGGCAGAGAACTGGAGAATTAGGTGTGTTTATTGTGTGGGTAGGATGAGGACATGTTTTGAATTTTAAGAAAGCTGGAAATTTGTTCGATTTTGGATCACAAGCTGTGATTGTTCGCAGATTTCTCACGAAGATTTTTTTAATTGGTTTTAATGGGGAATCTGATATATTGTGCTTTCTTTTACTCCAAGACCCGTATCGGAAACGCACATGCATACAAGAGAAATTTTTGAAACTGGTTGTCAAAGAATTTATGAAAACCTGAAAGTTTATGGGTTCAAAGCAACCCAAAAAGGCCAAAACCTCTCTAAACCATCTAATGACAAAAAACTAAAGTTTGAAATCCATTTTCAATCCAGCACGCGCAACTGGAGTGGCGGTGTTGCACTTTGGCCGTTTGTATCGATAAGCTCTCTCGCCTTAAAAAAATGGCAGCGCGAAAAATACAATTCAGAAGATATGGATGGTGGCATTTTCTCTACCAGAATGGAGAACCTGACCCCGCTAAAAAATAAAAACTACCACTGGAATATGGCGCTAAACAACCAGGACAATATCATTCCAAAACTATGCGACCTTGTAACAACGCATGTGCTTCCACTTTTTGATAAGTTTGAAAACACAGACCAGGTCATTACGGAAATCACCGAGAAGGGCCTGAAGCTCAACGAATATTTTGATCCAAAAGGCGAAAACCTGCCGATCGATTTCCTATGCTGTTTTGGAAATAAGGAAATTGCACAGAGAGCTTTTAACAATTACCTGAA
>CAZWQB010000083.1:0-12601 GCA_964636035.1 uncultured Roseivirgaceae bacterium
CTGTTTCATGCTATAGCCTTCATAATAATGAAACCTTCCCTGCATTACCACCACGGGCTTTCCGCCAAGCATACCAAAGATCAACCTTCCGGTATGGCTTTCCACCGTTGAGATCGGAAAATGAGGTATTTCCTTGTAGTCCAATGTGTGTGTCACCTGCACATGATTGACCAATGATCCCAGCCCGGTACCCAAAATAATCCCCACCACGGGCTCAAATTCAATCTTGCTTTGAATGTAGGCACATGCTTCCTGTATATATTTCATCGAAGTGGCGTTAGTTAAGTCAGGTGAATGGATCAGGCCTGCGAGAGCTTCTGCTCTTCCTCTTTCAGGCTTTTATCTAAAATGAAGGTGCCGAACGGGATGAGCGATGAAATAAAAACGAGACAAAATTTTACGAACGACCATCGAAAGGCAAGCTGTACCAATACCAGCAAAACCATGAAAGCGACAAACAAGGCTCCGTGTGCCCAACCTACATAAGTCACTATTTTCGGAAGGTCTGCATAATACTTTAGCGGCATTGCTATAAAAAGCAATACCAGATACGAAATTCCCTCGACGATTGCTATAATTCTAAAATTCCTCAGGGTTTTCAGCGATTTTTGATCCATCATTTTTCAGTTATTCCAACTCAAAATTAGAGAATCTTTTTTAAACCACTACCCTGCATTTGAAGTTAAAAGCTGGAAGAATAGATATTCATCAGATCTCTCCGATTCACCCACACTTGTTATGCCATCAGAATATTACTTTAAAAAAGAACCATCAACTAAAAAAGCTAACAAGGACCTCCGAAATGAACACGTGGCGCGAAATGAGCGGTCAGGGAAGCGGACGCTTTCCAGTTCACATCGCAGGCCAAAAAGAAGATTGAGAGGCTCAACCGTTCGAGGTGCCCAAAACAAACTAAGGCAGTTTAAACAGGCCACGATATTGGCCGTTGCCGTGACAGGCATGTTGCTACTCGTGCTGGCGCCGGGTGAAGCCGGACTTTCACAGAACCTGATTGATTCCGTGGAAGCGGAATCCACTGACCCTGATACTTCGAAAAATACAGGTTTTGAATCAGCGAGCGACAGCATGGTGTTGGAAGAGGGTGAGCGGCAAGAAATTAGCAAGGCAGCAAAAGATGAAGCGGTAAAAACGATTTCAAATCTCTGGGAGGGATTTTATGCCAATTTACCCAAAATACTTGTGGCCATCATTACTCTGTTTCTTGCATGGCTGACAGTGAAATTGGTAAGGTGGATCCTTACCAAGGCGGTAGGCAGGTGGCATAACAGTGATGCCATCATCACCCTCTCCGGAATCGCCGTCTGGCTGTTGGCAATTGGCGTGGCTGTCAGCGTAGTCGCAGGCGATATCCGGGCCTTGGTGGGTTCGTTGGGTCTAGTTGGATTGGCTTTATCCTGGTCGTTACAAACTCCTATAGAAAGTTTTACAGCCTGGCTCCAGAATTCTTTCCAAAAATACTACCGTGTGGGGGACAGGATCAGCGTGGGCGATGTTTTCGGCGATGTATATAAGATAGATTTTCTTACAACCACCGTTTGGGAGATTGGCGCACCTTATAAGCCCGGCTTTGTACAGGCAGAACAGCCAACAGGACGTTTGGTGACATTTCCTAACAGTGAAATTCTTTCCGGAACAGTGGTAAACCTGACAAAAGACTTTCCCTACGTTTGGGATGAATTATCAGTAGCCGTGGCCAATGAATCAGACATACACCTAAGCATGCAGGCGATTGAAAAAGTAGCTGCAGATCTTTTACTTCAGCAAATGATGGAGCCGGTAAAAGCCTATGCGAAGATATTAAAAGAGGCAAAATTAGATTATTCGGTCAAGGACAAGCCGGAAATTTTTGTTTCAGCCCAGGACTCATGGACGGAAATCACGGTGCGGTATCTGATAGGTGCCCGCGAAAGAAGAAAATGGAAAAGTGAACTCAACCTGAGGCTTATAGATGCATTGGCAAAGCTCGAATACAGGGGAAAAATAATACCGGTTTATCCACGTCAACAGATTCAACTTATCGGCTCCGACGGTTTACCTGCCCATGCAGTCGCACCTTCACCAAGCCAACATCCTCAATAAACTCCCGCTTCTCCAATATATGGAGGATGTATGATTTGAAATGTTGAAAATTATGAAATTCGTCAGGAATTGGATAAATTGAAGGTTTTTGTTGGTTACATAAATTCAAGCCAAGATGAAAAAAATTTGCCTATCCTTATTTTTTGCATGCTTCCTTTGCTTTAATGCGCATTCGCAGTACAAACCGCATGAGGATTTAGGAGCGCTGTTTACAGACGTCCAATTGAAACCTGTGTTTTCAGACTCCAAGACCTTTGTGGATGCCATTCCCAGATTTCCTGTAGACGATATACTTAAAAAATATAAGCGAGAAAAAGCTAAAAAAGGATTCGACTTGAAGGAATTCGTGCATGAGAATTTCTTAGTTCCAAAAAAGGCAGATGCGCCTCACGCCGAAACATTCTCACCCATAGAAGTCCATATTGACGATTTGTGGGAAGCGCTTGTGAGAAAAGACAGTGCGGGGATTAGTTCACTAATTAAATTGCCCAATAGTTACATTGTACCCGGAGGACGCTTCAATGAAATGTACTACTGGGATACCTATTTTACCATGCTAGGACTGGAAATATCCGGAAAGGATCAATTGATTGAGGATATGGTGGCTAATTTCGCCTGGTTGATTGAAACCTATGGATTTATACCCAATGGCACCAGAACTTATTACCTCTCAAGATCTCAACCGCCGTATTTTTCGCTAATGGTAGAATTGCTGGCCGCAACAACAAAAGAAGAAGCCTTGCTAGTTTACTTGCCTGCATTGGTAGCTGAATACGAGTTTTGGATGAAAGGCCATGAAGCCCTCGATAAAAACAGGGAATCCTACGCAAGAGTGGTGCGACTGGATGATGGCAGCTACTTAAACCGCTATTGGGACATTGACAGCACTCCGCGCCCTGAAGCCTATAAAGAAGACATTGAGACAGCTTCTAAAATAGATATAAAACCAGAAAAAACTTACCGGAATATTAGAGCTGCAGCAGAATCTGGATGGGATTTTAGCGCGAGGTGGTTCAAGGACGGGGTTACCCTCAAAACAATTCAGACTACCGATATTATTCCTGTAGATTTAAACAGTCTCCTTTATAATTTGGAGATGGTTATTGCAAAAGCTTACGCGTTGAAGGGCGAAGAAAAGAACAGTTCTGATTTTAAGGAGAAAGCGCAGGCGAGGAAAGAGGCCATATTAAATTATTGCTGGGATGCAGACAATGGTTTTTTCATGGACTATAACTTTAAAGAAGGGCGTTCCACGGGTTTCTTTTCACTGGCGGGAATGTCGCCATTGTTTTTTCAAATCGCTGAAGAAGCGCAAGCAGCCACAGTAGCAAGATATATAGAAGATTATTTCTTATTTCCCGGAGGACTTCCCAGTACGCTCCTGCTCAGCGGACAACAATGGGATGCACCCAACGGATGGGCACCACTCCAATGGATCAGCTACAAAAGCCTCAAAAATTACAATTTTGACGGACTGGCTGCCGCGTTAAAGGAAAGATGGCTGGAAACTATCGAAAACGAATACAGCGAATCTGGCAAACTACTTGAAAAATACAACGTGATTTTTCCTGAAATACCCGGTGGCGGTGGTGAATATCCAACTCAAGATGGGTTCGGGTGGACCAATGGTGTCTATTTAAAGCTGCTTCAGGAAGATTAATCGTACTCCCCCCTTTTCAAGAGCTGATAATAATCGCAAGGATCTTAGCAGTTCACGCTGTCATCCCGGATGTCTGTGCGCTTTCGTCCAGGCTTGGCTTTAAAATATTGATGGTGTAAATCGCTGATTGTCAAAGCAAAAATTACCCGCACTTTTATCATCACCATGTACCATTTTTTTAAATTTTAAGGTTTACAGAAAAAAAACGCGGACATTTTTCCATTCCTTATAAAATCTAATTTATCCCAAAATATTATTTGCCAAAACAATTATTAGAATAATTCAAACGTCGAACATTATAAAATAGGAAGAAAGGAAGATTCACACTTCTATTGATAAAATAGGATCATTGTCGGTTTTGTTCAAACAGGCTGAAATTTGTCATTTTCTGGTATGAATTTTCGTTTATCGGGACACCTGCCTCTCATTTTCCCGGTAAAGCACAATTGCGTTTAATATCTCCACTGTAACCTATCCCCTGATTATTGATAGTCTTTTCAACGCCCTCCCAATAGCTTTACATCAAAATTATTGAACAAGCGGCTGGTGCGCTGATCGATCAACGAGAGGTGAAGCACTAGCAACCTAAACACTTATCATGAAAAACTTAATTTTCCTTACTTTACTTGTATTAGCACTTTTCCAATTTGGCTGCAGATACGATCTACCATTACCAGAAAGACCAAGAGAAATTGTAGAGCCTAAAGACTCAATTCCTGAGACGCCAAAGGAACCAATTCCGGTAGAACCAATCGATACTGTTCCCGCGTTGCCTCCTGTGAGCGACGAAAGGATAAGGGTGATCTTTGACACCGATGCGAACAATGAACTTGACGATCAGCACGCACTGGCTTACTTATTGTTCAGCGGAAATGCTTTTGCCGTTGAAGGGATTACCGTAAACTCTACATGGAAAGGTGGCGGAATCCAGGGACATTATGATGAAGCCGTTCGTGTGATGGAGCTTTGTAAACTCGAGGGCAGCATTCCGATTATAAAAGGAGCGAATGGAAATTTTGAAAACATAAAAGGAAAGGTTGCCAACGGAGGATTTGACGGCGAAGAGGCAATTGACTTTATCATCAAAGAATCAAAAGAAAATAGCAGTGAAAAACTGATCATTCTGGCTGTTGGAAAATTGACCAACGTAGCCCTGGCCCTTCAGAAAGATCCATCCATCAAGAATCGTATAAAAGTTGTATGGCTTGGCTCTAACTATCCATTGAAGGGAGAATACAACATGGATAACGATATTCCTTCGATGAACTATGTTCTGGACAATGAAGTAGAATTTGAAATGGTGACAGTAAGGTATAACAAGGACTCAGGTACTGATGCTGTGAGAGTTACAAAAGACGAAGTAGAAAATGTTATGCCTGGCAAAGGGCCTTATATTTCAAATCCGGTCACTGGTCGGCATGGAACCGCATTTCATACCTTTGGAGACTATTCCATTGATCTCTACAATCATATTGAACTTTACGGCAACCCACCATCAAGGGCTCTATTTGATATGGCGGCAGTAGCCATAGTGAAAGATCCGACCTGGGCAACTGCAACGGAAATTCCTGCGCCTGTATTTAAGAACGGTGCCTGGGTAGACCGGCCAGGGAACACGCGAAAAATTATCCTTTGGGAGTATTTCGACAGGGATGCAATTGTAGATGATTTCTTCGACACGATGGATAACTATGTGCTGGTAGAAGCCGCAAATTAAACCTATGGGCTAACAGCCTAGAGAACTGATTAAATGATGTGTAGATTGGCCGGCAATTTGTCGGCCGATTTGCTTTTATATTCAGTAGCAATTTTTGATAATTATCGGAAATGCACCTCCAAAGCCCATATCACCTGCCTTTCGAAGATCTTCACATCCATTTTCCTGTTCGCCTGACGCTATTTTTGCCTGGCCGCGGCTGGCGTAAGCCGCAGCATGATCGGGATCTAAAGCAATCACTTTTGTAAAATCAAGTGCGGCACTTTCATAGTACTTAAGCTGTAATTTTGCTGCTCCCCTGTTAAAAAAAATATTGGCATTGTCAGGATCGTACTGAATGGCAAGATTATAATCTTCTATCTCCTCCCTAAATCTTTCAAGCTTGCCTTTCGCAAGGCCGCGAACAAAGTACCCCTCAGCATCTTTTGGCTCAAGGGCCAGGAAGATATTAAAATCCTCGATGCTGGCATAGTAACTTCGTAAGACGAACTTGGAATATCCTCTGAACTTAAAAGCCCGGGCGTTATCTGGCTGAACCTGAATTACCTCATCAAAGTCCTTAATTGCGTTTCTATAGTCCCCAGTCTCGTATTTTTCAATACCCTGCTTCAACATTTCTGCCGGGGTTTGTCCATTACACTCTAACAGGTAAATATTGCAAACAATTAAAAAGGTCAGCGAAATTCTTTTGAGAATTTGTTGAAATAAAGCCATGTACAAAAATAGGCACATTTATTTAATCGCAAACATAGCAACAGAACTAAAGGATTGTAAATAAAAGACAATTCCTAGCCGATGCTGAAATTTCGAGCCAAATTCTATGCTTTTTGCAGTTCCATAATGGTTATCTCGGGCAATATGCCTATCCTGCCCGGGAAGCCCAGAAATCCAAAACCTCTGTTGACGTACAAGTATTGATTTTCTTGTTGGTATAAGCCTGCCCATTGTTTATAGAGGTATTGAGAGGGACTCCATTTAAAACTGCCCAACTCAATTCCGAACTGAAAGCCGTGCGTATGGCCGGCAAACATTAAATCTATGTCTTTATAATCTTTTCGCACCTGAGCGTCCCAGTGACTGGGATCATGAGAAAGCAATAGCTTTACTGCAGCTTCCCCGGTACCTTGTACGGCCTTGTCCAGCCTGCCATGCTTTACAAATCCGCCCTTCCCCCAATTTTCAACGCCAATTACGGCCAGAGAATCACCGTTCAGGGTAATTAACTTGTGTTCATTCATCAATAGTTTCCATCCCATTAAGCCGTGTGCCTCTTTGAGGTTCTCCAGGTTTTTTGTCTTTGCCGACTGCGAACTCCAATTGTAGTAGTCGCCATAATCATGATTACCCAGCGTAGAATAAACTCCGAGCGGCGCTTTTACCTTGTCAAAAATGTTAATGTAATTCTTTACTTCATCCGCAGTATTGTTAACCAGATCGCCGGTAAAGAACACGACATCAGGTTTCTCATTCATAAGCAATTCCACACCACCTTTCACAGCAGTTTTGTTAAAGAAGCTACCGCTATGGATGTCGGAAAGCTGGGCAATCTTTATACCATCAAAGGCGGCCGGCAGATTTGGGAGCTTTACAACTGATTTCCTAATGCGATAATCATGGGCTCCTGACACAATCCCATACCCCATGGTCATGGCCGGCACAGCAGCAGCCACAACGGCTGTTCTCGTCAAAAATTCTGACCTGGAAATGCCGCTTCCAGTGGTTTCAGTCGCTACTTGTTCCGCCTTGGTACCGGTGTTAAAATGGTTTACGATCCATTTAATAGCTCTGATAATGTCGTCGATAAACAACACGATGACAGCAAAAAGCTTTGAGAAGTAATTCACAAATAGCATTACCATTATGAAATTACGCCACAGGCGACCTACTTTTTGAGGGTCGCCAAAGTGGTAAATAAAGAGACCGGCAATTGATATCAATGTCAGTCCCCAGAAGAGAATTCTGACGGCCAATTTTACCTCATGTCGCCAGTTTGATATTACCGTTTTAACGGCCTGAAATACATATAAATCTATTAAAATGAAGATGATTGCTGTAAGCGATACTATAACTAACTTGTTCATATATGCAAAAAATAAATAGCAGCTTTATTAAAAAAACTGCTATTTATAGTGAAAGTATATTTATTCTTATGTTGGTCTATACTGTAATTACACTGAAAAGGTTCCTTACAATTTAAAAAACATCGGCTACTTCGTATTTTGATTCCTCTTCCTTTTCCTCTGTTATAATTTCCCGCTTTCTTCCCAGTATTTTTTCCCTACCTTTTTCCAGAAGAATGTACATGCAGGGAACAAGTATCAGTGTCAGGAAAGTTGAGAAGGCCAAACCAAAAATGATGGTCCATGACAAGGGACCCCAAAACGCTACGTTATCCCCTCCAAAATAGAGTTTAGGATTAAATTCTGTAAACAAACTAACAAAATCCATGTTCAAACCTACTGCCAGCGGTATCAATCCCAGCATAGTTGCGGTAGCTGTCAGCAATACCGGCGTCATTCTGATTTTCCCAGCCTGTACAATCGCTTCACGAAGCGGCAGTCCCCTTGCCAGCAGCTCATCGGTAAACTCCACCAGCAGAATCCCATTCCTTACCACTATTCCTGCTAATGCCACAATACCCACGCCCGTCATAAGCACTGAAAAGGTCATATTAAAAATGGCAAACCCCAGGAGCACCCCGATAACGCTAAACACAATCTCAGTCAATATCAGCAGTGGTTTACCTATTGAGTTAAACTGGGCAACAAGAATTATCAATATCAATCCGGTTGATACGAATAAAGCCAGAGTTAAGAAATCCATTGTTTCCTTCTGATCTTCCTGCTCTCCCGTCATTTTTATAGAAACACCGTCTGGAACCGGAAAATTATCTGCCGCGTTCTGAATTTGAGCAACGACTTCATTGGGTGTAAATCCAGACAAAACATTAGAGTAAAGTGAAACTATTCGTTTCTGATCTTTTCTGTTAATACCCCCAAAGGTTGAAGAATATCTCACCTTCGCAAGCGAAGATAAGGGAATCTGCCGGACGGCCCCGCCCATATTCATATCTGTGTAAGTAATCCGGGCATTCAGCAAAGCCTGAATATCATTTCGCTGATCGTATTTATAACGGAGAACGATGGGGTAATCATCCTCCACATCTTTAAAGTCTGAAATTTCTATGCCCAGTAAGGCAAATCGAACCTCCTGTAAAATTTGTTGGGTAGAAATGCCTTCCGCATTGGCTCTTACCCTGTCAATCTCAACTACTATTTCCGGCTTATCTTTGGTAACATCAGATTTCAACTCTTCGATTCCACCGATCTGAAGTGAATCGACGTACCTTTCGAACCTCTCGGAAATTGCTATCAACTGAGTGTAATCATCTCCTGTAATTTCCACATTGATGGGTTTTCCAACAGGAGGTCCGCCCTGCTCCTGATCCACAGTAATCTGCGCCCCCGGTATGCCTTTTATCGCTTCCCTGATCCTGTCCAGGTAAACAACGGTACTTTTCCCTTCCCTTTCACCAAAAGGAACGAATGCAACCGTGATTTTGCCTTTGTGAGGATTCATGCCAAGGTCAAAGCCTTCGCTGGGGTCATTCACCCCCACTCCACCTGCGTTGGATATGATGGATTCAACAATTGGATTATCAGCACCAACTACATCGGTAACCCTTTTTTCGACGATCTTGGTAACTTCATTGGTATAAGCCTGATCGGTGCCGACAGGGAGATTAATATATGCATAAATAAAATTAGGATCTGCTGTTGGGAAAAACTCGACCTTTGGCTGCACTATTACTATTAAAAAGATCGAGAAAATAAGCAACAGGAACGTTCCAATTAGAAGAAACACAGGCCTCCATCGGTACAACGCCCAGGACAATACCCTTTCATACCGTCTTTGTACACCGGGCCAGGTTTTTTCCTGAAAATGCTTGATCATTCTGGACAAAACAAATTTGTTTAACAGATAGACCAGGTACATTGTCACGGTTAAATTGCCCATGCCAAAAGAGCCTGACACATAGAATATCAGTGCAAGTGCTATAAAAACGATGCTTACAACTATAAAACCCTTGGTAATTTTAGACTTTCCTTCACCATCATTATCAGGCTTCATAAAATCTACAGCAAAAACCGGGTTCATTACATAGGCCACCAACAGGGAGGCCATCAAAGTAATGATCAGGGTAGCTGGAAGAAAAAACATAAACTCACCCATCACCCCTGGCCAAAAAAGCAGCGGAAAAAAAGGCGCCAAAGTAGTGAGTGTTCCTGAGAGTACAGGCAAAAACACCTCACCGGCAGCGCGTTTTGCAGCAATCCGGATCGGCACCTTCCCATTATTATAAATCCTGTGGGTGTTTTCTATTACCACAATGGCATCGTCAACCACAATACCCAAGGCCAAAAGCAACGAAAACAGGACCATCATATTCATGGTAAAGCCGCCCAGCAACATCACCACAAAGGCGATAGCCATCGAAAGGGGCACAGAAAGTGCGACGAAAATGGCATTGGTAGTACCCATAAAAAACATCAGGATGATGGTTACCAATATAAATCCGATGATAATGGTGTTGATTAGGTCGTGCAGCGTCACACGGGTCGAGTCTGCCTGGTCTCCTGTAATTGTAATTTCCAGGTTATCTGGATACTGGTTCTTCTGGAGATCGTCCACCAACGCTACGATTTTATCCGATGCCTCAATCAGGTTTTCGCCACTACGCTTTATCACGCCGAGGGTAATCACATTCTTCCCTTCCAGGCGTGCGTAGCTATCCTGCTCTTCAAAAGTATCCTCTACAGTGGCGATGTCTTTTAAATAAACCGTGGCGCCTGACGCTCCCCGGATGACGATATCATTGAGCTGCCGTGGATCGGTAAACTCACCGGTCACGGTCAAAGTTCTTTTCACTCCATCCATCGCTATCAGGCCGGCAGAACCACTCACATTTTCTGATCCCACCGCCCGCGCAATATCGCTCATAGCAATATTAGCCGCTTCCATCTTAAATTTATCTACATTGATATGGATTTGTCGCTCGGGTGCACCACTCACATCCACCCTGGAAATCTCAGGCAAAGCCTCTATTTTATCTTCCAGGTCTTCCGCATATTCATTCAGTTTCCCCAATTCGATATCCCCGGCAATATTCACGTTCATGATGGGGATTTGAGAAATATCAACTTCAATCACCTGAGGCTCTTCAGTAAGGGTTTCCGGTAATTCCGGGCGTGCTTTATCCACCGCATCTTTTACCTCCTGCTTTGCTACTTCCACATCTACTTCGGTACCAAATTCCACGATAATACTGGAAAAGTCCTGCACGGAGGTACTGGTAATTTCCTTTACACCATCCAACGATTTCAGTTCCTTTTCAATATGTTTTGTCACAAGGTTCTCCATGTCTTTTGGAGAGGTACCATCATTGATTGTGGTAATAAAAAACTGTGGAAAAACAACCTCCGGAAACTGCTCCTTTGGGATGAGATTATATGAAACCAATCCTGCAATAGAGATAATCACAGTGATTACATAAATACTGGTTTTGTTGTCAATTGACCAATTGCTTAAAATGGATTTTTTCATTTGTTTGATAATTAATTATGGTCAGTTGGGTTCGGATGAAATGTCAATCACCGAAACCCTATTCATTGAATGCTATTGCCTGCTCATCTACTAAATTTCGATGACCGGTTACAATTACTTTGTCGCCTGGCTTCAACCCACTCAATACCTCAGCGTCATTGTTATGGGTTTTCCCAACCTTTATTGGGCGCACGACGGCTCTGCCATTTTCAGCAACAAACACATAATCATCACCATCGTCTGTAAACTGTACTGCGTTAATAGGCACTACAACAGCTTCCTGGTTTTTGTAATCTTCTACATTGATGTAGGTCACCATGTTGGCTTTTAAATGACTGCTGACGCTGTCTGGCAGGCTTACTTCGATTTGAAAAGTCCTGTTGGACGGGTCAATTACACGGCTCACGGTAGTTACCTTAGAAGCAATGGGCTCTTCAAAATCAGGAAGCTCTACCAACACTGTATTGCCTTTTTGAACCACAGACATGTAATTTTCAGCAATTTCTGCCCGAATTTTAAATTCTGTAGGGCTAACAATACGAATGGCCGGGGTATTTGGAGCTGCCACTTCTCCTTCCCGAATAGTTATTTCATCCACTATTCCGGAAAATGGCGCAATGATCTTAGTTTGCTGCAATTGTTCATTCAGGGAAGCGATTCGTTTTTCAAGCGACTCTTTGGTATTTTTCGCCTGAAGGTACTGCACCTCTGTTCCAATGTTTTGCTCCCACAGGTTTTTCTGCCTTTCGAAAAGTGTATTCGCCAATTCGAGGCTGGTTCGCAACTCCTCCATGCTTTTGTTCAACAGGTCAGGATCAATCTGTGCTAAGATTTGTCCCTGCTTTACTGCCTGGCCTTCATCAACATAAATTTTGTTGATGGTACCTGCCGCCTTTGCACTCAGCATGATATTCTTGTCAGAAACCACTCTCCCCTGCACATTTATATAGTGTACAAATGGCGACTGCTGCACCGTAGTCACTTTTACCATGGTAGCTTTCTTCTCCTGCGTTGCTGAATCAGTGGTGTCTGAGGCAGAAATTTCGGCTTCAAGCTTGCTGATCTTTTGAGATATTTCATCGCGCTCCTTTTTCAATTGTTCAAGCTCAGCCTTTTTATCTGAAGAGCCACAACTGGAAAGTACGAAGACCAGTAAAATCAAAAAGATTGATGTATTTTTCATTGTATTGATGGTATTATGAGTTTTCTATTTTGTCAATATTCCTAATGCTGCTTTCAAATCTATTTGTGCAAGAATGGCTTCATAAAGCGCATTATAGTAGTTTGTCTGCGCTTCTCTTAAGGCCGTTTCTGCTTCAGTTACTTCCAGGTTCGACCCTATCCCGCTTGTGTATTTTATTTTTGTAACCCTGGCCACTTCTTCTGCCAATTCTATGTTCTCTCTCTGAGACTCAAGCGTCTTTAAGGTATTCGTCAAATTTATTTTTGACTGATTTACTTCCAGATCGATTCCAGACTCCAAACTTTCGAACGAGTTTCTCACCTTTAGCAGATTCAAT
>CAZWQB010000084.1:0-12593 GCA_964636035.1 uncultured Roseivirgaceae bacterium
CTTAAAAAGCAGTGCTATTCAAAAACTTCCGAAGTCGGGTTTTTTGAAGCCCTTTGAAGAAGTTCCTACCTGAATTTTTTTGAATCTTCTCTGGAATTTGAAACAAGACTTCTGAAGTTAGGTATTGGTTTTCCCCGGGGCTTTGAGTCACCGCAACTACCAACCCTGACAAGGGTTGAACATGAATAGAAGAATTTAAACGCCCTGACCCAACCCTAAAGGGGTTGAACATCATCTGCCGACAGCAAAAACCAGCAAGCTTGGGATAATCTGCAAAAGACGGGAATTGCTACACCTTAACCCATCCAGACATAGCTTAAGCTCCAGGCAGCCACCAGAATGATCAGGACCACCACAATAAACCACATTTTTTTACTACCAGGCTTTATATTAAACATTTATTGAGTTATTAAGTGAACCTTTTAACCCGAAATATTCATGTTTGTTGTAAAACAGGCTTTGTCTCTTTTAGAAAGGAATTCTATACTTTAAAAATAAATTCAGGGCAGGAATACTGTTGTTAAAGCTCTTGCCATATCCGGGAATATAAAAAATGTCTATCGGATCATATTCCGTGCGCTCTAAAAGCTTCCTGAATCTGAAATACCACCCAAAATAGGCATTTTTGAAGATGAGCGTCTGGGTGCCTACAACAATTTCTCCCCAGGTTGCCGTAGAATTATTGCGTGCGTCTTCATCCAGCGTATAGGTGAAATCCTCCCATAAGTCACTCTTTAGGATAAAAGATCCTCTGTCTCCGAAAGTGGCTTTTGCATACCTGATGCCAACTAAGATCTGATTTTTGGCCCCCTTACTAAAAGCATAGTCAAATCCGACCCGGAAATAGTCTCCCTCAACCTCGTAATCTTCTGAGTTTTTATAGGAATTCCTATAGGCGAAAAGCGAATGACCTGCTTCGGCCACCAACGTTAGATTTTTGTAACTAATCCCTGCAAGTGCTTCGTATTTGGTTTCCTGATCAATGGCGAAACTGCCCAACTTTACCAGATCAACACCTACCTGAATCCCAAAAGGATTTTTAGAATAGTCTATTTTAAGCGAATCGGGTGCAGTAGGGGCTGCTGCCGTTTCTTGTCCGGGCGTCGGCTCCTCTAATTCAGGAGAGGCCTTAGTGTCTGAAATCTCTTCCATTTCAGAATCCTCCTCTGTTTCCAAAGTCTCCTCTGTTTCCAAAGTCTCCTCGCCTTCAGGAGTCTCTTCGGTTTCTGAACGTTTTTCTGATTGCGCCTGAACTTGTCCCGGAGCAATCACGAAGAGCAACAGGAAACTACAGACACTAATAATAGAGATATATGGTTGTTTCATCGGTAATTTTTCGGTCATCTCTTGGGCTCACACGGGCAGAATCAAATGAAGTAATTGGAGGGTCTTCAATACTGTTGGCTTTTACGATTACACGGTTATTCTCTACCACCATTTCTGTCTTATAATTCAAAGTCAGCGTCTCTTCCTCGGGATGGCCATGCAAATAAATTCTAAAAGAAGAAGATGTCTCGTTCATAGAGAGGGGAAACCTGTGAATCGTGGCGCTATCGCTCAAAATTTTTAGTTCTTTACTAAAATCGCCGAGCAATGTATCGATCTGTACAATGCCTGATTGCAAAAGATTTCTCTTTTTTTCAAGCCTTACTTTTTCAGCATTGAGACTATCTATAATTGCTTTAATCGCATTGACTGCTTCTACAGGTGCATCTCTTGTTAATTCAGCTTGTTCCTTCCTTTTTTCTGCAAGTTGTTCAACCACATTCGCAATGCTATCGTTAACCGGATCCAATTCAGAAGTTTTAATAAACTTCACGTTTACATATGGATCGGGATAAACGTCGCATTCATAGCATTCATCACAACTATTTAAAAAGGTCAGCAATAGTAAAGACAGAAAGAGCAGACCAAAGATGCCGTTTATTTTTCCTACCATATAAGTCATTAATAATATCCAAAGATAAGCTATTGCCCGATTTTTGAGTTGCTTTAAGGTAATTTTTATAAAGGGTCCACATCGATGCTGATCCTTGTTTTCTTGAAATTTCCGTCAATGATAATCGCCTGACACTCGTCTTTTATGAATTTTTTGATGCCAGCGATCTGGTCGTTTTTTCTTAATTTAACCATAATTTCCATCAAAAACAGGTTTCTTATTTTTGCGATCGGCGGTTCCTGAGGCCCCAAAGCAAATTTCGAACCTAATTTTTCTGCCAAAACTCGCTGCAGCAGCTTTCCTGCTTTTTCGGCCACTTCCTTCTTTTCATTTTTAATGGTAATCTTTACAAGCCGTACGAAAGGAGGGTAGTAAAAAACGCTTCTTTCCATTAATTCTTTCCTATACATGGCTTGGAAATCGTTCTTCATAATGTCTGCAAGCACGGGCTGCTCTGTATTTGCTGTCTGAACAATTACAAGCCCGGATTTGTCCCGTCGGCCCGCCCTGCCACTCACCTGTGTTATCATTTGGAACGCTTTTTCAAAGGATCGAAAGTCCGGGAAATACAACATTCTGTCTGCATCTACTATTCCGACTACGCTGACCTTGTCAAAATCAAGCCCCTTGCTAACCATTTGTGTACCTACCAGCACATCGATTTCACCTTTCTCGAAGCTGTCTATAATAGTTTGATAACTATATTTTCTTCGGGTGGTATCCAAGTCCATCCTCTGGATACGGGCTTCGGGGAAAATCAATTTCAAATCATTTTCCAATTTCTCAGTGCCAAAACCAACGGTTTTGACATTGTTTGAACCACATGCACTGCAGGTGTTAGGAACTTTTTGTTTGTGACTGCAATAGTGGCATCGCAATTCGTTGTGGTACATGTGGTATGTCAGACTTACGGCACAGTTTTCACACTTAGGAATCCAGGCGCATTCTTCACAGGTTACATAAGGTGCATAACCTCTTCTGTTCTGAAATATGATCGCCTGCTCTTTACGATTGAGGGCGCCATCCAGCGCAGCAATCAGGTCACTGGAAAAATCAGCTTTCAGGGTTTTTCGTTTTCTTTCCGCACGAATATCCGCTAGGCGGATTTCAGGTAAAACAGCCTCTCCAAAACGCTCTGACAGCGTCACCAACCCGTATTTTCCGTTGTTCGCATTGTAGTAACTTTCTATAGAAGGCGTGGCTGAACCCAGCAGCGTCTTCGCAAAATGCCACTTTGAAAGCACCAGTGCGAGGTCCCTGGCGTGGTACCGTGGTGCCGGATCGTATTGCTTGTAGGAAGTTTCGTGCTCTTCGTCTACGATGATCAGTCCCAGGTTGTCAAACGGAAGAAATATCGAGGACCTAACGCCCACTACGAAAGCAAATTTCCCCGATAAAATGCCTTTCCAAACTTCTACCCGTTCATTGTCTGAAAATTTGGAATGATATACCCCCATTTTATCACCAAAAAACTTTCTTAGTCGACTCACTATTTGTGTGGTCAAAGCAATTTCAGGCAATAAATAAAGCACCTGACTTCCGCCTTCGAGGGCCTCCCGAATAAGCTGTATATAAATTTCTGTTTTGCCGCTTCCCGTTACGCCATGCAAAAGGACGGTATCCTTTTGCGCAAATTGCTCCATTATTTCAATCTTGGTGCTGGATTGGGCTTGGTTCAAATTAACATCCGCTTCCTTGCTGCTGTATTCTGTGTCAAACCTTGATACAATAATCTCAAACTCCTCAAATATTCCATGCTTTACGAGGGTCTGCAATGAAGAAGATGATATATTTCCCTGTAGAAGAACACTTTTTGACAAGCCTTTCTCATTGATCTCAGGATTCTGGAAAACCGGAACCTCCTGGAGGTATTTCAAAAGCACGTCTTCCTGCTTGGGTTTATTCTCCAAAGTTTCAAAAAGCGCTTCCAGTTTCTCCTTATTCCCGTAGGTTTTAGTAAGCCGGATCTTCTTGATTTTTTTTGGTTGAAACTTTTCTTTTACGGCTTCATAAATGATTATGATGTTCCTCTCCAGTAGGGATTTCAATTGCTGGTGAATGTTTTTTACACCCAGTAAATCACCAATTTCAGAATAAGAAAGGGATTTTTTTTCTTTTAGCGTTCGGATAATACGCAACTCGTTCTCGTTAAAATCTCCATGAGGCTGCTCCGGATCCGTCGTCATGGAAACTTCAAAGTCAGGGTTCAATTGTATATTTGATTCGCTGCTAAGTTTCAGGCCAGAGGGGAGCGCTATATTCAAGACTTCGCCAATAGTGCACAAATAATATTCTGAAATCCAATGAAAAAGCTTTAACTGAATTGGAGTTACAATCGGCTGCTCGTCAAGCAGCTCAATGATGTATCGTGCTTCATACTCTTTTGGCGGCTCCTTGTGCAATTTACCAATTACGCCGGTTAATATTTTTTTCGAACCGAATTGAACGATCACCCTGTGACCAATTGCAGCTGCGGATTCCAGAGACCGGGGAATCCTGTAGGTGAATAGTTTGGGAATAGGCACGGGCAGGATAACGTCAGCAAACAAAGTAAAACGCTCATCTGCTTCGTATTCCTGAAAAGATAGTTGGCTCAAACTGAATTTCTTTAAAACATCGTCAATGATCCTGCCTCAAAATTAACCAATTTTATCGAAGTCAAGCAGTCTTATGGCTTCCCGAATGTCATTGGTGGGTAATTTGCACGCTTTATCAAAGCACACATAAATGGTAGTTTTATCGTTCAGCATCCCTCGATTTGCTAAAAGAGGAAGCTCGCTCGAGGTGCTAGTACCTGAGAACACCACATTAAAGTAAGAGACTTGCCCAAATTGTAGTCTTAGCTGAGTTGCTTCCGGCCCTACGATAACCACTTCAGCGGTGGGGTGTACCATTTTCAATAATGCTTCCGCCCAGGTACTCATAAAACGTGGCTCGTTCACTATCAGCTTTTTAACTTTGGCCACCATGTCGATGGCTATTTGTTTCCAATCATCCAAATCCAGGAGGATCCCTAGCTCGAATAAATTGGTCGCCATTAGCGCATTGGAGGATGGAATTACGTTGTCAAAGATTTCTTTTTTTCTTGCTATCAACTTCTCTGTGGAATTGTCAGTAAAAAAGAAAAGCTGCTCTTTTTCGTCGAAAAAATGTTCTAAGGTATAGTCGACAAGCTCTCTTGCACTTTGTAACCACTGTTCATCGAAGGTAACTTCGTAGAGGGTCTTGAAAGCGCCGATTACGCTTGCATAATCTTCAAGATAGCCGTGGAGTGTCGCTTTTCCGCTTTTATAGCTACGGTACAAGCCATTATCACTCCGGATCAACTTTTCTTTGATGAAATTTGCATTGCTCAAAGCCATTGTTAAAAAACGCTCATCGGTAAAACTGACGTAAGCATCAATTATTCCTTTCAGCATCAAGCCATTCCAGCCAGCCAAAATCTTATCATCTAGTCCGGGTCTGATCCTTTTCTCTCTTGCCTTTAAAAGCTTGAATTTTGCAGCATTTATTTTCTTATGCAGCGCTTCTGCACTTAATCCTCCCTCAGGAGAGGCCGCTTTGGAAGAGGAGGTAACGTGCAGAATATTCCAGCCTTTTTCCCAATTGCCTTCTGGCTTTACATTAAAATATTTCCCTGCTACTGTTGCATCTTCACCTAAAATATCGTCAAATTCCCCTTTTTCCCAGGTATAGAATTTTCCTTCTTCGCCTTCGCTGTCGGCATCAAGGGCCGCATAGAATCCACCCTCCGGACTGGTCAGCTCTCTTTGAATAAATTCGAGCGTCTGATAAACAACATCCTTATAAAGTGCTTCCTGGTGCTGCAAAAAAGCCTTTGAATATAAACTTACTAACTGGCCATTGTCATACAGCATCTTTTCAAAGTGCGGCGCGAACCAGCTATCATCCACAGAATACCTGGAGAAGCCGCCGCCGATTTGGTCATAGATGCCGCCAAGGGCCATCTTTTTCAAAGTCAATTCCAGTTGTTGGCTGGCATCCTTATTCTGAATCAGGGCAAAATAATGCAACACGAAACTCCAGATTGCCGGCATGGGAAATTTTGGCGCCCCTTTCATGCCTCCTTTTTCAGGATCAAAACCCTTCCCGAGATTATCAAACAATGGACCCAGATCTGTCTTTGAAAAGGATTCCGATTTGAGCTTAAATTTATCTATTTCGCTAAAGTTCAGGGCCTCTGTAAATTTCTCCGCAGATTCATCCAGTGCATATCGCTCCGATTTATAGGCAGTTGCCACATTTTTTAGGAGTTGTATCCAGGTTTCAGCGGGAAAATAGGTGCCTCCGTAAAATGGCTTTTGTTCAGGGGTAAGAAATACATTCAAGGGCCATCCTCCCTGTATGCCCATTGCCTGAATGGCGTCAATATAAACCTGGTCTACATCGGGTCTTTCTTCTCTGTCTACTTTAATAGCGATAAAATGCTGGTTCATGATTTCAGCAACCGATTCATTTTCGAAGGATTCCCTTTCCATCACATGGCACCAGTGGCAGGCGGAATAGCCAATACTAACGATTATGGGCTTGTTTTCTTTTTTTGCCAACTGCAGCGCTTCTTCACCCCAGGGATACCAGTTTACGGGATTATGTGCATGTTGAAGCAGATAGGGGCTGGTTTCGTGGATCAGGTGATTGCTATACTTTCGGCTTTTCATAGAGTCTGGCATTTAAAATTTCCATTTCTTTAGCTACATCAACAATATTATCTAAAGCAGATAAATTAGAAATGGTTTTCAAGATGAAACGCTGGTGGGAGGGAGATTCCGGATGAAAGGGCCTGTGCGCCAGGGCTTCTTTTATCTTCGCCCATTTCTTCAAAAAGCCGACAGTATCATCTCTGAAATAACATTCCGCGAATTTTTCCCAGATATAATCTTCGGCTATACTACTTGGATGGAGCATGTCGGGATTATAAAATCTATAATCCCTGAGGTCGTCCATCATAATTTCATAGCTCGGAAAATATTCAACATTTTCGTATGAGTGGGCGAGTTTCTTGACCGCCAGCAGTAAAACCGATTTGCTCCAGCTATTCAGCTCCAGTGTGTCCTTCAGATGCCTTACAGGGCTCACAGTAAAGATATACCGGATGTTTGGGTTCAGTTTTTCGATATGCTGCTTCAACATTTCAAACGCACCTATAATTTCTTCTACTTCGAGCAAACGTTTTGGATAGAACATGTCAGGCGGAAGTTTGTGGCAGTTGGCCACCAGATAATTTGCTTTTTTGGTTTCATAAACCATTGCAGTCCCGGGGGTAATGAGCAGATAGGAGAGGTGCGCGAATTCCTTTCCTACATTGGAAATTGCTGTGGATATCATTTCCTCGAGCACGTTTTTATCCGTAGCGGAGAATTCGGAGTGAAAATCAAGGTTTTTCCAAACATCGCTGGCGGATACGTAAGTTTCTTCGGGAGGCCTGCTACCTGTAACCGCATAAGAAAGCAGCCTGAAGATTGACAAGGGGTTGAAGATGGTTCCAAATGGATTGGCAATTACTTTAAACTTATTTTCAAGCAACCGTATGCCCATGCAATTGGAAAAGCAGGAGCCAATGGACAGAACCTGAGTTTCCAGATTTATCTCAAAAGCAGAAGGCCTTAGTGAAATGGTGGTTCGGAAATCCATCGGGTTTCGTTTTTTGAAGTCTTCACCATAAAGTTAATACAAAAAAAAAGCGACCCGTGTAGAGTCGCTTTTTTTTGTGCTAAATATATTTATTCAGCAATTACTTTGAAGTTCACATCGTGCTTTACATCTCTGTGAAGGTCCAGTTCGGCAACGTACTCACCTACAGATTTCACCTCAGTTTTGAAAGAAATTTGTTTTCTATCCACAGAAAATCCTTTTTCTTTAAGCGCATCTGAGATTTGAAGTGTAGTAACCGCACCGAATATTCTGCCGCTTTCACCAACCTTAGCAGGAATTTCAAGAACGGTATCACCTATGCCGTCAGCTATGTTTTGAGCATCTTGTCTCAATTTATCCGCTTTGTGAGAGGCCTGTCTGATGTTTTCAGCCATGATCTTTTTGTTTGATTCACTGGCTATTGTTGCAAAACCTCTTGGGATAAGAAAATTTCTTCCGTATCCGGATTTTACATTCACAAGGTCATTCTTATAACCAAGTCCTTTTATATCTTCTTTTAGTATTACTTCCATTTTTGCGATGTTAAATGATGTCCTGCAAATGCCCAACTCGCTGGTTTAATGCAACGGTTAAACATTCAGCATTCAAAATTTAAAACTATTTTAGTGAATCGGTTACGTATGGTAACAAAGCCAGATGTCTTGCTTTTTTTACAGCCTGACCAACTTTTTTCTGAAATTTCAGACTGGTACCGGTAAGCCTTCTTGGAAGGATTTTACCCTGCTCATTCACAAATTTTAAAAGGAAGTTTGCATCCTTATAATCGATATACTTGATGCCATTTTTCTTGAAACGGCAGTATTTCTTTTTGTTTTCGTTTCTGTTGATGGGTTCGTTCACTAGTGTCATGCTGCTTTTTCCTCCTTTCTTGGTTCTTCTTTGTCTTTCTTATTAAATTCTCCTCTTCTTCTTTTTGCATTGTACTCAAGCGCATGCTTGTCCAATACAGTTGTTAAGAATCTCATTACTTTTTCGTCCCTTCTAAACTCAGTTTCAAGCGTAGTAATAAGTTGAGAATCTGCTTTAAACTCTACCAAATTGTAGAATCCGGTGGTTTTGTGCATGATAGGATAAGCTAATTTTCTCAGTCCCCATCTTTCCTCGTTGATAATCTCAGCACCGTTGTCTGTCAGTACTTTGATAAATTTTTCGACAGTATCCTTCATCTGTTCATCAGACAAAACGGGATTTAAAATGAATACCGTCTCATAATTTTTAATTTCCATGTTGAAATTTTAAAAATTGATAGTTATAAATAATTGATATAAGGGTGCAAAATTAATATAAATATATTTAAAAAGTAAATTTATCCTCCGATTTAATTAGTTGAACTTGAGCAAATTCGCCGATCCTATTATTAGCAACGAACTGGATGAAGAATGAATCAGCTGGCAGTAAATTTATTTGTATAGTTGCCGGGTCATGTTTCTCCTGCAGTTTTAGGATTTTCCAAATTCTGATAGGTTTAGAAAACCGATCTCCTGGGGGGCTGCTTATTTTAGAGGTAGGTGGTGCATTTGGTATTCAACGGACGTTACAAACAGGGGCAAAAAAAAGGCCTTCAATTATGAAAGCCTCTTCTGTATTTTTTGATAGGTCAATGTTATTTAACGGTAAAAGAGCTCTGGCCTATTTTGTAGTCATCTGCATAGATTTCCACAATATGCTTTCCTTCTTTGTAATCGCTGCCTTTATCGTACAAGAACGTTAATTGCTGTTTCGTGTTATCAAACAGGATTTCTTGATTTGCTGTGAAGAATTTTTCCTCGCCCTCAGACATAAATGTACCTGAACCTCTTGCTACGTCGAACAGCACGTCACCTTCCGGTCCTACGATTCTGATTTTAATGTCTTTGCCTTCAATCGGCGCCACGTTGTTTTCTGCCAGGTTAAATTCTACCTTCAGTTGCTCTATCTGGCGGTTTCTAAACTCACCTTCACGTTCCTTCTCTCTTTTGTTCAAAGCAAATATCTTGATATTTTCTGCCTTTAACCTTGAAGCAATGGCCACCTTTTCGCCCAGTTTATCCCTGGTTCTGCTAAGGGTTGAAAGGGAGTCGCTCAACTTGATCTTCTCAGTTTTAAGTCCTGTGTTTTCAGATAAAAGTTCTTCGTTTACTACTTTCAGCCTCGCAATTTCTTCGTCTTGCTTCTTTAACAAAGTTTCATAGCCTGCTAATTTCGATTTAAGCTTTCCAGCCTCTATATAGGCCGCCTTTCTGATTTGCTCTTTTTCAGCTTCCAGTTCACTTCTTACTTTTCGAAGTTCTTCTACATCACCACCTAATTTGTTTATTTCTTCTATCTTCATATCAAGCTCGTTGCTGATGGACTCGAGTTTGTTGAGGGTTTCATCTCTTTCCGCTTCCACGTTCGCAATCGTAGCTTCCTGTTCTTTGTCCTTTTGGTAATCCAAATAAAACTTAACGCCGTTTATGATAAGAAGTATAGCAATAAAAGCGATAATTAAAACTTTATAGTTGCTCTTCTTGTCTTTTTGATCGTTTGGTTTGTTATCCATTGTCTATAAAAAATTATTTTTTATTTAAAACGTAAAAATAGATTTTTATTGAAATCCTACAATAGAATTTTAAAATTAAATCCAGCAATACAATTATTATAGAGCCATAAGAGGGCAATTTGAAGTTAATTTTGTTAGAAACAAAATTATTCTCCCGGCTAACCCTATTTCACCTGCCTATAATAGCGTATTTTTAATTGCTTTGCAAAGGTGCTGATTTTTTTCTAATTCTAGTATATCGATTTAGGATGTTAAAAGGTTTTAATTTTGCGTGATAGGTGCTAAATACCTTTTGGAATTAGAAAGTAAGCGTATAGTGGCCAGGCTGCAGACCTTTCTCAAAAAATACGATGCCTGCGTCAAATATATCCATAGATAAACTTACTTCCGGATGTGTCTTTATCTTTTCCCATGCCCGATGCATGCCTTTCGATAGATGTATATCGTCAAATATGAATACGGAATTCCCTTTTTTGTATTGAAGGCATAAGTCGAAATAGCGTAAGGTGGCGGCTTCAGTATGATTGGCATCAAAAAACACGAATTCAACAGTACCGATTTGCTTTAATAGAACAGGCAGGGTTTCATTTATATCCCCTGCAATTAATTTAATGCTTTCGAGATGAAGCTGCTCGAAATGGGCACTGGCAAGTGATGCTATATTCGAACAACCTTCAAGTGTATACATCGTTGTACCGGGGCTTGCTTTGGCCATATAGGCAGTGTTAATTCCCAATGATGTGCCCAGTTCGACAATATTTGTTGGCTGGAAATGGCGTATCAGCCTGAAGAGAAAGCGGGAAAATTTAGGGCTGCTTAAAGAAAATCTGGCAATTTTTGAGATCGTTCTGAGGTTTCCCGGTTCAACTACTGAGCCTGCACCCAGGTCCAGCACCTCTATCTGAGCATGATTTTTGAGCAAAACACTGCGAATGGCTTCTATTTCGTCGAAAGCCGCCCGATCAGTTCCCTCTAATATTACGTCGTTATAAAAGTTATAAGTAAAAGGAGTTTGTAATGAATATTGGTCTATGGCATTTAGCCAATATTGCAGGTATTGCTTAACAATAAAAGTCCCTGACCACAACCTGGTCATTAGTTAATTGTACTTAAACGGAACGACCATGGTAAATTCAGGAATTTTTACATTGAATGTTTTCCCATCTACCACTCTTTCCATCAAATAAGTACCACGCATTTTTCCGATGCCAGATTTAAGGTTGCAGCCCGAAACGTATTTGTGAACTTGTCCGGGCTCCAACACCGGCTGCTGACCAACTACTCCTTCTCCTTCAACTTCTCGCAACATGGTATTGGCATCATGTATGTACCAGTGGCGCCTTAAAAGCTGCAAAGTATTTTCACTTCTATTTTCTATAGTGATTCTGTACGTAAAGACATAATGATATTGGCTGGGGCTGGAGTATTCCGGTTGGTATTCTGTCTCAACACTTATTTTTACTCCTTCTGTAATTTCAGTAACCATGATTGCATTAAAATATATGGTATTAAATATATTCTGCTAACGACTAAATATAGGTATAAGTTTTGAAAAATTTACCTTTGTCTTAAAATTAAGACTTCTTGTGCAAGGGTCTTTCGGAAATCGCCTTTGCCTGAATTTAAGATTATCGTAAAATAGATGGGATATGGACGTAAAAATTGATGCTTCGTGGAAGAGCAGATTGAAAGCGGAGTTTGTGAAAGATTATTTCAGGGAGTTGGCCGCTTTCGTCAAAAAAGAATATGCCACCTGTCAGATATTCCCTCCCGGGGCGGAAATATTTAATGCTTTTGAACATTGCTCGTTTGATGCTACCAAAGTCGTGATTTTAGGACAGGATCCCTATCACGGGCCAAAGCAAGCAAACGGACTCTGCTTTTCTGTTTATGATGGCGTAAAATTACCACCGTCGCTGGTTAACATTTTCAAAGAAATTGAAGCGGATCT
Organism: uncultured Roseivirgaceae bacterium; assembly: GCA_964636035.1. Taxonomy (GTDB): domain Bacteria; phylum Bacteroidota; class Bacteroidia; order Cytophagales; family Cyclobacteriaceae; genus CAMPJM01. The sequence continues at coordinate 12,085 of CAZWQB010000084.1, forward strand.
GGGAAAGCCTTTTCCATCTTCCGGAAACCTGCAAAGATGGGCAAAGCAGGGCGCGCTGTTATTAAATGCCACACTGACTGTAAGAGCTCAGACTCCTGGCTCACATCAAAAAAAAGGATGGGAAATTTTTACCGATGCTGTCATCAAAGTAATCTCGGAGCAAAAAGAAGGCGTGGTTTTTATGCTTTGGGGCGCTTATGCCCAAAAGAAAGGAGCCATTATCGACAGAAGTAAACATCTGGTTTTAGAATCTGCCCACCCTTCACCTTTCTCTGTTCATCGGGGATTTTTTGGCAACAGGCATTTCAGTAAAGCCAATGCTTATCTGAAAGAAAAAGGAAAAGCGGAGATTGATTGGAGCTAATAGCTTTTGGCTGTTAGTGGTTACTACCATTGCGGGCAGCCCTAAGCGACGAATTGCGCTGAAGTCGACTTAATTCGTACGAGGACTTACAGCTTTACGAAACCTGTGCTTTTCCTTTGCACTGAAGTCGTCCTTGATCAAAGCT
>CAZWQB010000085.1:0-12593 GCA_964636035.1 uncultured Roseivirgaceae bacterium
ACTTGCGTAACCACGCAAGGACCAGCCTCCACTACTGTGCATGCGACGTTTCGTCCATCGGCACTATAGATGCTAGTCATTCCAACCTTTTTTCCTATTATCCCTGACATTTCTATGATTAAAGTTAATTTTCGTTGTTTTTGGAAGATTTCTTACACATTCTTCACAAAGGACTGCAAAGTTAGCAAAATATTATAAGTTCCCCAAAACTTATAATTAATTTTTTCGTTTAATATTGGGCAATAAAAAAGAACCAACAAAAACATTATTGGTTCTCTTTTCTAAAGTTAGTTCAGGATCAAACCTTGATCTCTACATCTACCCCACTAGGTAGTTCCAATTTCATCAACGCATCAACAGTTTTAGTGCTGTTAGAATAAATATCTACCAGCCTTTTGTAGGTACAAAGTTGAAATTGTTCTCTAGCCTTTTTATTCACGTGAGGTGATCTAAGAACTGTAAAAATTTCTTTCTCAGTAGGAAGAGGAATTGGACCACTTACTACTGCCCCTGTAGTTTTCACAGCTCGTACAATCTTCTCGGATGACTTGTCAACAAGATTATGATCGTATGACTTTAATTTAATTCTTATTTTCTGATTCATGGGTTTGATATTATTCTGGTAAAATACCAACCAAAACTGGTTGGTACGATAGCATTACTTAACTCCTACACCTTTAATTTTAGCAATGATAGTTTCTGACAAATTGCTAGGCACAGGATCATAATGTGAAAACGTCAAGGAAGCGGAAGCACGGCCGGAGCTAATAGTTCTCAAATCAGTAACGTAACCGAAAAGCTCAGATAATGGCACGTCAGCTTTAATCAACTGAGCACCAGCTTTTGTATCCATACCTTTCATCAACCCTCTTCTCTTATTCAAATCACCGGTAACAGGTCCTGTATATTCGTCAGGTGTTGTTACCTCTACCGCCATTATCGGCTCAAGGATAATCGGAGCTGCTTTTTTTGCTGCTTCTTTAAACCCGATTCGTGCTGCCAATTCAAAAGACAATGCATCAGAGTCGACGTCGTGGAAAGATCCGTGAAACAATCGTACATACATTGACTCTACAGGATAGCCTGCCAAAGGTCCATTTTTCATGGCTCCTTCGAACCCTTTTTGAATAGCAGGGATGAATTCTCTTGGAATTACACCACCCACAATTTTATTGTCGAATTCCAGGCCAGGTTTACCATCTTCACGAGGTCCGAGTTCAAATACGATATCGGCAAATTTTCCTTTACCTCCTGATTGTTTCTTATAAACCTCCTTATGCTCAACGCTCTTCGTAATTGCTTCCTTATAAGCAACCTGAGGAGCTCCCTGATTGATTTCAACCTTAAACTCTCTTTTTAAGCGGTCTATGATAATCTCAAGGTGAAGTTCACCCATTCCTCTCAATACAGTCTGACCTGTCTCCTGATCAGTTTGTACATGAAGCGTCGGATCTTCTTCAACCAACTTGGAAATTGCCATTCCCAGCTTATCAACATCGGCCTGTGTTTTTGGCTCAATGGCATAGCCGATAACCGGCTCAGGGAAAGTAATAGCTTCCAGCACAATTTTGTGCTTTTCATGAACCAAGGTATCACCCGTTTTGATGTCTTTAAAACCAACGCCAGCAGCGATATCACCAGCCTCTACCCTATCGATAGGGTTTTGCTTGTTCGAATGCATTTGCATCAATCGGGAGATCCGCTCTTTTTTGTCCGTTCTCATGTTATGCACATAGGAACCTGATTCCAGGAAGCCAGAATACACCCTAAAGAAACACAACCTACCAACAAATGGATCTGTTGCTATCTTAAATGCCAATGCAGAAAACGGTTCGTCAATATCAGGATTACGGAATTCGTCTTTTTCTGTGTCTGGATTAATGCCTTTGATAGGAGGCAAATCCAACGGAGAAGGTAGATATGCAATAACAGCATCCAACACCGCCTGAACGCCCTTATTTTTGAAGGCTGATCCGCACAATACAGGAGAGAATGATAAATCTATTACTGCTTTTCTAATGGCAGCCATCATCTCTTCTTTCGTGATAGAATCTGGATCCTCAAAGAATTTCTCCAAAAGCGCGTCGTCATATTCGGCAACACTCTCTACCAGATTTTGACGCCACTCAAGTACTGTCTCCTGAAGATCTTCCGGAATATCTATTACATTATAGGTCATCCCCTGGTCTTCATCATTCCAAATAATGGCTTGATTAGTAATCAAATCAACCACACCTTTGAAAGTCTCTTCACTTCCAATTGGAATCTGAAGCGGAACAGGGTTAGCACCCAATTTCTCCTTTATCTCTTTTACAGCATTAAAAAAGTCCGCCCCGGCTCTGTCCATTTTGTTAACAAAACAGATTCTCGGTACGCGGTATTTATCGGCTTGTCTCCAAACTGTCTCAGACTGAGGCTCCACACCAGATACAGCACAAAATAAAGCAACCGCACCGTCTAATACCCTTAAAGAACGCTCAACTTCCACTGTGAAGTCCACGTGACCAGGAGTATCGATTAGGTTGATTTTATATTCTTTTGTGTGCTCGTTGGTTTGACCCTGTACGGTAGGGTATTTCCAGAAAGTAGTCGTAGCAGCTGAAGTAATTGTGATACCTCTTTCCTGCTCCTGCTCCATCCAGTCCATAATAGCGCCACCTTCGTGGGTTTCGCCAATCTTATGAGTGAGTCCGGTATAATATAGAATACGTTCAGAAGTAGTGGTTTTACCCGCATCGATGTGCGCCATAATACCAATATTTCTGAGTAATCTTAAGTCTTTCTTAGCCATTAGTAAAAATTAAAATCTAAAGTGTGAAAATGCTTTATTAGCTTCGGCCATTCGATGTGTGTCATCCTTCTTCTTAATAGCGGCTCCCTCTCCTTTCGCTGCAGCAATTATTTCTCCTGCCAATCTCTCCTTCATCGTTTTCTCACCTCTTAAACGGGCGTAACTGATCATCCACTTGATTCCAAGTGAACTCTTACGCTCAGGCCGAACTTCCAAAGGCACCTGGAAAGTTGCACCACCTACTCTTCTGCTCTTTACCTCTACTGAAGGCATGATATTGCTCAAAGCCTTTTTCCAAGTGTCAAGACCATTCTCACTCGTTCTCTTTTCTACCAACTCAATCGCATCATAGAAAATAGAATAAGCAATACTCTTCTTACCATCAACCATCAGGTAGTTTACAAACTTTGTTACCAAAGTATCCTGAAATTTGGGATCCGGAAGAATATATCTCTTCTTTGGTTTAGATTTTCTCATTATCTTATTTCGTTATTAATTATTTTTTTGGGCGTTTCGCACCATATTTAGACCTACGCTGTAATCTACCATTTACACCAGCGGTATCAAGTGCTCCTCTAATGATGTGGTATCTTACACCTGGAAGATCTTTTACTCTTCCTCCTCTGATCAACACAATAGAGTGTTCCTGTAGGTTATGACCTTCGCCCGGAATGTAAGCATTTACTTCTTTTCCGTTTGTCAACCTTACCCTTGCAACTTTTCTCATCGCAGAATTAGGCTTCTTTGGCGTAGTAGTATAAACCCTTGTACAAACACCTCTACGTTGCGGACAAGAATCTAAGGCCGGAGACTTAGACTTAGAGGTCAGGGTTTTTCTACCTTTTCTTACTAATTGTTGTATAGTAGGCATTTATTCAATTTTATAATTTCCTTATCCTAATAAAAATTTTGGACTGCAAAGGTACTAAAAGACTTTTATTAAACAAACTTATTTCAAATTTACCAATGATGTTTAGGAAATAATTCATCATCACCCGCAAAAATAAGCCATCTAAGCCTCGCCCACGGTTCCTCCAAAATTAATGGGAAACTTAGGGGCCTCCTCATTTTGCTTGATCGGCCCAAAAGTCTCTTCATATTTCCTTATATTTTCCTTCAACGCATTCAACAAGCGCTTGGCGTGTTCAGGAGTAATTACCAACCTGGATTTTACCTTCGCTTTTGGAACACCAGGCATAAGCCGAATAAAATCTATTACAAATTCGCTATTGGAATGAGCAATCATCGCAAGGTTGGCATAAATCCCCTCTGCAATTTCCTCAGACAACTCTATATTGATCTGGTTCGAGTTCTGTGGTTTGTTTTTTTCTTCGGCCATGATAAATTAATTCTCTTCCTGAAGTTCTTTTTTCTTGTTGAATTGCTCCTTCGCTGCAATCAAATTGTCATATTCTTCCTGAGAACCAACAATAAGGTTACCGTATTCTCTTCTACCAGTACCTGCAGGAATCAAGTGTCCAACAATTACGTTTTCTTTCAATCCCATCAGATAATCTGTTTTACCTCTGATAGAAGCTTCACTAAGTACCTTGGTAGTCTCCTGGAACGATGCAGCAGATATGAAGCTTTCGGTTCCTAAAGATGCCTGCGTAATACCTTGCAAGGTAGGCCTTGAAACAGCAGCTTGTGCATCTCTCACTTCCACTATTTTCATATCTTTCCTCTTCAGACTGGAATTCTCATCTCTCAACTTTCTTGAAGAAATAATCATTCCGGGCTTCAGGTTCTCAGAATCTCCAGACTCGATCACTACTTTTTTATCAAGGATGCTGTCGTTTTCTTCCCTGAAAACAAACTTGTCAACAACCTGACCTGGTAGGAAACTAGTATCACCGGCATCAATGATCTCAACCTTCTGCATCATTTGGCTCACAATGGTTTCAATGTGCTTATCATTGATTTTCACACCCTGAAGCCTGTAAACCTCCTGAATCTCATTTACAAGATACTCCTGCACCGCCGTTGGACCTTTAATGGAAAGAATGTCTGCCGGAGTGATGGCACCATCTGACAAAGGATAACCTGCTTTCACAAAGTCGTTATCCTGGACCAGAATATGCTTAGACAAAGAAACTAAATAACGCTTCTTAACACCATCTTTCGATTCGATGAAAATCTCCCGGTTTCCTCTTTTTATACCACCATAGGTAACTACACCATCTATTTCACTCACTACTGCAGGATTAGAAGGGTTTCTTGCCTCGAATAATTCTGTTACTCTTGGCAGACCTCCCGTAATATCCCTGGATTTTCCCATTGATCTTGGGATCTTCGCAAGTATCTGACCTGCTTTAATAGTGTCTCCGTTGTCCACAGCAAGGTGAGCGCCCACCGGAATATTGTATCCTTTAGGATCTCCCTTTTTAGGGATTACAATAATTGCAGGGTTCTTAGTTTTGTCTTTCGTGTCAACAATAACCTTTTCTCTGTGACCGGTTTGTTCATCAGAAACCTCTCTGAAGGTAATACCCTCTTCAATAGATTCGAAGTCAATAGTACCATCAAATTCTGAAATGATCACCGCGTTGTATGGATCCCAGAAGCAAAGTTCGTCTCCTTTAGCAACAATATCACCTTCTTTTACTTTCAGGTAAGCACCGTAAGGAACGTGATTGCTCATTAAGACCTTGTTGGATTTTTTCTCAACGATCTTAATTTCACCTGATCTTCCCATTACAACTTCTACCTTGTCGCCATCGTTATTGGTGGTTTTAAGCGTCCGCAATCCTTCAAACTGGATTTCACCATCAAATTTGGCTTTGATGGTAGCTTCGACAGCAATGTTTGATGCAGTACCCCCAACGTGGAATGTTCTAAGTGTAAGCTGTGTTCCTGGCTCACCGATTGATTGCGCTGCGATAACTCCGACAGCCTCACCTTTCTGAACCATCTTACCCGATGCCAGGTTTCTTCCGTAGCATTTCGCACAAATTCCCTGCTTGGTTTCGCAAGTCAATACAGATCTTATTTCGACCTCTTCTATACTTGTGCTATCAATTTTTCTGGCTATTTCTTCGGTAATTTCTTCGCCGGAAGCAATGATAAATTCCTCGGTAATTGGATCATATATATCATGTACCGACACCCTACCCAAAATCCTCTCGTAAAGCGACTCAACAACTTCTTCGTTGTCTTTCAAGTCAGTTACAATCAGACCTCTTAATGAGCCACAATCTTCTTCGTTTACAACCACGTCCTGTGCAACGTCAACCAGTCTTCTTGTAAGATATCCGGCATCCGCTGTTTTCAATGCAGTATCGGCAAGTCCTTTACGTGCACCGTGTGTAGATATAAAGTACTCAATTACATCAAGTCCTTCTTTAAAGTTGGAAAGAATTGGGTTCTCAATGATTTCGCCAACAGAACCCTGAAGGTTTTTCTGTGGCTTCGCCATCAAGCCTCTCATTCCTCCAAGCTGACGAATCTGCTCTCTTGAACCTCTCGCTCCGGAGTGCATCATCATGTAAATGGAGTTGAAACCTTGCTGGTCCTCCTCCAATTGCGTCATGAGCGTATTGGTTAACTGAGAGTTTATCCTTGTCCAAATGTCAATCACCTGGTTGTACCTCTCGTTATCAGTGATCAATCCCATCAAGTAGTTGTTCCAAACAGCATCCACTTCCTCTTTCGCCTGCGCGACCAACTTCTCCTTCTGCGCTGGAACCTGAACATCGTTCAGTCCCATGGACAACCCACCTTTGTAGGCAGACTGGAAACCTAATTCCTTAATATCATCAAGGAATTGGGCAGTTCTGGCCATTCCTGAAATTTTGAAAATCAAGGAGATGATTTGTTGAAGCTTCTTTTTCGTCAATAGCTCATCAACATAACCCACCTCTTCAGGTACGAATTGGTTAAAAATCACCCTTCCCGCTACCGTTTCGATCAGTTTAGTCTCGAGTTCATCGTTTTGATTACGAATTTTAACCCTTACCTTGATGTAGGCATTTTTTGAAAGCCTCTTTTCATTGATGGCAATGATTACCTCTTCAGGGTTATAGAACATCATTCCTTCACCCTGGATTGGATGATCTTTAGTACTTCTTCGGCCTTTTGTCACATAATACAAGCCTAACACCATGTCCTGTGAAGGTACAGTAATAGGAGCTCCGTTTGCAGGATTAAGTATATTATGAGAAGATAGCATCAACAAAGAAGCTTCCAATATGGCCTCATGTCCTAACGGAACGTGAACGGCCATCTGGTCACCGTCAAAGTCGGCGTTAAACGCAGTACACACCAATGGGTGCAACTGAATAGCTTTACCTTCAATAAGTTTTGGTTGGAATGCCTGAATACCTAACCTGTGAAGCGTTGGAGCTCTGTTAAGCATTACCGGATGACCCTTAAGAACATTCTCAAGAATATCCCAAACTACAGGATCTTTCCTATCAACTATTTTCTTGGCAGATTTAACAGTCTTAACAATGCCTCTTTCAATAAGCTTTCTGATAATAAATGGCTTGAACAATTCGGCAGCCATGTCTTTTGGAAGTCCGCACTCATGGAGCTTTAACTCAGGACCTACCACAATTACAGATCTACCAGAGTAGTCAACCCTTTTACCCAACAGGTTTTGACGGAAACGTCCCTGCTTTCCTTTAAGCATATCACTCAAAGACTTCAAAGCTCTGTTTCCATCCGACCTAACGGCATTTACTTTTCTTGAATTGTCAAAAAGTGAATCAACCGCTTCCTGAAGCATTCTTTTTTCATTTCTAAGAATTACTTCCGGCGCTTTAATATCAATTAGTCTCTTTAATCGGTTGTTTCTGATAATAACTCTTCTATAAAGATCATTCAAATCAGAAGTAGCGAACCTACCACCGTCCAATGGTACCAATGGTCGCAATTCTGGTGGAATTACAGGAACCATTTTAATCACCATCCATTCAGGACGGTTTTCAATTCTGGTCCTGGCATCCCTGAATGCTTCCACAACCTTCAATCGCTTCAATGCCTCTGCTTTTCGCTGCTGCGAAGTATCTGTAGCGGCCTGATGTCGTAGGCTGTACGAAAGATCGTCAAGATCAATTCTCGACAATATCATCTCAAGTGCCTCAGCACCCATTTTGGCGATGAACTTGTTCGGATCGTTATCATCCAACATCTGATTTTCCCTTGGCAATTTATCAACGATATCAAGGTACTCGTCTTCCGTAAGGAAATCCAGCTCATTAATGCCATCCTCAGCTTTTATACCAGGTTGGATAACTGCATAGCGCTCATAGTATATGATCTGGTCAAGCTTTTTAGTCGGCAGACCCAACAAATAACCAATTTTGTTAGGAAGCGACCTGAAATACCAGATATGTGCTACGGGTACAACCAGTTCAATGTGACCCATCCTTTCCCTTCTTACCTTCTTCTCTGTCACTTCAACACCACAACGATCACATATAATGCCTTTATATCTGATCCTCTTATATTTTCCACAATGACATTCCCAGTCCTTTACGGGACCAAAGATCCTTTCACAGAAAAGACCTCCCATTTCTGGTTTGTAAGTTCTATAGTTTATAGTCTCAGGCTGCGTTACCTCACCATGAGAACTTTCCAGAATGGATTCAGGGGAAGCTAAACTTATAGTAACTTTAGAAAAGTCAATATTTAATTTTTTATTTTTTCTGAATGCCATTTTTGTTTTTTTCTAATTTTTAAAATGAATTGATGTACCTAAAAGCATTACCGATGTGCTAATGGTACATCTGCACATCGGTAGATGAGGTTAATCCAGCGTTATTTCAAGTGCCAGTCCACGCAATTCGTGCACAAGTACGTTGAATGACTCAGGAATATTTGGCTTGGTCATGTTTTCGCCCTTAACAATGGACTCATAAGCTTTGGCTCTTCCTATTACGTCATCAGACTTAATGGTAAGAATTTCCTGCAATACATGAGACGCACCAAACGCTTCAAGTGCCCACACTTCCATTTCTCCAAATCTTTGACCTCCAAATTGTGCTTTACCTCCAAGAGGCTGCTGCGTAATCAACGAATACGGCCCGATTGACCTGGCGTGCATCTTGTCGTCAACAAGGTGACCTAGTTTCAGCATGTAAATGACACCAACTGTAACAGGTTGGTCAAATCTATCACCACTTAATCCATCGTATAGATACGATCTTCCAAATTCAGGAAGTTTCGCGGCTTTCAATTCAGCAGCAACCTGTGCCATTGAAGCACCATCGAAAATCGGGGTCGCATATTTTTTGCCCAACTTCAATCCTGCCCAGCCCAAAACAGTTTCATAGATCTGCCCAAGGTTCATCCTTGAAGGTACACCTAATGGATTCAACACGATATCAACCGGTGTTCCGTCCTCCAGGAATGGCATATCTTCATCCCTCACAATTTTTGCTACCACGCCCTTGTTTCCATGGCGACCGGCCATTTTGTCCCCTACCTTCAGCTTTCTCTTCTTAGCCACGTAAACCTTGGCCAATTGCACAATACCTGCAGGCAGTTCATCGCCAACTTCAAGCGTAAATCGCTCTCTCTTAAACTGGCCGGATATATCGTTCCTCTTCTTATTATAATTTTTAACCAGGCTGACCAGCATAGAATTGATCTTTGGATCGTCTACCCAGTTGTCAAGAATAAGGTCAGAAATCAAATTCACCTCCTCAGGAACATTGTAGGTGCTTTCGTCGCGATAGATGTTTTTCTCAGGGAATACGTTCTCCTCGATGTTCTTTGCATTAAACTTTACGCCTTTGCTGATGATTTCATCACCAAACTTATGTTTAACGCCTAAGCTGGTTTTGCCGTCAAGCAATTTCACCATCTTGTTGATCATCTGAGCCCTTACGCCTCTTAATTCCTTACCGTACCTGGCTTTCAGTACCTCAACTTCCTTTTTAGACTTAGCTCGTAAGTCTTTATCTTTCTTAGGCCTGGAGAAAAGTTTGGTGTCAATAACCACACCTCTCAAGGATGGAGAAGCTTTCAAAGATGCATCTTTCACATCCCCGGCTTTGTCACCGAAAATTGCTCTCAGAAGCTTTTCTTCCGGAGTAGGATCTGTTTCCCCTTTTGGCGTAATCTTTCCGATAAGAATATCTCCTTCTTTTACATCCGCTCCCACTCTAATGATACCATTCTCATCGAGGTTCTTTACGGCTTCTTCGCTCACATTGGGAATTTCTGAAGTAAGCTCTTCTTCTCCTCTCTTTGTATCCCTTACTTCCAGTTCAAATTCCTCCACGTGTAATGAAGTGAAGACATCATCCCTTACTACTCGCTCAGAAATTACAATCGCATCTTCAAAGTTATATCCCTGCCATGGCATGAAAGCCACCTTCAGGTTACGACCCAAAGCCAGTTCACCTTTCTCTGTGGCATAACCCTCGCACAACGGCTGGCCTTTTGTTACCTTCTGTCCTTTATAGACAATAGGTCGTAAGTTTATACAAGTATCCTGGTTTGTTCTTCTGAATTTGATCAAATTGTAACGCATTAGCTCGTCATCGAAACTAACTAAGCTCTGATCTTCATTCAGATTATACCTCAATACAATTTCATTGGCATCTACTGACTCTACAACACCATCTTCCTCGGCTCGTATCAACGCACGGCTATCTAAAGCGACACGTCCTTCAAGTCCTGTACCCACAATTGGAGCTTCCGGACGTAAGAGAGGAACCGCCTGTCGTTGCATGTTCGATCCCATCAAAGCCCTGTTCGCATCATCATGCTCCAGGAAGGGAATCAATGAAGCTGCAACAGAAACGATCTGATTGGGAGCAATGTCCATGTATGAAACCTGATCTGGCTCTACTACAGGGAAGTCACCTTCAAATCGCGCCTTTACACGGTCGTTCAAATAGTTTCCATTATCGTCCAATGGTGCATTTGCCTGGGCAATGTTGTGAGAATCTTCCTCTTCGGCAGTCAGGTACATTACCTCACCACTCATGTTCACCACACCATTGTTTACTGTCCTATATGGGGTTTCAATGAATCCCATATTGTTCACTTTGGCATGAACACACAAAGAGGAAATCAAACCGATGTTTGGCCCCTCCGGGGTTTCGATGGTACACAACCTGCCATAGTGGGTGTAATGAACGTCCCTTACCTCAAATCCAGCCCTTTCTCTTGAAAGACCACCGGGACCTAAGGCCGACATTCTACGTTTATGTGTAATCTCAGCAAGTGGATTCGTTTGATCCATGAACTGAGACAATTGATTTGTTCCAAAGAATGAATTAATAACAGAAGACAGTGTCCTGGCGTTGATCAAGTCAACAGGTTTAAAATCTTCATTGTCACGAACGTTCATTCTTTCTTTGATGGTCCTTGCCATTCTCGCAAGACCTACTCCGAACTGGCTGTACAATTGCTCTCCAACTGTTCGAACCCTTCTGTTGCTTAAGTGATCTATATCATCCACAACAGCCTTAGAGTTGATCAGTCCAATGAGGTACTTAACAATATTGATGATATCTTCAGTGGTAAGCACTTTGGTTTCGAATCCAATATCAAGTCCTAATTTCTTGTTGATCCTATACCTTCCAACTTCTCCTAAATCATAACGCTTATCACTAAAGAACAAGCTTTGAATAATATCACGGGCAGTTTGCTCATCAGGAGCTTCAGTATTTCGAAGCTGACGGTAAATTTGCTCTACTGCTTCTTTTTCAGAATTTGAATTATCTTTTTGAAGCGTGTTATATATAATAGTGTAATCGGTAATGTTAACATCTTCGCGGTGAAGAATGATGGATTTGGATCCGGAATCTACAATTAAGTCGATATCGTCCTCAGAAATGACAGAATCCCGCTCCATTAACACCTCGTTCCTGTCAATGGAAACCACTTCGCCTGTATCTTCATCCACGAAGTCTTCCGTCCAGGTTCTTAATACCCTTGCGGCGAGCTTTCGGCCTACCACTTTCTTCAATGCAGCCTTACTGGCGTTTACTTCCTCTGAAAGGCCAAACAAATCAAGAATATCTTTGTCTGTTCCATAACCTATTGCCCGCAACAATGTGGTTACAGGGAACTTTTTCTTTCTGTCGATGTACGAATACATGACATTGTTCACGTCGGTAGCAAACTCTATCCATGATCCCTTAAATGGAATAATCCTGGCAGAATATAACTTAGTGCCATTGGTGTGTTTACTTTGGGCAAAGAATACCCCAGGAGACCTGTGTAACTGAGAAACGATTACTCTCTCTGCACCATTGATAACAAATGATCCTTTAGTGGTCATGTAAGGTATGTTGCCCAGGAATACCTCTTGTTCAATAGTCTCAAAATCTTCATTATCTTCATCATTACAAGATAACCTTAATTTTGCCTTTAGCGGAACAGAATATGTCAATCCCCTGTCAATACATTCGTCGACAGAATATTTAGGGGGGTCAACTAAGTAATCTATAAATTCAAGCACGAAGTTTTCCCTGGAATCTGATATTGGGAAATTCTCAGAAAAAACCTTGAACAAACCTTCCTGGCTTCTCTTTTCGGCTGGAGTTTCCAATTGGAAAAAATCCATAAAAGACTGCAACTGAATGTCCAGAAAATCCGGATAGTCCATCACAGCTTTTATTGATGAGAAGCTAATTCTATTAGATTGATTATTATTAACCAAGGCTATTGTATTTTAGAATGAAAAATTTTGTGTTTGGAATCAACACTATAAAGAATGCACATTACTATTAAGTAGCTGATAAAGTATTATTTATAAACCCGCAATGGATTGAGAAAAGTTTCAATTTATCAAAAAATCCAAAATACATGTACAAACAGGAAAAGACCTGACGTTTGCCAG
>CAZWQB010000086.1:0-12529 GCA_964636035.1 uncultured Roseivirgaceae bacterium
TCTTCGCTTTGCCGCCTAGTATCTGACGCACCTGAGACTTTTTCAGCAAACCCTATTAACCTGAGTTCGATAAAATTCAGGAAAACTCATATTGGGGCCCCTGGAAAATGAGCAATAGCAATTAATTTAGGAAAAAGTGCCGGAGGTACGCAATATTTGTAGAAACAAGTTCATGTAGGAAAAGCCGTGCCATAGGTACGGAATATTTCGTACTACGGCACCGGGGCTTATAAATCTGTTATTCTATAGATATTGGGCCTGTTTGAGGCTATGAGTTCCGGCATGACCATTAATTAATTGTCGAACTCAGGTTTTTAAGTTGCACAAACTGCATCTTCAAACTATAGTCGACTAATTCATGCTCCCGTAGTGCTCCATAAATATCTCTTCATACCGTTTTGCTGCTTCGTCCTGACCGGCAGTTTTCATGTTTCTGATCAAGCCGTTCAGAATAAACAGATTTGTTTGAATTTCATATCCTGATATCCGGGGCTGTGCACTGTAGTAGGTCAATTCATCATCTGCTCTTACAGCCACTATATCAGCGATTTCCAAAGCCCTTTCGGTTTCGCCCACCGTCAGCAAATAATTTACCGTTTCAGAAATCGTATAGTCATACGGAATGGCTTCATCTGGCATCAGCTCTAAATTTTTAAGGACTACCTCTTTGGCCATTTCAGTTTTCCCTTCCTCTAAAAGCGCAGCAGTAAGACTGTTAAAATAGGCGCGATGATTGGTAACAGCTTTTCGATAGTCAAGCGCGTAATTTACGTTCGGGTTGTCTAACTCTCTCCAGTGGAACTTTGTCATCATGTTTTCATACATGGTTTCTGTATCCACCAATTCGCCCATATTCGGGTTCGGATTTAGAACCGGCAGAATTCGGTAAGTGGCGCCCTCCTGCACTGCAAATGCCTTCAGATCAAGATTTACATTTTGTAAAGAGGTATTGTTGAAATAGATGGGTCGCTCCCAATTGTTGTTGGCGAAAAGGTCCAGGATCATCAGATCATTTTTATAAATTGCCCTTCCTTTTAAAGGAATCACCATCTGATCCTGTAATAATTCCTCCTGAGTTTCCGGTATGATCCCCTTCTCCCGTACAGCCTCCTTATCAATGCTAAGATACACAGATTTGGAGGGTACGGTATTAATAAAGCCCCTGCTTGATGTTGGAACCTGTATTGCTTTGTGATTTTTCCTTACCAGATCCATAAACTGTTCCAGACTTATAGCACCCTTGATGTTGGGGTTTTCCACTACGGGAAGGTAATCATTCGGGCCACCTTGTCTGTATAGTTCTTTGGTTAAAGTGAACGGAAGCGGGTCGGATTCATAGGCCTGCCGCGTCATTTGCTCAATGTACCAATCCGTATTCAGGTAAGTGAGTACAATTACCCTCACATCAGTTCTAAAACCTTCTACTTCCTGCACGTACCAAAGCGGGAAGGTATCGTTATCTCCTCCCGTAAACAATATTGCGTTAGGCGCACAGGAGTTCAGCAGGTTCTTAGCCTGATCTACTGAAAAGTACCTGTTAGATCGATCGTGGTCATCCCAACCTTCTGCGGCCATGATGCCAGGTACTGCCAGGCATATTACAGTGGCAGCAATAGGTGCAACTGCCTGATTTTTTATCCACTTGGACAGCAATTCCGTCAGCGCCATCACACCAAACCCGATCCAGATGGCGAAAGCATAGAAGGAACCAACATATATGTAGTCGCGCTCCCTGGGCTCCACCGGCGGAGAGTTCAAGTATAATACCAATGCAATCCCGGTAAGGAAGAAGAGCATGGCCACTACAGAAAAGCCCAACTGATCCCTTCTGTATTGATAGAAAAGTCCGACCAGTCCAAGAATCAACGGAAGCATGAAATAATTATTTCTGGCTTTATTTTCTGCCAAGACTTCCGGAACTTCTTTGCCCGCGTCAAAGGGCGACAGCCATCCGGCATCCTGCACGTCGCTCTCTCTACCCGCAAAATTCCACATGAAGTAGCGCATATACATTTTTCCCAACTGGTAGGTAAACAAGAACGAAAGATTGTCGCCAAAAGTGGGTTCATCGGTAGCTGAAAGGCCCAGCCAACTTCTATAAGAAGCAGCGTGATCAGTACTATATATCCGCGGCAGGATGGTAGTTTTGGCCGGATCATAAACATATTCCAGCTTACGGTCTGCTACTTCATACTCTTCATCTCCTTTTACATATACCTTAGCACCTTCTTTTTGGTCAATTACCTCAGCCGTAAAGTACTGGCCATGTAAAAGCGGTCTGCTGCCATACTGCTCTCTTTTCAAATAAGAAACTACACTGATGATGTTTTCCGGATCATTCTCGTCAATGGGCGGATCATAACCAGAACGAATAACAATGATAGCATAAGAAGCATAACCTATTAGTACAAAAGCGAGACTAAGCAACGCGGTATTGAGGATAATTTTTTCCTTCTTATAGGAATAAATTATACCATACACCAAACCGCCCACTACCAGTAAAGAGAAAAATATGATTCCGGAGCCAAATGGAAGGCCCAGGCTATTCACGAAATAGATTTCTACGGCACCAGCTACGCTTGGCAATCCCGGGATAATTCCCACCATAATAACGCCAATGATCAGCAGACTGATTAACATGGTTACTATCAAACCCCAGGTAGTGATCTTGTGATTTTTGTAATAGTAGATCAAAGCCAGTGCAGGGATTGTAACGAGGTTCAAAAGGTGAACTCCGATGGATAGTCCCATCATGTAAGCAATGAGAATGAGCCATTTGTTTGCAAGACTTTCATCTTCCACCAGCTCCCACTTCAAAATTGCCCAAAACACAAAAGCCGTGAAGAAGGAAGACATCGCATAGACTTCTGCCTCTACTGCAGAAAACCAGAAAGAATCAGAGAATGTATAAGCCAGTGCTCCGATAGCACTGCTTCCCATCAACATATAAAGTTGAGAGGTGGAAACTTCGTTGTCTTTTACCTTCAGTATTTTTCTACCCAGCAAAGAAATAGACCAGAAAAGAAAGAGAATAGTAAAACCGCTGCACAACACGCTCACTATATTGATCCAGTAGGCAACCTGGGTGACGTCTCCCATAGCCAAAAAGGAAAACATGCGTCCTATCAATAGAAAAAACGGTGCTCCCGGAGGGTGTGGCACCTCCAGTTTATAGGAAACGGCTATAAATTCTCCTACATCCCAGAAACCTGCGGTAGGTTCAACCGTCAACCAATAAACTAGCGTGGCAATGGCAAAAATGAACCAGCCTGTAAGGGTGTTTATCTTATTAAAATTATGCATGCTTTTAGGGTAATTGAAATGCTAATTTCAAAACTATACAATTTCGCTATAAAATAATTATTTATTATGAGCTTTTTGCAATTCCTGTACCGCCCAAAGATATGGGGTGAAGAGAGAGAGAAGACCCAAAAGTCTCTAATTCGTTGTCTTCTTCAGAAATTTTGACTCACGGATATGTAACACCATCCAGGTATAGATTATTGTGTAGCATGTGCCGGTACGGTAAACCATGAAGTCGCACCGGAGCCCAATTCATTTTCCGAAATTAGCATTGTATTCAGGAAAATCATTTGAAGGTCAAAGTTTGACCGGCCAAATTGAATTATCTCTGGAAATACAACTTAAATTCTGTACCTACATCTTGCTTGCTCTGGACCACTACTCTTCCACCATAATTTTCCATTGTTCTTTTCACAATATAAAGGCCAATTCCGGAACCTTCTACATGGCTATGGAAACGCTTGAACATTCCGAAAAGCTTTTCCTGCTGCTTCTTGCTCAAGCCAAGGCCGTTGTCCCGAATGCACAACACTTTCTGTCCATCTTCCAAAAGGCTTCGGACGGAGATTTCTGCAGGCCTCTTTTCAGACCGGTATTTGATGGCGTTACTCAGTAGATTGTAGACTATGCTTCTCAAACTCGCTTTTGCAAAGGTAAATTCCTCAACCTCCAAATGCTCAATCAGGGCCACATTAGCGCTTTCTACAGCATCCTGTATCTCTTCTTTCACATCGTTAAGAATCTCCCGTATTGAAACAGCCTCCATTTTATCTTCAAGATTCTTTTGTGCTCTTGTCACCTCTGTCAGATTACTAATGGTATTGTTAAGCTTCAGGATGGATTTACCCATCATTTCAACAATATTTCTTTCCGTCTCACTCAACTTCGAGTTGATCTTTTTCTTCATCAGGGTCAACAGGCCCTCGAGATTAGAAATTGGAGATTTAAGGTCATGCGAGGCGGTATATATAAAATTATCCAGGTCGGTATTTACCTTGTGTAATTGCAGGTTTTTTTTCATCAGACCCTCATTTCTGACCCTTTCGCTCAAATCCCTCGTTATCTTCGTGAACCCGATGTGCTCTCTTTTAGAGTTATAGATGGGCGTGATAAGCGCATTAGCCCAAAACCTTGTGCCGTCTTTTTTTATTCGCCAACCTTCGTCTTCGAACTTGCCCTCTTCGAGTGCCTTTGAAAGTTCAAATTGCGGGTATCGAGCTGCAACAGCTTCCGGGGTATAGAATTTTAAAAAACTCTGACCGATGATTTCATCCTGGCTATAGCCTTTAATTCTTTTCGCTCCTTCGTTCCAGGTGGTCACGATACCATCTTTATCCAGAAGAAAAATGGCATAATCCTTCACCCCTTCTATCAGCAGACGAGATCGCTCTTCATTTTCAACGAGTTCATCATGGACCATCTTTAATTTATCCTCGAGGGCTTTCTTGTCTGTAAGGTCTCTGGTGACCTTGGAGAAACCTATCAACTCCTTCTTTTTATTGTAGGCTGCGGTTATAACCACGTTCGCCCAAAAAGCGGAACCATCTTTTCTTATTCGCCATCCTTCCTCTTCAAATCGACCCACCTTTGCGGCAACCTTCAGTTCATAATCCGGGTGCTTTCTGCTTTTCGCCTCCTCGGTATAAAATATCGAAAAATGTTTATTGAGAATGTCTTCCCTGGAATATCCCTTCAGGTTTTCTGCCCCTAAATTCCAGGTGATTATATACCCTTGAGGGTTCAGCATGAAGATAGCATAATCTTTTACGCTGTCAACCAGTATTTTATAAATAGCTGCGTCTTCCTGATCTGCTTTCAAGGATTCGTTTTTCCCCTTTTGATAATTATCCGACATTTCTTTCATTATGAAGTACTACTGTAAATCTTACCTTTTAGTTTCAGCAAAGACTTTACAAAGATAGTTGATTTGAAGGCTTTGAGCTTAACATGTAAGTAAATTCGCAAATCAACTGATATCACAGGAGCCTGGCTAAATATAATCGTTTTTATTTAAAACACCTCTAATGGGAGTTTGAAAGAAATGACCAAACTATTTGAGCGTTAACGCCAAGATCAGTGGTTATATTTTAGCCTGTAAATTCCTCTCCTTTATGTCAAAGGAAATGCAAAAGAGATGTCGAGAAGAAGTCCTATAAAATAGTTCCTACGGAGGGCTTGCTAAACACCGCGTTAAGTAAGACTTTTGAGCTTGAGGAAAGCGGCAAGCGAAGGCTTTCCTTTTAAGGTTGTTCTCAAAACATTCTGTAACTCAATACCTGGTCCACAAACCTGCCTATCACACCCGGATCAATGATGATACTGAACAAAATTCCAAAGGCGGCTCCATACAAATGGGCGTCATGATTGATATTATCAGCCATTTTTTTCCCTTGAAAATAAGAATATATGATATAAAGCACCCCCAGGATGAAGCCTGGAATTCCGATCAGGCCAAAAATGTAGATTTTATTAAGAGGGAAAAACATAATACTGCTAAAGACGACAGCCGCTACACCTCCTGAGGCGCCCAGTGCTCTGTACCCAGGATCTGCTTTGTGCTTTATGAAAGTGGGAATATCAGAAATAATGATTCCTGCTATGTACAGGAGGACAAAAAGCGCGAGGCCTAAGCTCCCGAAATAATGTTGATACACGTTTTCGATCAGCTCACCGAAGAAAAACAGTGTGAACATATTGAAAAATAGATGCATTTGGTCCGCATGAATAAAGCCGGAGGTCACAAAGCGATGGTATTCGTTGTTGGTATGGACAATATAGGGACTAAAAATCCATTTGTACTGCACCTGCGGATTGTTCCATGCATAAAAACTGGCAACTACTGTCAGGACAATGATTATAAGCGTAATAGACATCTATTTTTCTCTGTTAATTAGTTGTTCAGCAAAGTTCTTCAAAAAAGCCTTTCTTTCCGCTGGCAATGCTACCTGTTCCAGGGCATCAAATCCTATTTTGAAGTAAGAGTTCATCTTGTCAGCGGTGAGTGTGTGGATATGCAACTGATCGTAAATATTTTTCACTGCCTCCACCTTTTCAATCGGATCAAACATTTCTTTATCAATCCAGCCATTGAGTTCTGCTGCCTGCGCCGGATTCGCAAGTTCAAGGGCCTTGATCAGCAAAAAGGTCTTTTTGTTTGATAATATATCGCCTCCCACCTGTTTCCCAAATTTCTTTTGATCCGCATATACGTCTAAAAGATCATCTTTCAGTTGGAATCCAATGCCCACGTTTTCTCCAAATAATTGCAGCAAATGCTGATCATCTTCGCTTGCATCTCCTAAAATTGCCCCAAGCTCCAGCGCAAAGCCTACAAGAACAGCGGTTTTCAGCCGAATCATCTCCAGGTATGCGGCTTCTGACACATCTGTCCGGGTTTCAAAATTCATATCTATCTGCTGACCCTCACAAACTCTGGCTGCACAGACACTAAATGATTTCAATACTTTGCTCAAAATAGGCGCATCCAGGTCAAAAAACAATTCATAGGCTTTTACAAGCATCACATCGCCTGAAAGGATGGCTATGTTGTTGTTCCATTTTTCATGCACAGTGGGTTTGCCCCTGCGAAGAGGCGCCTGGTCCATGATGTCATCATGCATCAGCGTGAAGTTATGAAACACTTCAACCGCGAGCGCATATTTAACTACATCCTCCGTATTCGCTTTGAACAAATTGTATGTCAGCAATGTCAGGATTGGACGCAACCTTTTGCCTCCCAGCTGGAGGATGTATTCAATAGGTTCGTATAATTCCCGTGGTTGTTTCTCCAGCTCTAATTTTGAGATTTCATCTTCAATGAGCCTGAAATACACATTCAGATCATTGTCTGCTAACTTCATCCTGCTACTCATTTCACAAACTCCAAATCAATTGTTCTTCTATCAACATCGGTTTTTACCACCTTTACTTTCACTTTATCGCCCAAAGTAATGATCTTTTTATTTCTGCGCCCAATGATGCGGTAATTCTTTTCGTCGAATTCATAATAATCATCTGTCATTTCAGACATTCGAACCATTCCTTCGCATCGGGTTTCAATAATCTCAACAAATACTCCCCATTCCGTAACTCCGGAAACTAGACCGTCAAAACTCTCATTCAGCATGCTTTGCATGAATTCAACCTGTTTGTACTTGATGGACGCTCTTTCTGCATCCGCGGCCCGCTTTTCCATTTCTGAAGAGTGCACACATTTTTCTTCATATTCTTCCTTACTCACAGATTTGCCCTCGTCCAGATAGTGTTGCAAAAGCCTGTGAACCATTACATCCGGATATCTTCTAATGGGAGAGGTAAAGTGGGTATAATGGTCAAATGCCAATCCGAAATGGCCTTTGGCTTCTGTTGAATATTTGGCCTTGGCCATGGTACGGATGGCAAGCGACTCCAGGACATTCTGCTCAGGACGCCCTTCAATATCTGCAATCAGCTTATTCAGGGATTTTGCGATAGCGCTTTCTTCAACTTTAAGATTATGTCCGAATTTCTTAGCAAATACCGAAAATGTGTTTAATTTCTCTGGGTCAGGATAATCATGGATCCTGTACACAAAGGTGTTGCTGGCATTTTTTGAACCCTTCTTTGCACCGCCCTTCATTTTGTACACATATTCAGCCACCTTTTTATTGGCCAGCAGCATGAATTCCTCTATCATTTTATGTGCATCTTTCCTCACCTTTGGAATTACTTCCAACGGTTTGCCTTTCTCATCCAGCCGGAATTTTACTTCTACCGTTTCGAAGTTGATGGCGCCGGTCATAAATCTGTTAGCACGGAGTTTCAGAGCCAACTCATTAAGTAGATTGATTTCCTTCGCATATTCTCCTGTTAATGATTCAATCCTTTCCTGCGCTTCTTCATAAGAAAAGCGATGGTCGGAATGGATAACAGTTCTGCCAAACCACTGGTTAACCACATGCGCATTTTTGTCCATCTCAAATACGGCAGAAAATGTAAGCTTGTCTTCATTGGGTCGCAGGGAGCAAAGATTGTTTGATAGCTTTTCCGGAAGCATGGGTATGGTGCGATCTACCAGATACACCGAGGTTGCTCTGTGTAGCGCTTCCTGCTCCAGGATAGAATTTGGTTTTACATAGTGGGATACATCCGCGATATGAACGCCAATTTCATAGTTACCATTTTCCAGCATTGTTAATGAAAGTGCGTCATCGAAATCTTTTGCATCAGCCGGGTCTATCGTGAAGGTTGTCGCATCTCGCATATCACGCCTTTTGCCGATTTCGGTTTTGGTAATTCGCGGAGAAATCTTATTTGCTGCAGCTTCTACTTCTGGCGGAAATTCAAAGGGAAGGCCAAATTCGGCCATAATCGAGTGAATTTCAGCTTCGTTATCGCCGGCGGGCCCGAGTACAGCCAAAACTTCTCCGGTTGGATTTTCATCTTTACCTTTTTTCGGGTCAGGCCATTCGGTGATGCGAACTATCACCTTGTCTTTATTTTTTGCTTCTTTTATATTTTCAAGCTTAACAAAGATATCCGCGTGCATTTTCCTGCTGTCAGGGACTACAAAAGCATATCGGCTTGATATCTCGATCTTGCCAACAAACTCTTCCCGTTTCCTCTCCAGAATTTCCACCACGGCTCCCTCCATACGGCCATCTCCTTTGGCTTTACCGAAAACGACCACATTCACTTTATCCCCATCCTGAGCGTTAAGCAGATCTTCAGATTTTACGCGTATGTCTTGCTCCGTATCCGCCGAAACAATGAAAGCAAAGCGGGGATTCACAAAATCAACTACCCCGGTAATGTAGGAGGGTTCGCTGTCATCAGACCTGAAATTGCCATTCCTAAGCTGTTCTACCTCACCTGAACTGGCCAGGCCATCTAATATCTCGGTAAGCGCTTGTCTTGATTTCTTATCCTGCAGGCCCAGCTTCCGCGCTATTTGTTTGTGGGAGAAATCTTTTGGCTGGTTAGCGTAAAATAGGGCTAATAACTGGTCTTTAATATAGGCTTGATTGACAGTAGATTTTGAACTGCTTTTACTTTTTGTTTTCTTTTTTGACATACCAAAAAAATGATGTGATTTACGTTTTAAAATTTCGGAACAACTGTGTTTTTCTGATATCCTGCAGATCTCCCCGTGGGATTGCTTCTATTAACCTACGGGTGTACGCTTGTTGCGGCTTATCAAAAATATCTTCAGGAAATCCTTCTTCTACTATTTTACCATTGTTCATGACAATAATCCTGTCTGCAATAAATTTTACTACAGCCAGATCATGCGAAATAAAGATATAGGTAAAATTAAATTTTTCTTTGAGCTCATTCAAGAGGTTCAGAACCTGGGCCTGAACTGAGACATCCAATGCAGAAACTGATTCATCACAAATGATAAAACGGGGATTGAGGGCTAATGTTCTGGCAATGCAAATGCGCTGCCTTTGACCACCTGAAAACTCATGAGGGTATCGATGATAGAAATCGCTACTTAGGTTTACGGTCTCTAGCAGCTCCAAAACCCTTTCCTTTCTTTGCCTGTCGTTATCCAGTACCTTATGAACCCGCATAGGCTCTAAAATTGCCTCACCTATGGTCATTCTAGGATTCAAAGAAGCATAAGGGTCCTGAAATATGATTTGAAGGTCCTTTCTCAGTTTTCGGAGCTTTCGCTCCGGAAGGGCATTCAGCTCGTGACCCTGATAATAGACGCTGCCTTCAGTAGGTGTTATTAGTCTCAAAATGGATCGTCCCAGCGTGGTTTTTCCACAGCCGGATTCGCCCACAAGACCGAGTGTCTCGCCCGGATAAACGTCAAAACTAACGTCGTCAACTGCCTTAATATAGCCCTTTGGTTTTCCAAAGAAGCGGTTTCCGATTGGAAAATAGGTTTTAAGGTTTTCAACGCGCAGCAAAGGTTCGTTTTTGTAAAGCTGATCTCTTTTAGCTGTAATTTCCTGCTGCGTTTGTGCATTTAAAAGAATGGCTTCACCGACAGATTTATATTTGTTCAGTTTTTCCGAAAGCGCTCCCTCCGCCGAGGTGTCCATAAAATCGACAATGGTGGGCAATACTTTCAACCTAATATCAACCCTTGGGCGGCATGCCAGCAAGCCCTTGGTATATGGGTGTTTTGGATCAGAAAAAATCTCCCAAATTGTTCCTTGCTCCACTATTTTTCCCTGATACATCACCACCACGCGGTCGGCGATTTCAGCTATTACCCCCAGATCATGAGAAATAAATATGATGGAGGTGTCTTCCGTTTCTTTTAGCCGCTTTAAAAGCTTGATGATCTTAGCCTGAACTGTCACGTCTAGCGCCGTGGTGGGTTCATCGGCTATTAAAATGGATGGATTGCATGACATCGCCATGGCAATCATGACCCGCTGCTTTTGCCCTCCACTGATCTCATGCGGATAGGCCTGAAAGATATGCGCCGGCGTGGGAAGCTGCACTCTGGCAAAAAGCTCCAGTGTCTTTTCCCTGGCTTCTTTTTTTGAAATATTCTGATGGAGGAGTATGGCTTCCATCACTTGATCACCACAGGTGTACACCGGGTTCAATGAACTCATCGGCTCCTGAAAAATCATGGCGATTTCATTGCCTCTTATCTTTCTAAGGACGTTCCGGGGAACCCGGGCAAGGTCTACCTTACCAAAACGCGGTGAATCAAACAGAATATCCCCTTCAATTTCCTGGTGGGTGCGATCGGCAAATAACCGCATGATAGACAATGCAGTCACCGATTTGCCAGAGCCGGACTCACCCACAATCCCTACTGTTTCGCCTTTCTTTACGTTAAATGAAATATCATCTACAGCTTTTGTGATCCCATTTTTACTAAAAAACGAGACTTTAAGGTTCTTAACCTCCAGTACGGGGCTGGCTTCTTCGGTTTTTATATGCATTCCCTATTGGTATCTAAACCAAAAATAGGAAAAGAAACAGTAATAAATAAATGTGAGCGGATGAAAGGAAGGTATCCAGCAAGTGGAATTATTAAGGAGGTCCCTGTAATGGAGATAACAATCAATTGAGAAAAGAACAGCATAAAACGCGCTGTCTAAAATACAACAACCCATCCACAATTGTGATAGATGGGTTGCCGCAATTTAAGTTTGATTAAGCAAAGGGGGCTTTGTACACTATTACATCGACCTTGCCACTTACTTCAAAGGTATTGTCTTCTTCTTCGTAAGAATAAATAAAGTTAAGTTTTAATGCACCTGTTGTGGCGTTATATGAAAAGTCCGAGATCTCAAGACTATTTTCTGTATCATCGGAATCGAGGCCATGTTGAATAAAAAATATTTCATTTTGATCTATTAAAAAAGCTGAAAACGCTAAGTGGTCCACTTTTACTTCCCCATCAATTTCAGATATTTCAATTTCCAATATGTTACCTCCGAAATCCTGAGTTCTCGCATTTCCCTTCGCAGACACGCGGAATTCTCTTATAAGGTAGAAATGCTTTTCCTCATCAGTCCCAGATACAATAGAAATAGGCGTATTATTAAAAATGTATTTATAGTCTATTACCTGAGTAAAATCAATCATTTCTGTGAAATCCGCATTTGGTCTCACGCCGGAGACCGTTAGCTCAACATTTCCAAAAGAAGTTGCTTCATCACCTCCAGCTTCGCCACGCGGACCTTGTTCACCCGGAGCACCTGGCTCGCCCGGAGCCCCTTGTGCACCAGTATCACCTTTAGGACCTATTTCGCCCTGATCACCTTCACAAGCAGTAAAGCCGATAGTCAGTGCCAACATCATCAACACTGGTAAAAATTTTAATTTTGTTTTCATTCCTGTTTCTGAATTTAAAGTTTATCCGGCAAATATGAATTTTAAAATCGTAGACAAACATTCAAAAACTGGAACAATAGATTTTATGTAATATTCGGGTATAATTGGCGGGGAAAGTGGCCTTACCGGGCCTTAGCAGATGTCCAACGTAAGGGTAAAGGCCGTTCAATTATATCAAATAGATATTCTCAGGGGAAATCAATGGCAAACAGTGAAACTTCAAATAAAGTTGCGCTGTGACAACTACATCCTGTTTACAATAATGCGCTATTTTTTCAAGGTCCTGATCAACGTAATAGGCGTGGTTGACCATACTACCGTCTATATCTGATTTACTGGAAGGGATTTCAAATAAAGCAGCGAGCAATTCAAGTGATGTGTAATTTTTCCTGTCGCCAAATTTCCACATCTCAAGGGTATCCAAATGCAGTAT
>CAZWQB010000087.1:0-12413 GCA_964636035.1 uncultured Roseivirgaceae bacterium
GTCGCCGATCCTTTTAAAAACCTTCACAGAAATGTGAGGGTTTTTTTATGCCCAATGGTTACGTTTTCTGGACGAGAATAAAGAACATAAGGCCTAAAACTGTTTCGAACGCATCAAGGGATCGAATTAATCTTCTTGGGGCTATCTAATCAGACACAAAACGAACCTCTTTAAACGGTCTTAATTTACATCGCCTTTTGCCTAATAACTGTAATAGCCAGATCCGAAATATAAAGAAGGCGATTTCGACCGGGTAATAATCATCTGCAAAGTCGTCTCAGCTACTTTACAATCGCAGCCCTGACCATCAACTGCTAAATTGTGCCATGTTATCCGCTGTCATGGGACGAAAGAAAATTGACCATTTTCTGCCCATATATGCACAATATTTTTTAAGAATATGCATAAACTCATCATTTCAGGTCTTCTTATTTGATATAACCTTACAAGCAGACTGTTGATCTTTTTTGAAGTAAACAAAAGACGTTTGTACTTCCAGCAGACACTGTTTCAAATCAACATAACCACCTGGGGTAAAGAGGTACTTCCATAGCCGATGCTGGTGGAAAATTATTACGCATAAATAGAACCTGATATATGTCTCCATATACACCGCATAATAAAACAAATTGGTTCATTTTGCATTCTTATTTAAGGTACAAACGCCGATAGATTTATGACCCTCAATCAACTTTAGCCGATGACAGAAACACAACCAACAAGACATTAGGCCTCAAGAACCTTCTCCGGCCTCCGAAATCTGGCCAACCAACTCAGATAACTGAAAATAGCCTTTTATGAATAATCATCCTCACAAAACGAACACCAATACCAATACCACTTCCAACGACCACCCGGCAAAAAAAGGTAAGCAAGGTGGTACAAAAATACCTCCAACCAGAACCTGGGTGTGGTTCATTGCGCTTTTACTGTTCAATTACTTTTTGATGAGCACGTTGTTTCCTGACCCGACAGCGCCTACTACTATTCCGTATACGCTTTTTAAGGAGGAGGTCGCAAAAGGGAACGTAGGTGCAGTGTATAGCAAAGGAGAATCTCTCACAGGGGAATTTGAATCGCCCGTAGTGTATCCTCAACCTGAGGAGGATAGCGCATCCACCAAGGCTTCTGAGCGGGAAAGTTTCTTTTTCAGAAACGAGGAGAAACAGCCGAAAGAGGTAGTAAATTTTAGCACTACCCTTCCTGCATTTTTAGATTCAGGATTGGAGGCCTTTTTGATTGAACAAGAAGTAGAGATATTGGCAACACCCATTCAGGACGAAGTCAACCCGTTTTTTAGTTTCCTGATTCGCTTTGGTCCGGCAATCCTGATCATCGGTTTTTATGTTTGGATATATCGTAGGGCTGCAGGTGGCGGGATGGGTCGGTCTATGATGGGGATAGGTAAAAGCAAAGCAAAACGATTTGATCAGGAGAAGGACCAGCGGGTGACTTTCGATGATGTAGCCGGAATTGATGAGGCTGAAAATGAGTTGGTAGAAATTGTCGATTTTCTCAAGAATCCGGGAAAATACACCAGGTTGGGAGGAGCAGCACCCAAAGGCGTATTGCTCATAGGCTCGCCGGGAACCGGGAAAACACTCCTGGCGCGTGCTGTGGCCGGAGAGGCAGGAGTGCCGTTTTTTTCAATGAGCGCCTCGGAGTTTATTGAGATGGTAGTAGGAGTTGGCGCTTCCAGGGTAAGAGATCTTTTTAAGCAGGCCAGAGAACATGCGCCTTCCATCATATTTATTGATGAACTGGATTCCATCGGCAGAGCCCGCGGCCAGCAGGCTATTGGTGGTTCCAGTGAGCAGGAACAAACGCTTAACCAGATCCTTACCGAGATGGACGGGTTTTCCAGCAAGGAAGGTGTCATTGTGCTGGCTGCAACCAACCAGCCTGATGTACTCGACAAAGCATTGCTACGTCCCGGCCGCTTTGACCGGAGGGTCGTGGTCAATTTGCCGGACAGGGTAGGCAGGGAAGCAATCCTAAAAGTGCATACCCGTAATGTTCCTTTGGATTTGGACATCGATTTGACGGAGATAGCGTCTAGCACACCCGGGTTATCCGGTGCTGATTTAAGAAACCTGGTGAATGAAGCAGCTTTGATGGCGGCACGCAGGGAGCAGGAAACGGTGAGGCAAACGGACTTTATGGATGCCCTCGAAAAAATTGTGCTTGGACCTGAGCGGCCTCTCCTAATGAGCGTGCACGACAGAGAGCGCATTGCTTACCACGAAGGAGGTCATGCTGTTTTGGGATTAGTGGTTCCCGGGGCAGATCCGGTAAATCGAGTGACGATAGTGCCGCGCGGCCGGGCGCTGGGAGTGACTTATCAGCGGCCTGATAGTGACCGGTACAATTTTCCGGAAGCTTATCTCCGCGCCAGAATTATTGGCATCATGGGTGGGCGTGCTGCAGAAGAAGTGGTATATGGTACCAAGACCACCGGAGCCGAAAACGACATCGAGCAGGCCACCAATTTGGCACAAAAAATGGTGACTCGGTGGGGAATGAGTGAAAAGCTGGGAATGGTACAACTTGCCCCCCGCGAGAATCAGTATTTGGGAGGCGGAACCCCGGGATATGGAGGTTCAAAACCCTTTAGTGAAGAAACCGCCAGAATTATTGACGAAGAGGTATTAAAAATTATCAGAGAAA
This sequence comes from uncultured Roseivirgaceae bacterium, assembly GCA_964636035.1. Lineage (GTDB taxonomy): Bacteria > Bacteroidota > Bacteroidia > Cytophagales > Cyclobacteriaceae > CAMPJM01. The sequence continues at coordinate 2,668 of CAZWQB010000087.1, forward strand.
GTGAAGAGGAGGCGAAAAAACTCTTAATACGACATAGGAAGGCCCTGGATGCATTGGCAGAGGCATTGCTGGCAAGGGAAACGCTGGATGAGCATGAAATCCTGGAAGTAACCGGGCTTCCTCCGTCACCACCGTTGCACACTCATAAACTGCCCGACTAGTTTGTTAGATGTGATTTATCCTTGCAAAAGATGGCGCACTTGTTATCCCTTGTTCGTGATGATGTAGTAAAAAGCTAAAAGAACAAAGATAAACTCTGAATGCGTTAGCCGATTTAGCCTGTTATTGTAAAGTTCTAGTTGGTTTTTCTGAGAAGTATAGCGAAATACAACTGAAACAACCCAATTATTAAAAAGACTATGCGCCACGCGAATAATACATCTACCGGAACAATACCCTAAGATTTTTGTAGATGAACCCGTAGCAGATGCCGACGCTATTTTCAGGAATTTTTTGGTAAAGTTTTTGATGGATAATATAGACGAGCATAGAGGCATTTATGCTTTTCAAAACCAAGTTCTAAACCAACTGTAGATAAGTCGGTTCATGAACATGTGAGACTATTAACAACCAATAAATAATTAGATTTATGAAATATACATTAATAATTTTGGGTTTTTTAATTACGTTTCTAAGCGGCTGTGCTACCTCCAACTTGCCGGTGGTGAAAACGGATTTTGATGATGAGGCGGATTTTACTGCCTACAGCACCTTTAACTGGTCGGAAGAAATCGAAAATCAAAAAGAAAGCCATCCTATCCTGGATAATAGCCTGGTGAGGAAGAGAATAAAAAATGCGATAAGATCTGAGATGGAAGGACGTAACTATGAATTTTCCGAGAATGCTGACCTATTGGTCAACTTTCATGTTGTAATTGAAGAGAGAACTGGTTACACCACCTATCCAACTTTTGGCTATAGGTATTGGGGCAGGGACAATGTACAGCCCTACAATTACAAGGAGGGGACTTTAATCATAGATTTGATAGACAGAGAGAAAAACCAACTTGTGTGGCAGGGATACACCGAAGGTATAGTGGATAAGGATCCCTCGAAAATGGAGGAAAAGATACGGGCGGCCATTTCGGTTATTTTCCAGGAGTATAAACATAGAGCAGGAGCATAGTTGAGTTTTAGATCGACCGTTCAAGTCAGTCTTGGCCTCAGAGGATCGAAGGCTTCGAGGAGATAAAATGGAGCTTTCACCTCTTGTTTTACTTTCGAATAAATTTCCAGATAGCTTCAAAACAACTATCTTTGACAGATCGTAATTATTAAAGATTAAAAGGTATGAGAAAAAAAATTGTTGCTGGAAACTGGAAAATGAACACAGCCCTGGATGAAGGATTAAAACTTGCGTCTGAAATTGTGAATATGGCCCAGGATGAAAACATGAATGACGTAAATGTTATCCTATTTCCTCCGTTTACGCACTTGAACAGCGTCCATAAGCTCATTACTGATGTGGATCAGGTTTCATTGGGTGCTCAAAATTGTAGTGAAAACGAAAGTGGTGCCTATACAGGGGATATTTCTGTCAGTATGATTAAATCTGTTGGTGCATCATATGTGCTGGTAGGGCACAGTGAAAGACGACAGTATCATCTGGAAGGCGACGAGCTACTCGGAAAGAAAATCGCGACTGCATTGAACGCAGGTATCACACCGATTTTCTGCTGTGGCGAACCATTAGAAGTTAGAGAATCGGAAAAACATTTTGATTTTGTAACGCAACAAATTACCAATAGTCTTTTTGGTTTGAATGAGGCTGAATTCTTAAAGATTGTTATCGCTTACGAGCCAATTTGGGCCATCGGAACCGGAAAGACAGCCTCTACTGAGCAGGCTCAGGAAATGCATGCTGCATTGAGAAAACATATCGCTTCAAAGTATGGTGATAAAGTGGCACAGGCTACTTCAATATTGTACGGAGGTAGCTGCAATCCTACCAACGCACCAGAGCTGTTTGCCTGTGAAGACGTGGATGGAGGGCTGATTGGTGGAGCTTCCTTGAAGTCGCGGAGCTTTATGGACATCATTAAATCATTTTAGAGCCGACTGCTGATCAATTGTTTTAGGCGTACTATGAATATATTTCCAAAACTCTTTTTCTTGGGCATTTTGTGGTTTGGTTTATCCAGCCAGGCCTATGCCCAAAAAATGGATGTATGTAATATCTACGGATCGGTGTATGTTACTAAAAATTCAAAGGAAGCTGATTTTGTGATTTTTGAGGAAGATAATGAGGCTTTTGCCGACCTTAAAGTATTCAAGGAAGATAACCGTCTGTTTGCCGATCGAAAAGGACTTTGGTACTTCACCGAAACCATGAGTTTTGCCCATTTCATTGTATTTATTACGGACAACATAGATCTGGCAGATTTTACGGTTCACTACATTGAAACTCCGGCCTTTGCAGGATGCGACTAGTAATATTTAGGCAAACCCATATTTTTTCTGCTTGCTGATAGAATACCAGGTCGCGACTATTTTAACTACTCTTTTTTATGCATTATACTACAGTACATTTTGTTGTAGATCCAGCCTATGCGGAAATCATAATCGCTGAACTTGCGGAAATCGGATATGACGTTTTTCTTGAAAATGATGAGGGATTTCAGGCTTCCATAGAAACAGCTCTATACGACGTCCACGCACTGCAGGAACTTGTAGACAGGTATAAGCACATTGTTTCGCCGTTAACATATACGGTGGAAGAAATGGAAAAAAAGAACTGGAATGAAGAGTGGGAAAAAAATTACGACCCGATCATTGTGTCAGACAGCTGCATCGTGAAGGCATCGTTCCATACGATCGATAAAAAGTATCCTTATGAGATAATCATCAATCCAAAGATGTCTTTTGGAACAGGGCATCATGAGACAACCTTTCTGATGCTTAAGACCCAATTGACTATAGACCACCAGGGAAAGACGGTGATGGATCTCGGCTGTGGAACAGGTATATTGGCGATAATGGCTCATAAGCTAGGGGCTAAAGAAATCACAGTTTGTGATATTGACGACTGGTGCATTACAAATAGCCAGGAAAATTTTGAGATGAACGATTGTCAGCACATTCAAGCTTATTTAGGAACAGTAAAAGACATTCCTTCAAAAGAACCACAAGACATAGTTTTGGCCAATATCAACAGAAACGTCCTGCTAGAAGAAATTCCCACATATGCTCAGCTGTTAAAAAATAACGGATTCCTTTTGCTTAGCGGCTTCTATTCAAATGATATAGCTGATATAAAAGAACTCGCTACGAAAAATAAATTAAAATTTCACTCTCAGGAAACCAAAAAGGACTGGGCAGTCGTTCTATTTCAAAAATCTATTTGATCTTCTATTATAATAACTAGGTTTATTTTGGCTGTGTAATGTTATTACGCTAATCGAGCCATTATTCACCTCGGCAATTTGTAATTTTCGGTCTTAAAATCAATTAGAACATTGAATTACAACAGCTCTAACTTTAGTCGTTTTTCAGAAGTTTTCTATCGCGTGGCACGCTTTACCGCACCACTTTTTCTTGTTCTTTCGCTTTTTCAGAAACCTTTAGTGGCTCAAGACGCTCAATCCAATCCTCCCTCAGGATTCACCGAAGAGGTTAAAAAGATGATGGCCTTGTCTAACAACCCTGAGGCGATCAGAATTGGTGAGGAATTCAGTACTGCCTGGACAGGCGGAGCTTTTACTGAAGCGCAGAAATCCAATATTAAAAAGCTGACCGGAATTATGGTGGAAAATAATTATAAAGGCTATCCACATTTTTCCAAATTTTATGAAGCAATGCTTAAAGCTTCAAATCAAGGGCTATCCGTAGACCAGATGGACAACATGATCCAGGTTGCACTTAAAGTCGAAGAAAATGAGGGCCGCAACGATCTTATCCAGTATTTCGCTTTTCTAAATGATTTTTTAGATCATAAAGCATTGTATTATTCCTCGTATAGCAGCTTGCTGTTCGACAAAGGCACGTTTAATTTCGACTATGTCGGTGCTATAGAGGAAGAAGTTATAGAAGAAACCGGTGATGAACAAGAGGTAAATCCAGCTGATGATTGGTTCAGTGAGTCCGACGATGATTGGAGTACGTCGGATTGGGACACTTCGTCGGATTGGGATGTTTCTGCAGAAGATACGAAAGCTGTAGTAGAAAATTCAGAACCTGTTCCGTACACACCCATTATTGACCTGCCCGCTATCTCCGGCCCGGTAGTAACTTTTGAAGATGTAAATCTGTACATCGTCACCAAATTTGACTCTGCTAAAATAACCACGACCACCGGTAGCCTCATGTTTTTAAAAAATATGTTTGTGGGCGAAGGTGGTGTTTTTACCTGGGAGAGTGCTGGCTTAGCTCCTGACCAGGTGTTTGCTACTTTTAAAGGCTATAAAATCAGGACAGACAAACCAGAGTTTTCTGCAGAAGATGTAAGCCTTACTTATTCTGAAAAGGTGGATGGCAAGATTGAGGGGGTATTTGATTACAAGAGCAGTCGCAGAGATGACCCTGACAAAATCCGCTACCCCCGCTTTAAATCCTACGAAAACAACATTGTGGTTAAAAACCTTGGAAGCGAAAATTTGTACTACAAAGGCGGATTCTCGTTGATAGGCAATAAAATATTCAGCTCATCGGTAGTGGATGGAAATGCCGTAATTGAAGTCAGGGAAAACAACCAAAAAAAGTTTAGGGCCATCTCCAATCAGTTCAATCTAAAAGATTCTGTAATCACCGCTGACCGGGCGGCTGTTTTTATATACCACCAGACGGATTCGCTGTATCACCCGGCGGTTAGTTTCAAGTACAATGCGAATACCTCACTTCTGACCCTGCTGAAAGAGGAAGGTGGATTTAAGGAAACCCCATTTTACAGCTCATACTTTAAGGTGGAAATGAGTGCAGATATGGTAAAGTGGGACTTAAAAGCTGACAGTCTGGATATTTCCATATTAAACGCCAAAAGCCAGATACCGGCTATTTTCGAATCACAGGAGTACTTCAAAGCACAATCTTTCAATCAACTGGCTGGTTTGTATAACTTTAACCCCTTGCTAATGGCGGTTGGCTATGCACGAAGGATAAATTCTTCTTCGTTCTATGCAGATGACATGGCAGCGGCATTGAAACAAAAGCCTGAAACGATAAAAGGAGCAATGGCCTTTTTAATGCACAAAGGTTTTATCAGTTATGATATCAACTCAGGATTTGTAAAAATTAAACGGAAGGGTTTCCACTATGTGATGTCAAATCAAAAGATGAAAGATTTTGACAATCTCTTAATTCCTTCCATTTCACCCTCACAACCCAACGCTACATTTGATATTAAAAATGAAGAATTGGTTGTACGAGGGGTAGACCGGTTTTACATCAGTGAGCTACTAGACGTATACATTATTCCTGAGAAAAAACAGATTACCCTACTGGGCAACAGAGATTTCGAATTTGACGGACAGGTGAATGCTGGAAATTTCGAGTACATTGGGAAATCATTTCGATTTGATTACGATAGTTTCCTGATTCGATTGCCGCAAATTGATTCCCTCAGGTTTAATATTGAAAAGACAGAAAAAGACAAGTCGCAGAAGAGCTCTAAAATCAAACTCTCAAACCATTTGAGAGAGACAGCAGGGGTGTTGTATATTAACAAACCCAATAATAAATCTGCTATAAAATATTACGCTCAATATCCTATTTTTAATTCCGATAAGGATGCGGTTGTCTATTTTGATAATAAGAAAGTACTGGGGGGCGCTTATGACAAATCGGTGTATTTTACCATTCCTGCTTTTCAGATTGATAGTGTAAGCAGTAGTGATCCTTCCGTTATTGGATTTGAAGGTACCTTTGTTTCAGGAGGGATTTTTCCGCAGTTTAGAGAAAGACTGCAGGTGATGAGTGACAACTCCCTGGGATTTGTACACAAACTGCCTTACGAAGGCTATGATATTTATGGCGGGAAAGGATCAGCAAATAATCAAATTACATTAGACAGCAAGGGCCTTCGGACTTCAGGAAAAATCGAATACCTGACGAGTACCTTGGAATCTGAGGATTTTGTTTATTACATAGATTCAGTAAAAACAATAGGAACACGGGCCGAGATAAAAGAAGGCACAATTGGAAGGGGGTCGTTTCCTGAAGCCACGGTTGGCGCCTACAGCATGCGTTGGTTGCCTCACAGAGACAGTATGTACGTCAAAAACGTAGCAGAACCTTTCTCATTGTATGAAAATACTGCCTCGTTAACGGGGACGGCAATAATTTCTGAAACCGGCTTATTTGGATCCGGAACATTGGCAACCAGGGGCTCAGAAGCAATTTCTGATAGTTTATATTTTGCTAAAAATAACTATACGGCCAGGCACGCCAAGTTTGAAATTAAATCATCTAATCCATCAAAGCCTGCTTTTGCCGGTAATGATATCCGTTTGAATTTTAATTTGCTAAAGGGCATTGCGGAAATTAATCCCGAAATAGAAGGGGTCGCAGCTTTGGATTTTCCATACGCGCAGTTTAAAACTTCTATCACCAATGCTTCCTGGAATCTGGAAGATAAAACCGTTACGATGAGTAAACCGGATGATATTGATATCAGTAAATCCTATTTCTATACGACAAAGAAAGAATTGGACTCTCTGGTTTTTAACGCAACCGAAGCAGTTTACGACATCAATTCTCTGGAGTTGAACGTTTCAGGTATTCCTTTTATTAAGGTAGCCGATGCCAAGATTACTCCTGAAGATAACAAGGTACTGATTTTAGAAAATGCCGTTTTTGACAGATTTGATAATACCACTGTTGTGCTTGATACCTTGAACGAATACCACAATCTGTACAAGGGAAATATTAAGATCCTTTCACGGAAAAAGTTTGAAGGAGATGCCACCTACCGTTATGTCAACAGCGTTTCGGACACTTTCAACATTAAAATGGGTAGTTTTCAATTAGTTGAAGACCCAAAAAATAGCAAGAAGCAGAAAAAGTTTCATACCATGGCAAGCGGTACTGTAGAAGAAAAGGATAACCTCACACTGGCTCCTGGATTGTTATACAAGGGAAGTATGACCATGTATGCAGACAAACCCGCACTGGAACTTGATGGATATGTCCGTCTTGAGTTGGCAAATATGGCCGATAATTCGTGGATTGTTTACAAAAGTAGTTCTGATGAAGAAATGGGCGTGATCAATATTGCCACCAGTGTTACCGATGAAGGTGAAAGTATTGAAGCGGGTATTTTTATTGATAGCGAATTGAAAGAGCCTTACGCTACTTTGTTAAGTTCCAAACGGTCGCCTGACGACTTGTCGCTGTTTACAACCAACGGTTTCTTGTCTTATGATCCTGAAAAAAATGAGTACAAGGTATTAGACTCCAGGAATGTAACAGGTACTTATAATGGAACATTATTTACCTACAATGAAGGTACAACAGACGTGAAGGCGGAAGGTAAGCTCAATTTCTTTAATGCTACCGCAGATTTCAAACTTGCTGCATCAGGCATAGGTAGAGGAAATATGGCGGATGAAAAATTGGGATTCAATACTTTTCTGGCTTTTGATTTCGACATTCCTACACAGGCAGCTGATTTAATGGCTCTAGACATTGTGGATATTGTGGGACGCTTGGGTGCTCCGGAAGCCAATAAAGATCGATCGGAGTTACTGTACAAGCTGACGGCACTTATTGGTGGGCAGGCCGTGCAACAGTATAACGACAGGTCTCTTTCCGCTTATGTGCCACTTTCTGAGGCAAGTAATGCCCTGGTCCAACCTTTGGTTTTTTCGAGTGTAAACCTGGCGTGGTCACCGGAGAAAAGCGCCTGGTATAGCGGTGGTAAGCTCGGTCTTTCTCATATTATCAAGAATGACGTCAATGCGGCCATCGACGGATTTATGGAGTTTAGAGAAACAGAGAATGGCGAAGAAGTGAATATTTTTGTTCAGCCATCACCTTCTACCTGGTATTACCTTAGCTTTGTCAATAACAGGTTGTTAATTGCTTCCTCCCATGACGACTTTAATGAAATAATAGGGTCTAAATCAAAAGTGGCAAAAGCGGGAATTGGCGAATATGCCTTCTACAGTGGGGATGTTACGGATGCGCTTTCTTTTGTAAACCGATTCCGTAAAGATTATTACAATATTGATGAGCCATATCAACTCAATGTTCCTTCTGAAAACGTGGTAAGCGAAGCAGACGAGTTCAATACCATTGAAGAGGTGGAAGAGGAAGAAGATGATTTCTTGTTCAGAGAAAAGGTGGAAGAACAACCAGACGATTCCGGAGGATTTTAGGCTTTAGAGCAAGTGAGAACCGCTTTCGACGGAATGAGAAACCGCCAAAGGGATTTCCAATAACAATTGCTAAATTTGCGGCAGTTAATTCTTTTATAGGAATTTAACTTTGAACAAATTTTGTAACGCTTTAACTTAACTACTCATGTCTAAACCCGATACCAACCCCGGCCACTTCAAAAAATACATTGAAGAGAATAAAGACCGCTTTATCCAGGAGCTGTTCGAATTACTTCGCATCCCCTCCGTCAGTACGGATATGAAGTTTAAGGAGGATGTGCAACGAGCAGCGGAGTTTTTAAAAGAAAAGTTGGAAATCGCAGGCGCAGATGCGGTAGAAGTATGCAAAACCGCGGGGCACCCCATTGTGTATGCTGAAAAAATAGTTGATAAGAACCTACCTACAGTTTTAGTATACGGTCACTACGACGTACAACCGGCAGATCCATATGCACTGTGGGATTCACCTCCCTTTGAGCCGGTAATTAAGAATGAAAAAATTTATGCACGTGGTGCCGCCGATGACAAAGGGCAGATGTACATGCATTTGAAAGCTTTTGAAGGCATGATGCACTTCGGTGAACTTCCATGCAACATCAAATTCCTGATTGAAGGCGAAGAAGAAGCAGGGTCAGACAACCTTGACATATTTGTGAGAGACAATAGAGAGCGATTGGCTGCTGATGTGGTTTTAATTTCAGATACCAGCATCATCTCCATGGACACGCCCTCCATTACAGTAGGTTTAAGGGGCATGAGTTATCTGGAAGTGGAAGTGACGGGGCCTAACAGAGATCTGCATTCCGGAATATATGGCGGGGCAGTCGCTAACCCCATCAATGTGCTTTGTGAAATGATTGCTTCATTAAAAGATGAAAAGAACAGGGTTACAATTCCCGGTTTTTATGATAGAGTAGAGGAATTGTCCCAGGCAGAGCGTGAGGAGTTGAATAAAGCACCATTTTCGCTTGAGGAATATAAGAAGAATCTTCAAATTGGCGACGTCAAAGGCGAGGAAGGTTATACGACACTTGAGAGAACAGGTATCAGGCCAACTTTGGATGTAAATGGCATTTGGGGTGGTTATATTGGCGAAGGCGCGAAGACGGTGTTGCCGTCAAAAGCACATGCAAAAATATCCATGCGGCTTGTAGCCAATCAGGATCACAGGGAGATTACCCAATTGTTTATTAAGCATTTCGAATCGATTGCGCCTAAAGGTGTGAAAGTGAAGATAACTCCCCACCACGGTGGAGCGCCGGCATTAACACCGACTGACTCTCCTGCCTATCAGGCTGCCAGTAATGCCTTTGAAGAAGCGTGGGGCAAAAAGCCCATTCCTACCCGAGATGGAGGGAGTATTCCCATTGTTGCTTTGTTTAAGCACGAATTGAATATCAATTCTGTTTTGTTAGGATTTGGCTTGGATTCTGATGC
>CAZWQB010000088.1:0-12388 GCA_964636035.1 uncultured Roseivirgaceae bacterium
TAAAGAACGAACTTCAATATCTGCTCGACAACAACATCAAAGACAAAGGCGAATTCCAACTTACCAACGCCTTGGAAAATATGAAAAACAAAGGCACCAAATTTGTGCCTGGCAAAGTGACAGAATGGCTGGATTGCGGCAATAAGGATGCAACGGTTTATACAAACCAAAGGTATCTTGAGTTTATTAAAGACAAAGAACTGGTTGCCAAATCAGCTAAAATTACTGACTCTGTAATCATAGAGCCTGTGTACATTGGCGAAGATGTAGAAATAAACAATGCGGTAGTGGGGCCTTACGTATCAGTAGGTAATGGAACCAAAATCAGTGATTCCCGCATCAAAAATTGCATCATTCAAAAAGATACCATCGTTACAGATGCAAATATCGCTAACTCCATGATAGGTAATTTTGCCAGATACGAAGGAAAACCAAGGGATTTAAGTATCGGAGATTTTACTACGGTTACAGAATAATTCCAACTAAATGATCCTATAGCCTATAGAAACCCTATTCCGGTCTTCTATAGGCTATTGATATTCCATGCGGCCGGAAAACCCCACTAGCAAGTGAACGTGGTAACGCAGAATGTTTTATCGCCTTCTTTTCCATGCAGGTAATTAATTGGCAATACTAAACTTAAAAAATAAAAGTTAGGTTTATATCTTAGACCCAAAAATTCCGGACCCAATTAAATTGAGATGAATAAATATCTTCAAACGATATATATAGGCTTAGCATTTTTGATATTGCTCCCCATTGTTGTGGAAGCTCAGAGTGCTAAACGCCAGAAAGGAAATAGTGAATTACAACATGATCCTGAGCGCTCTGCCTATTATTTTATAGAAGCCGAAAAATATTTTATACTCGAAGATTTTGCCAAGGCCTATGTGCTTTTCCAAAAAGCCATTGAGTACGACCAGTACAACTCGGCCGCCCATTACAAGCTGGCGGAAATTTTAATGCAAACCGAGGAATTGGAAAAAGCGCTCCTACATGCACAAAAAGCACTTGAGCTCGATCCTGATAACAAATATTACCATTTAATCACCGCAGAAATATATACAAAGCAGGCCAACTTTGGCACGGCGGCAACTGTTTATGAAAACATGCTCTCCACGGTTGAAGGTACGGAAGCCTACCTTTTTGATCTGGCAGCGCTGCACCTGTATGAGAACAACCTGAACGCAGCGCTTACAGCATACCAAAAAGCAGAACAGGAGTTCGGAGTCAATCCTGACATTGTGATGCAAAAGCAAAAGATATATCTAAAGCTTAACAGGTTGGATGAGGCAATAGCGGAAGGTGAAAAATTGATAGCGGCCCACCCGCAGCAGGATGAATTTGTACTACAACTGGCTGAGATGCTGATTTCTAATAACAGGCACGCACAGGCGGCCAAACATTTAGATAACCTGATAGCAGCGAATCCTAAAAATGCCCACGCCAGACTTTTGCTGGCGGAGGTATATAAAAACAGTAATCAGATTGAAAAATCCAATGAAAACCTGAGGTTAGCATTTGAAAGTACAGATATTGCGCTGGAGCCCAAGCTTCAAATGATGGCAAATTATATCAGTAAACTTCCGGACGAACGCAACGCCAACTTAGCCATCGATTTGTCGCGAAGCATCATTAAAGCGCATCCCGAGAAGGCAGAAGCCTATACAATAGCTGGTGACCTCTACTATACGCTTAAAAAACAGGAAAAGGCCGTAGATTTCTATTTACAATCACTAGCAATTGAGAAGTCCAACTTCAATATTTGGCAGAATGTGCTTGACCTCGAACTGAGACTCAACCAACTGGATAGTGTTATTAAGCATTCAGATGAAGCGCTTATTTATTTCCCAAACCAGGCTGCACTTTATTATTTCAATGGCACCGCCCACAGTCTTAAGAAAAATTATCGTGAAGCAGCGGGTGCTCTGGAGCAGGGCAAACGGCTTGCCGCAGGCAATAAGCAGCTGCAAAGTGTCTTCAACGGGCAATTGGGAGACATTTACAATAGCCTCGAAGACCACAGAAGGTCTGATGCCTCTTATGAAGCTGCACTTGAACTGGACCCATTGAACAGCCACGTGCTGAACAATTATGCATATTTCCTGTCTCTTAGAAAGGAGCATCTGGATAAAGCAAAAGCTATGTCTACAAAATTGATCCAAATGCACCCGGAAGATCCTACTTTTTTAGATACCCACGCCTGGGTTTTATACACCCTAAAGGAATATAAGGAGGCAAGGAAGTTTCTTGAAAAAGCCGTTCAAAAGACTGATAGCGGCACAATAATTGAACACTATGGGGATGTGTTGTTTAAGCTTGGAGAAACCGACAAAGCAGTGGAGCAGTGGAAAAAAGCGAAGGGAATGGATGACACCTCAGAAATGATAGACAAGAAGATTGCAGACCGAAAATTATATGAATAATACCTCGTTACCAATTCTCCTTATAATATTAGCAATCTTCGTCACATCCTGTAAAAAAGAACTTTCTGGGGTCGATACAAAAAAAGGGAAATCTTTAGCAATAGCTCCTCTCGATTTTGAATACCTGAACACCAAATCAAAAATCCGCTTCCAGAACAACGATAAATCAATCAGCCTAACCGCCACCATCCGCATTAAGAAAGACAGTATTATATGGCTTTCGCTATCTCCAGCTTTGGGCATAGAAGCGGTACGCGGCATCATTACCAAAGATTCCGTGAAGATTATGAACCGTCTCGAAAGGGAATATCTTACCCATGACTTTGTATCACTAAGTAAAAAATTCAATTTCGACATCAATTTTAATCTTATACAGGCAATGCTTTTGGGGGACATGCCTATCCCTTATAACAGCGCCGACCAGGTAGAAAAACAGAATGGAAATTTTGTGATTCATCAGGAGAAGGAGAACCTGATTGTTGACAATTTTATTGCTGCCAACAAGATGAAGGCGGAGCGGATACAGTTGTCAGAAAGTACCTCGGAAAACACATTAACCCTTTTGTACGATAATTTTCAATCGCTGTCATCGTTGCTTATCCCATATAGTAACCAGATCATTTTAAATTACAAGGAAGGAACCAAGATGCAGACCACCCGTATTGACATTGATCATGGAAAAGCAGAAATTGCAGACTCATCTCTTAAATTTCCGTTTAACATCCCTCAAAAGTATGATCAAAAGTAAAAGGATTTTCCTTTTTATTGGTTTCCTGATCCTATTACTGCCACTCTCTCTCCATGCCCAAAAAAGCAAAGCACAACTGGAAAAAGAAAAGAGGGAAAACCTGCAACGTATAAAAGAAGCGGAGAAAATCCTTTCTGAAACGGCATCTAAAAGGAAATCGAGCCTGGGACAACTATCTGCCATCAATCAACAGGTGGAAGCGAGCGAGGCCTTGATTAAATCTTATACATCAGAGGTTAGCCTACTAAACAGTGAAATTTCGGAGATCAACGAGTTGATAGCCTCTCTGGAATCAGACCTGACCAATCTCAAAAAAGAATATGCATCCATGGCCTATTCAGCTTCAAAGGCAAGCACCGGGCTTAATCAGCTAACTTTTCTGTTTTCTGCCAAATCCTTTAACCAGTTTCTAAGGCGCTACCAATACATGAAACAGTATGGCGAGGCCAGAAAAAACCAGGTGGAACAGATACAGAAAGTTACCGTTGCGCTGTCTTCTCAAAGAGAATCCATAGAAGCAAAAAGGGTCGAAAAAAACATTCTGCTCAATCAACAGGTGGCGCAGACAAAAAATTTACTCGACTTAAAGCGCAAGCAAAACGGCCTTTTACAAAGCCTCACGCAACGAGAGGGCGAACTCAAAAGAGAACTGGCAGAACGAAAAGAGGAGATGCAAAGCCTTGATAAGTTGATAGCTGATATCGTAAAGAAAGAAATTGAGGCTTCGTCGAAAGGTACTTCAAAAAGCAAAATCTCCATGACACCGGAAGCGGCCATGTTATCTTCTTCTTTTGAAGGAAACAAGGCAAGGCTGCTATGGCCAGTAGAATCTGGGTTTATATCCAGCAGGTTCGGCACGCATCCACATCCTGTTTTAAAAGGCATTATGATAGACAATCAGGGAGTGGACATCCAGACCAATCAACAGGAAAAAGTGAGGGCTGTATTTGACGGGCAGGTAAAAACGGTGGCCATGGTACCTGGTATGAACAATGTGGTGATTATACAACATGGCGACTATTTTACGTTATACGCCAGAATGACAAAAGTAAGTGTGAAACCCGGTCAGGCCATAAAAGCCAAAGAAGTAATTGGCGAAGTGTACACGGACAAGGATGGCATTTCGGAATTACAATTCCAGATTTGGAAAAACAATGTGAAATTAGATCCTCAGGCCTGGCTATTTCCAAAATAAAAGAATTTGAACTTATCGGATTAGCTTTTGGGTTCAGTTAAAAAAGGGCGGCTAAAAAAGCACTATATTTGAGTCAATTTAACCTGCCCTTGCTTAGAAAGCTACTTAGGAGAAATGTAAAGGAATTGGGACCAAAAGTTTTTCGTGAAGCGTTTTCCAACAGGCCTTAATTAGCTATATTTACAATAAATTTTAATAAGTATTTCCGGAAGAAACCATTTGCTCAGGTCCATTTAGATGTCGGAAATTTACCTGTTTGGGCTAGAAATATTAATTTGTAATCTTAAATTAAATCATATGCATACTACATTCGCATTCATTGGAGGTTTAGGCGGTTGGGAAATATTGCTGATCGTTCTGGTACTGTTGATCTTTTTCGGTGCCAAACGCATACCGGAACTTGCAAAGGGACTGGGAAAAGGAATTAAAGAATTTAAAGACGCTACCAAGGAAATCAAGGACGAAATTGAAAAGGAAGACACCCGTCCCGTTAACCATAACAAGAATGTTACTGAGAAGCCAGTAGTTGATTCCGTGAGTGAAAATCAAGTCAGAGAAGAAAAACCTTAAAAAGATTGAAAACATATTCGTCCCTGCAGGAAATTAAGGAAGACATCAAAACCGGCACTACTTCCTGCAAAGCCCTGGTGAAACATTATCTGGCCACCATTGAGGCGAAGAAAGACCTGAATGTATTCCTTGAGGTTTATGATGCGTACGCACTTGCGCAGGCTGACTTGATAGATCAGAAAATAGCAGCGGGAACAGCAGGCAAACTTGCAGGAATGGTCGTGGGGATAAAGGATGTAATATGCCAGAAAGATATGGGGTTACAGGCATCGAGCCAGATCCTGAATGGTTTCAAATCTCAGTTCAATGCCACCGCGGTAGAGCGGCTGCTTGCAGAAGATGCAATTATCATTGGCCGTCAGAATTGTGATGAATTTGCAATGGGGTCTTCCAATGAAAACTCTTCTTTTGGGCCGGTCAGGAACGCTGCAGACCCAAACCGGGTACCGGGAGGTTCATCAGGCGGCTCAGCGGTGAGCGTTCAGGCAGATATGTGCCTCGCAGCCCTTGGTTCTGATACCGGTGGGTCTGTAAGACAACCTGCTGCTTTTTGTGGTGTAGTTGGTTTAAAGCCTACCTATGGAAGAATCTCAAGACATGGTTTGATAGCTTATGCTTCTTCGTTCGATACCATAGGAATTTTTACGCGCTCAGTAGAAGACAATGCGCTTGTTCTGGAAGTAATTTCAGGAAAAGACGACTTCGACAGCACCGTATCCAACCAGGAAGTTCCTTTGTATAGTCGACATTTAAATTTTGAGCGCAAAGCCAAAATAGCCTATATCAAGGAAACTATTGAGGCCAAAGGTTTGTCTGAAGATATAAAGAACAATACCCTCGCCACGCTGGAATTCCTGAAGAAGCAGGGACATCAGGTAGAAGCAGTAGAGTTTCCCTTGCTGGAGTATGTATTACCGACCTATTATATACTCAGTACAGCCGAGGCCAGTTCAAACCTGTCGCGGTTTGATGGCGTAAAATACGGTTACAGAAGCCCGAATTCAGAAACCCTCGAAGAGATGTATAAAAACACCAGAACAGAGGGTTTTGGCGAAGAGGTTAAAAGAAGAATCATGATTGGAACTTTTGTACTCAGTGCGAGTTATCATGATGCTTACTATACAAAGGCGCAGCGCGTAAGAAGGTTGATTAAAGAAAAAACGGAAGCACTATTAACGGAGTACGATTTTATAATTATGCCCACTACGCCTACCCCTGCTTTCAAGCTGGGAGAACATAGAAGCAACCCGATAGAAATGTACTTAGAAGATCTCTTTACCGTGCAGGCAAATATTTCAGGAATTCCTGCTATTTCCATTCCTAATGGCGTTGATAGCCAGGGATTACCTATTGGATTGCAAATATTATCCATGTCATATTCAGAGCAAAACTTGCTGGCATTTTCTAAATATTTGTCGGATTATAGTAATTAAATATTTATCCTATGTCCATTAAGAAAAACCTTGTCCTATTTTCTTCATTCATACTATTCGCCCAAGTTCAGGGATTTGCTATTTCTTATATTGACGTACAGAAGCCGGCCGTGAACGATACTTTGGCCGATCAGCTCTTTTTTCCGGACTATAGCTATGAGTATGTTCCTGATGTTCCTTATGAACTTATAGAGGACAGAATCTCCTGTTTGGAGACGGACATTACATTGACGTATAACAACCGTATCAAGTCATTTATTGATTACTTTACTGTAAGAGACAGAGGGTATACTAAGTTGATGATCCAAAGGATGAACGTTTATTTCCCCCTCTTTGAAAAATATTTAAAGAAACATAATCTCCCTCTTGACCTAAAGTATCTTGCTATCGTGGAGTCAGGTCTTAATCCACGGGCTGTATCCAGAGTGGGTGCTACAGGACTTTGGCAGTTTATGCCCGCAACAGGAAGAAGCTTTAAACTCCATCAGGACTATTTTATAGATGAGCGAATGGATCCGGAAAAAGCGACAGAGGCTGCATGTTTATATCTGAAGCAACTCTACGGCATGTTTGGCGATTGGGAGTTGGCATTGGCATCTTATAATGCAGGCCCCGGAAATGTAAGAAAAGCCATTCGAAAATCTGGTTATAAAGATTCCTTTTGGGAAGTTTATGATTACCTGCCAAGGGAAACCAGATCCTATGTTCCTCAGTTTATCGCGATCGCTTATGTAATGAACTATGCTGAAGAGCATAATTTCATAGATGAAAACTTTGATTATCCCATGCAGGCAGATACGCTGCTTGTTAGCCAGTTTCTGGATCTAAAAATATTTGCAAATCAGATCAACGTTTGCCTGGATGAGCTTCACGATCTTAACCCTGAACTAAAAAGGGGTGCCGTTCCGGAAGCAGCAAAAAATTATCCTTTGAGAATTCCTGCGGATAAATATGAATTTATTGCTGAAAACAGAATGGCCCTGTTAGATTCTGCATCTAAGCCTGGCAAAGAACTTGTAGAAATGCTGGCAAAAAATACTGCGGGCAATACCTATAACAAGGAAAAGTTGATCTATAAAGTGAGAAGCGGGGATGTACTTGGAAAAATAGCCAGCAGACACAATGTAAATATTGCTGATCTGAGAAAGTGGAACAATATCAACGGAAACCTTATTCGTGCAGGGCAAAGCCTTACCATCTGGGTAAATCCAAATTCAGCTTCTTTAAACAATCAATTGGCTAAAACAGCGGCAGATAAGCCTATCCCGGTTCCCAATGGCAACGTTTATCTGGTGCAGCCTGGCGACACGCTATGGGATATCTCAAAAAAGTACAACAACCTTAGTGTTGAAAAAATAAAAGAACTTAATAACCTTACCAGCAACAGCATCAAAGCAGGTCAAAGACTGGTGTTAAATTAATCGATTCAATTCTTTCAAATCAGGCATCTTCGGATGCCTTTTTTGTTTGTTGAAATATCATCAGGAAAGCAAGCAGCCCCAGGTGTGGTGAACACCCAAAGTAGGGGGCCATCAACAGGGAACATTTCAGATTTCAGGAGTTGTTCCTTTGAGGTATTCATATTAAATTGACATATTTTCCGTTCCTATTTATATACTTTTAGGCAAAAACATATTTAGATGAATAAACTATTTTATTTAACAGGGCTCTGTATCATTTTTTTCATTTTGGGATGTAGCGAAAAAGGGGACGAAAATGAAACACTGCCTGTTGCACGCGGTGGTGTTGGTGAAATCATCCTCGTCATGGATTCTACCAGTTGGCGAGGCAATCTGGGCGATGCGATCAGAGAGATCTTCAGAGAACCAATGCCGGGCCTTCCCCAGGATGAGCCGATGTACACCTTGCGTTATGTGAATCCGATGGCGCTCAACGATATATTAAGAAATGCTAAAAACATGGTGTTTGTTACTACTTTGGAAGGCAACTCAATGGCAGATAAAACATTGCGGAGCTATTTCACCAAGGAGTCAATGGAAAGGATTAAGAACGACCCGGATATCTTTATGTTTAAGAAACAGGATGAATTTGCCCGGGGACAATACATACTCCACCTCTTTGGTCAGGACAAGCAATCTCTGGCTACTAAACTTCGGGAAAATGCGGTGCAGATCCGGACTTATTTCGATGAAGCCGAAGCAAATAGACTTAAAAAATCACTTTTCGCACAGCAGGAAAAAGACCTTCAGAAAGCGCTGCAACAAGAACATCAATTTTCCATCAATATTCCCTTTGGGTACAAGCTTGCTAAAAATGAAGATAATTTTGTGTGGCTAAGGCAGTTGGGAAGAGAAACCGACAGGAATATTTTTATAGCCTATCGCGAATATGACGAGGAGGGTCTCTTTTCAAAAAACAGCATCTTAGACCTAAGGGAATCTATTGCGAAGACCTACATCTTCGATTCGCAGAAGCCTGAGATATTTATGACTACGCAGCGAATAGCGCCTGTGGATACAACGGTCATCAATTTTAACGGCTTATACGCGGTGGAAGCGCGAGGCCTGTGGAAACTAAATGACAACTCCCTTGGCGGCCCTTTTGTAAGCTATACGCTGGTTGATGAAAAGTTAAACCGTTTATATTATATTGAGGGATACGTGTCGAGCCCGGGGAAAGACAAAAGAAATTTTGTTAAAGAACTGGAGACCATCCTGTCAACTTTCAGACCGGGTTCTTAGAAGGTTTTGCCTTGAGCTCTGCCTTCGTTTTACCGCGATCTTGAAAATACCGGCTATAACAAGCTTTTTTGAATATTAAATTCTTAATTTGGTGCAACCAAAATATGCTTTGGTCGCCCCAGGATGCATTTCGCGGGAGCACGGCCAGCGCAATAAAAGATTTTTTGTATACCTAACAGCCTCACAAAGGCTAAAGACCATTGAAACAGTTCCTCTATGTCTAAAAAAATAAGAAAAGAAGATGCTCTAAATTACCACATGCAGGCACCGGCTGGTAAAATTGAAGTTGTACCCACAAAGGTCCTCAGTACCCAGTTCGACCTCGCACTAGCCTACTCACCCGGGGTGGCAGAACCTTGTAAAGCAATAAAAGAAAATGAAGACGATGTCTATAAATATACTGCAAAAGGAAATCTGGTAGGCGTAATCAGCAATGGCACCGCTGTATTAGGGCTTGGTAATTTAGGCCCTGCTGCATCCAAACCTGTGATGGAAGGAAAGGCGGTATTGTTCAAGAAATTTGCCGGTATAGATGTATTTGACCTGGAGGTGGATTGTTATGATCCCGAGCAGTTTATAAAAATCGTAAAAGCTTTGGAGCCCACTTTCGGCGGTATCAACCTGGAAGATATTAAAGCCCCTGAGAGCTTTGCCATAGAGAAAGCACTTCGCAGTCAGATGAACATACCTGTCATGCACGATGATCAGCATGGCACGGCCATTATTTCCAGTGCTGCCTTGCTAAACGCATTGGAATTGGTTGACAAATCTATCTCTGACATTAAAGTGGTTGTAAATGGTGCTGGCGCCGCAGCCATGGCCTGTACGTTTCTGTATGTAAGCATTGGAGTGAAAAAAGAAAACATCGTCATGTTTGATGTGAATGGCGTCATTGACAAAAACAGAACCGACTTAAATGAATTTCAGGCAGAGTTTGCCACAAGCAGAAACATCAAAAGTTTGGAAGACGCAATGTCGGGAGCAGACGTATTTTTAGGGTTATCCGTTGCCAACTGCATTAGCCCGGAGCTGATCAAGATGATGGCCAGAGATCCGATTGTGTTTGCACTTTCCAATCCTGAGCCTGAAATTTCATACGAATTGGCCACAGCTTCCAGAGAAGATATCATTATGGCCACCGGAAGGTCAGACCATCCTAACCAGGTAAACAATGTTTTGGGATTCCCCTATATTTTCAGGGGGGCGCTTGACGTAAGGGCCACCGCAATTAATGAGGAAATGAAGTTGGCTGCTGTAAAAGCTTTGTCCAAACTGGCCAAAGAACCCGTACCCGATATGGTGAACAAGGCCTATGGCGATGATCAGATCTCATTCGGCAGAAAATACCTGATCCCAAAACCATTGGATCCAAGGCTTATTACTTCCATTTCTCCGGCTGTTGCAAAAGCCGCCATGGAGTCAGGTGTTGCCCGGCAAAACATAACCGACTGGGAGCAATACCACATGGACCTTCAGAGCAGAATTGGTATTGACCAGCGCATGGTATCAAGGATCATTAGCCGTGCGAAGAAGAATCCAAAACGCGTGGTATTTGCCGAGGCAGATAACATTAAGATATTGAAGGCCGCGCAGATCATCCAGGATGAAAAAATTGCCATTCCGATTCTATTGGGCAACAAGGTTAAAATTCAAAAATTAATAGAGGCGCAAAATCTCGAATTGTCGCATTGTAAAATTATTGACCCACAGGAAGACGACCAGAAACTCTCAGACTTCGGGAAAATCCTGCACGAAAAAAGAAAGAGGAAAGGAATTACTCCTCATGAAGCAAAGAAATTGATGATTGAGAGAAATTACTTTGGTGCCATGCTGTTGGAAACAGGCGAAGCAGACGCATTGATCTCAGGTCTCACCAAAGATTACCCCAGGACCATTCTGCCCGCACTACAGGTAGTAGGCGTGGAAGAAGGGGTGAAGCGAGTGGCCGGCATGTATATCATTTCAACCAAAAGAGGTCCCTACTTTTTTGCGGATACTACAGTAAATGTAAATCCCACGGTAGATGAACTGGTGGACATCATCGGCATTACTGCACGGGGTGTACGCTTTTTTGACTTTGAGCCGCGCATGGCCGTTTTGTCATATTCCAATTTTGGATCCAGCAAAGGCGAAGTTCCTGAAAAAACAATGTTGGCTGCTAAAAAAGCCAAAGCCAAATATCCCGGACTAATTATAGAAGGAGATATTCAGGCAAATACTGCTTTAAGTACAGAACTACAACAGGAAAATTACCCTTTCAGCGAATTGGCTAAAGAGGGAGCCAATACCTTGATCTTCCCGGATTTGTCTTCCGGAAACATTGCCTATAAGTTATTGATGGAATTGGGTGGTGCAGAAGCCATCGGACCGATTTTGATGGGAATGAACAAGCCCGTCCATATTTTGCAGTTAGGAAGTTCTATCAGGGAGATCGTCAACATGGTGGCAATAGCCGTGGTAGATGCCCAACATCACGAAAAAAAGAGTAACAATTTATGATTTCCTATATTGAGGGAGAAATTACCGAAAAAGAACCCACGCATATTGTTATCGAAACCAATGGGATAGGTTATGAAGTAAAAATTTCTTTAAGCACCTATCAGGTTATTAAAGACCTTAAAAGGTATAAGGTGTTCACACACTTGCACATTAAGGAAGATGCCCATACGCTCTACGGATTTTACAATACCGCGGAAAAAAGGTTGTTTCTGGATTTGATAAGCATTTCAGGTGTTGGTCCCGGCACCGGATTGGTCATTCTTTCCTCCATGCCTCCTGAAGACTTGAAAAGAGCCATTGTAAACGGTCAAACTGCTACAATACAAAGTATAAAGGGAATCGGTGCCAAAACGGCGCAGAGAATTATTCTTGAACTGAAAGATAAATTCGCAAAAGAAACACTAGGAACGACTGCTACGAATATTTCAGGAATAAGTTACAATACCGCCTCCCGGGAAGCGTTATCCGCGCTAGTAACGCTTGGTATCAACAAAGCTGCCGCCGAAAAAAGCATCAGTAATATTACCAAAAAGCATGGCGATGACATTTCTGTGGAAGAAATTATTAAATTGGCTTTGAAAACTTCATAAAGGTATTTAACGGGCATATAAATTGTTCAACATAAAAAATTATATACTTTTTCTTTTCGTGACCACTATGGTGTTAAGCACCTGGCTATCTAATGCCCGGCCGGGGAAAAATCCTTTGTTGACAAGGCTGAATTTTGACTTTTTACAAGTGATGCCCCAGGACACATTGCCTGATACCACCCAAAACGATAGTACAGAAAAGGCAGAACAGCAGACTTACGAACC
>CAZWQB010000089.1:0-12375 GCA_964636035.1 uncultured Roseivirgaceae bacterium
CCTGTTACCAGGATGAAAACCTGGCGTCCTAACCCCTAGACGAACGGACCGTGTTGAACTACATTTCTTGAGCGTTGTAGAAACCAAATGTATCAAAACAGCTTCTAAATCGCGTATTTCCGAAATGTGTTGCAAATATAGACGGATGGTATAAATTTCCCAAATACATCCTCAAAATTTTATGCATTCTTTTCAAATATGTCTCTGGCAGACGCGTAATTCCGATGTTATACCCGGCCAGAAACATTCCGGCCGCTTTTCAATTTATTAGATGAACATGATTTTAACCTAGTTTTATGAAACGACTTTCTGAAACCAGTCAACAGCTCAAAGCAGCCTATTTAAAGGCAAATCTCTCAGCTAAGAATTTAAAAACCGAGGGTTGGGTAGAAAACCTGGCCCGATTTGGTTTTGCAGCAAAAGGCACAGTTTACATATTAATAGGTGCTTTGGCCACAATGGCCGCATTTGGAATAAGTGGGGGAGAAAATGCGGGAAGGACAAAAGTATTTGAGATCGTATATGAGCAGCCTTTCGGCCGTGTACTTTTGGCCCTCCTTGCGTTGGGGATGTTTTCATATATGGTTTGGCGATTGGTAGAGGCAGTGAAGAATCCCGATGGCATTAAAGACGATGCTAAAGGAAAGCTTCAGAGGATTGGTTTAGCATTTGGTGGCTTGCTGTATGGGGGAGCTGCGGTATATGCCATGAAGATGGTGATTGAGGGAGGCAGTTCGGGAGGAGGAGGAAACACCAGAGAACTGCTGATTTCAAAAGCCCTGAATTTACCAGCGGGGCAGTGGCTGGTGGGGATAGGCGCTTTAGTGGTAGTTGGAATGGGTTTATACCAACTGTATGCCGCATTTAAAGCTAAATTTATGAAGGGTATTAAGACCGCAAAATTAAACCATAAAGAAGAGAAAATCTACAAGCGTGCAGGGTATTCCGGCTTCACCGCACGAGGCATTGTTTTCCTTATCATAGGCTATTTCTGCTTAAAAGCTGCTATTGATTACAATCCCGATCCAGCAAAAGGTACGGAGCAGGCGCTTTCGTTTTTAGAAAGTGGCGCGTATGGTTCCATTGTACTGGGAGCTGTAGCCCTTGGCCTGGTAGCATACGGAGTTTTTATGTTTGTAAAGGCAAAATACAAAAGGTTCAATGCGTAGGGTACCTGCTGAAGCACAGATATGCAAAGCGCTTGCCTGGAATAAAATGGTGGCTGCGATCCTAAGACGTTGACTTAGCTTGCATCGACTACATTTCGAGATACGGCTGCCAGTTTTTTTCAGCAAAACCTGAAAAATTGCGTAGAAAAAGAATATAGGAAGGCTTGTAAGGCTTACTTTTCAACAACATCCCTGACTCTTCGAGGGTAAAATCTCCCTTTTTCGAATTGCATCTTTTGCAGGCAGTGACGAGGTTTTTCCATGTAGATCTTCCTCGTTTTGATCTGGGAATAATATGGTCTATGGTCAAATCTTTCGAAGTGCCGCAATACTGACAGGCGTACCCGTCTCTCTTGAATACGTTCTGGCGTGTTAGCATAACCCCCCTGTAGGGCATATGTACATATTTGTTCAATCGTATTACTGATGGCATCGGATAGAAGGCAGATACTGTCCTCAAGGCACAGTCCTCCACCGCAGAAACCATTTCTGCTTTTTTGAGATATACCAAAAGAAAAGCCCTTGCCACAGAACTTATCGTAAATGGAGTGTAATCCTGATTTAGTATCAAAACTCTCCTTTGCATCCAAACTCCTTTTTTATAAAGACTTTGAAACCTGGATCCCAGATAAAATTAATCGTCGCTCGAGATAGTTCAAGTAATTCATTTCGACTATCTATGGAAGATCCTCCCAACAAGCTATTTACGACCTTAAATTGAAATGAATTCAGGTTTCATAAAAAGAACATGGGTGTATTTCACCCGATGAAAATTATAATTCCTCTAAAATTAAAGATTAATTACAATTTATAAAAGCCTGTGGATGACGGAATTGTCGTATATCTTACTTTATAATTCGCCTGATGGAGGACAGGGTATGGGTATACAAATTGTTGGAAATATCAATAATTCCTTCGGGATCGATCTGATCAACGCGTACCCTTCCTGAGGCGTGGATAACTTCGTTCTCTTCCAGTAGAATTCCTACATGGTTTACCCTGCCATCTTTATTTTTGAAAAACAACAAGTCTCCGGGTAGGGCGCTATCTAAATTTTCCACAGGATCTCCCTGCAAAGCCTGTAGCCGGGCGTCTCGCTGGAGTTTATATCCTGCTATTTTGAAGACCTGTTGGGTAAAGCCACTACAATCTATTCCAAAGGGCGTTTTGCCGCCCCACAAATAAGGGGAATTAACATAACGGAATGCAATGGTTCGAAGAAAATCAAAATTTCGTTTTTGGTTTAAACTTTTTGCTTCACCATTAAACGCTAACTGTTCTTCTATCTTAAACAGTTCACTGGTGGAAATGGGTAACACACTTCCTATTAAAATGTTGATTACCTGCTTTTTAAATAAAATACTGGAGGTATAATCCAAAGTGATTTTGTAGTCGGAATTATTGATCTGTTCGAAATAATCTTCGTTTATTTCGTAGTGTTGTTTGGCATCTATCCATCCCTCGTAGTCGTCGTAATAGATTTTAATTTTATGCCATTTTTTATTTTCTGAGGTCTCAATAATTGTATAGTGGTCTCCAAAAAGCAATTGGGTGACCTGTTCACTTTGATCAGATGCCAACGCCCGCACCGGTACTACACTAAGCCTGCATATTCCTTTAGCGTTATTATTTGATTCGTCCATTTTTCAAAAGAAATTAATATCTTACCTGTTCCAACTCCCGCTTGATGTCCTTTTCTTTAATATTTTCCCGTTTGTCATGCAATTTTTTACCCTTCGCCAAAGCAATTTCGAGTTTTGCCAATCCACGGTCATTGATAAATAATTTGATAGGAATCATGGTGTTTCCTTTGTCCTGCATTCCTTTTCTTAATTTGTTAATCTCTTTTTTGTTTAGCAATAATTTCCTTTCGCGGGTCAGGTCATGGTTAAAATGTGCGGCCTGCACGTATGGCGAAATATGCATCTGCTTTACCCATATCTCGTCGCCCAGAAAGGTACAGTAAGCATCCTGAAGATTGGCTTTTCCTTCCCGTAACGACTTTATCTCTGTGCCTTTCAATACAATTCCGGCAATAAAAGTTTCGATAAAAAAGTACTCAAAAGAGGCTTTTCTGTTTTTTATTTGTATGTTTTTTGAGAACCGGTTCTCTTTGCTCATATCTACTGTTTTCTAAATAAATTTTAATTTTTTAAACCACTGAATCATTCGTCCTAATTTCAAATAATAGATTCTGAAAACAAGGGTGGCTTATTTTCCAAGACAAAGCTAACATTTGGGCGAATGATTGACTGATAAGATCTTAAATTTAATCTATGGTGTTCTAAACACCGCTGATTGTGCACATATTTCTATAACGGCTAGCGGATTTCCAGGTTTTTCTACTTCCGTCAATTAATATTAAAATGAAGTCTTTTTGTAACCTGCTCAATTCATAGTTTCATTCTGGGCTCAGGACTCACTTCCATGGATGAAAACTCCTTTGCCTGATACTTATAATGTGCTGTAATGGCCACCATTGCAGCATTGTCGGTACAATATTCTAATTTAGGGATAAATACGTTCCATCGTTCTTTTTTTGCTTCCTCTTGTATCGTTCTTCTTAAACCGGAGTTGGCAGATACACCGCCTGCAATGGCTATATTTTTGACTCCTGTTAATTTGGTAGCGCTTTTTATTTTTTGGATCAACATTTTTACGAGGGTTGCCTGAAAGCTGGCGCAGATGTCATAGATATTTTTTGATACAAAATCAGGATCTTCGGCAATGTTGTCTCTCAGAAAGTATAGAAAGGCCGTCTTGATGCCACTAAAAGAGAAGCTTAATCCAGGCATTTCTGTTCCCGGAAATTTAAAGGCAGCAGGATTTCCCTGCATGGCATACTGGTCGATCAGTGGCCCCCCGGGATAGGGCAAGCCTAATAACTTTGCGGCTTTATCGAATGCTTCTCCTACAGCATCGTCCTGGGTCTCTCCGATCACCTCCATTTTAAGATGATCTTCTACCCTCACAATCTGTGTATGGCCCCCGCTTACTGTAAGACATAAAAATGGAAATTCAGGCTTAGGATCATCAATAAAATGGGCTAAAATGTGTGCCTGCATGTGGTTAACAGCAATTAAGGGAATATTAAGCCCCAGCGCAAGAGATTTAGCAAAAGACGCACCTACTAAAAGTGCTCCCAACAGCCCCGGACCCTGTGTAAAAGCTACCGCACTTAGCATGCTTTTAGTTATATTTGCATTTGCTAATGCCTGATTGACTACGGGTACGATATTTGCCTGATGAGCTCTGGAAGCCAGTTCAGGAACAACTCCACCATAGGACTCATGAATGGATTGTGTGGCGATGAGATTATCGAGGATTTTGCCGTCTTTGATAACGGATGCTGAGGTTTCATCACAAGAGGATTCTATTGCTAAGATTATAGTAGACATACTTTGAGCGATAAAAAAAATTTTGCGCAAGTTATTAAAAAAGGAATTGTTAAAACAGTTCTCTGGGCAGCTATTGCTTTAACAGTAACGCTGATCATGCTTGTGTTTGCGCTCCAAATTCCTTTTGTTCAAACGAAAGCTGTAAGTAAGCTCACCACCTACGTATCAGAAAAGATTCAATTTCCTATATCCATTGGGTACGTGAATATCCGTTGGTTTGATATGCTTTTGTTGGAAGATGTGGTCATCAAAGATCAAACCGGCGCAGAAATGATCCAGGTAAAGGAGCTTTTGGTTGATTTTGAGCTGGCCTCTTTACTGGACAAACAAAATATCAATATTGATGCCGTCACGCTTACCGAAAGCGATGTGAGACTGGTAAAGAATTCAGCGGTAAATGGCTTGAACATTAATCAGTTTATTAAAAATCTCCGGGAGTGGCTGGCTTCTGACAAACCGGCTAAAAAGGCGCCCGTATTTACTATTGATGAAATCAGTCTCGTAAATTCAAATTTCTCAATTGATGATCCTACGCGCGATTCTATCAAGACCGGTTTTGATTATTACCACTTTAGTCTTGTAGACATAGAACTGCGTGCAGAAAACTTTTTAGTAGTCGCTGATACCCTTCAATTCGATTTGCGCTCTTTAACCACCCATGATCCTGTCACGGAATTGTCTGTTAAAAATATGTCTACCTTCTACAGGCTTTCGAAAAATGAAATGCAGTTTATGGGGCTTCATCTGCGGGCTAATGAAAGTCTGATCAAAGATACCGTGATTCTGAAGTACAACAACACCGAAGCGCTCAGTTACTTTACAGACAGCGTGGGTTTTGAGGCAAATTTGGATGGTGCTGTTATCAACTCCAAGGATCTTGCTCTTTTTGCACCTTACATGGAAAGGTTTAACGAGGCTTATCAGTTACGTGGTAAGGTACAGGGAAAAGTTGGAAATTTTTCGGTGAAAGACATGGCGCTTTCCTTTGGCGAAAAGAGCAGGTTAATCGGAAATATTAGTTTTGACGGGCTACCAAATTTTCAGGAAACCTTTATAGAAGGGGATCTGACGAACTCGTCGGTATCTGCTGCAGACATCCAACAGTATGTAAATGAGGAAATCTATGGACAGGCACGAAAACTGGGAAATATAAACTTGAGTGCAAACTTTGTAGGCTTCCCCAATGATTTTGTGGCCAATGGAAAGTTTGATACCGATATTGGGAATATCATCTCAGATATTAATTTAAAGATTGATGACAGCACCAAACGCTCTTTTTACAGCGGAAGCCTTTCTACCCAGAATTTTAATCTTGGCAGGCTCACCGGAAGGCCTGATTTGGTGCAGTTGATCAATATGAACGGAAATATTGAAGGTTCAGGGTTTAAATTGGAGACTGCAAATTTCAACCTCAGGGCGACCATTTCCAGGTTGGGTTTTAAGGGTTATAACTACAGAAACATTGTGACGGACGCGCGGATGGCGAAGGAATTTTTTGAGGGGAAATTCAGCATAGATGACCCAAACCTGAAATTCAATGCAGAAGGCAACATAGACCTGCGAAAAAATGTGAATCTGATTAATGTACAGGCAAAATTGGACACTGCATTGCTGGAGCCCCTGAAACTATCCGATAGAGAAATTGCTATTTCCAGTTCACTTGATCTGAATATAAAAGGGTTGGAAATAGACAGTCTGGTCGGGATAGCCCAGTTCAATAATACTTACGTAAATTATGAGGGGAGAGAATTATCGGTTGATTCTTTAAAAATTACTTCATTGAAAGAAAATTCAGACCGCATTTTTGATCTGGATTCGGATTTTATAAAGCTTCATACAACTGGCCGCTTTCAATTTTCGGAGTTTTATTATGATATCGTGAGATTGGTGAAGGAGTACAGGTTGAACTTTTTAAACAACGAAAGCGCCCTTAGGGAATACTACACCTACAAGCGGGAAAAACAGTATGAGAGGTATGAGCTTGATTTTGACATCCAGCTAACCGACATCAATCCAGTGTCGAGCTTGTTTCTTCCGGATCTTTATGTCAGTCGCGGTACTGATATTGCAGGGAGTTTTTCCGGAGGCTATACCTCTATCATGTCATTAGCAGGCGGTATTGATACTTTGGCCTACAATGGTTTCGAGTTGTACAACTCCCAGTTCGACATCAATACCTCAAAAATAGCAGACAGCTCCAATGTGCTCGCTATGGCCTATTTTTATTCGGAAAAACAGAAACTTCAAAACCTGACCGAAACTAAAAGACTGTTGTTTGAAGGTGTCTGGTTAAACGATCATATAAACTTCAGAAGCAATATTGTAGCGGATGAAGAAGAAAACTACATGAGCCTGAATGGCGACCTTGAATTTCTGACCAATCAAACAGTAATTTCATTTGATAGGTCAGACCTCTTTGCTATTGGCAAACAATGGGACATCGATCCGCAGAATAAAATATTGATACGGAATAAAGAGATCGCTTTCGAAAACTTAAAGATTTTTCATGGGGAGCAAAATATCACAGTAAACGGTGCTATTTCCGACAGCGTTGATAAAAAGCTTACTGTTGAAATTAACAATTTTGATGTCAGCAATCTGGATCCGGTTTTGTCATACAACTTTGATGGGGAAATAAACGGCTATTTGGAAGCGCAAAATTTGTACAACGAATTGCTACTGGAGAGCGAAATGGCGATCAGTGATTTTAAAATTGAGAACTTTTTGGTGGGTGACATTTCAGGAAGTTCAAAATGGAACAACGTTCAGAAGCAGTTAGACGTCAATTACCAGATTAACCGCCTGGCGAAGAAAATTATGGAATTAGATGGTTACGTTAAACCTCAGGCGGAAGAAGAACAATTAAATATCCTGGCCACGTTTGACCAGGCAAATATGAATATTGCAGAACCTTTTATCAGAGATGTTTTTTCAAATATTAAAGGAGTGGCCAGTGGTAAATTTCAGATTTCTGGCAGGTTAGATTATCCTATTCTTACCGGTGAGGGGGAGGTAACAGATGGAGGGTTTAAACTTAACTACTTAAACACCAGCTATACTTTTGGCGGCAAGCTTCTTTTTGATGCGAACGAGATTGGGGTGAGGCAATTGAGCCTGTTTGATGTCAATTCCAATGAAGCTGTCTTGAACGGAGGTATTTTTCATGATGGGTTTAGAAATTTTGTGATTGACCTGCGCGCCAATATGGTTAATTTTCAGGTGATGAATACTTCCAGGAACGACAATGATCTTTATTATGGAACAGCTTTTGTCACCGGAAGGCTCAATATTCTTGGCGGCATCAACAATTTGAATTTTGATGCAAGGGCAATTACCAATAAAGGAACGGAATTATTCATTCCAATAGAAAGTACTGCTGGTATACAGCAAGAAACTTTTATCAATTTCGTAGATTTTAGTGATTCAGTCTATACATCAAGGTTCGAAAATATTACCAATCAAATTGACCTGAAAGGAATAAATCTCGATTTTGACATAGAAATTACACCTGATGCATATACAGAAATCATTTTTGACTTACAGGCGGGTGATATCATCAGAGGAAGGGGCAATGGAAAAATAAACCTGCTCATTGATACAAACGGTGATTTCAATATGTTTGGGAATTATGAATTTGAAGACGGCGGCTATAACTTCACTTTGTACAATATTATTAACAAGGAGTTCGATATTCATAGTGGAAGTACTATTAACTGGTATGGCGATCCTTATGAGGGGATCTTGGATATTAAAGCTTCTTACCAGCAAATGGCTTCTCTGGCCCCTCTGTTAAATGTGTCTGAAGAAGATGATCTTACTGCAGAATTGAAGAGGCGCTATCCCTCAGAAGTGATTCTGGAACTGGACGGAGCGCTGCTTTCTCCGGAGATTGGGTTTGATATCAACATTAGCAATTATCCTGAAAATGCTTCCATTCCCGGTGGGGGAGTTAGCCTGGGAAACGCCGTCGACCTTTTTCTCTCCAGAATTAGCCTGGACAGGCAGGAGAGAGAAAGACAGGTTTTTAGTCTAATTGTGCTGAGACAGTTTTCCCCGGAAAACTCATTTAATACCAGTGGTTCCTTCGGGAGTAGTGTGAGCGAATTGTTTTCAAATCAGCTTAGCTATTGGATTACCCAAGTAGATGAAAATTTGGAAATAGATGTTGATTTAAGTGGCCTGGATGCTGAAGCACTGAACACATTTCAACTTCGCCTGTCTTATTCGTTTTTTGATGGACGTCTGCGCGTCACGCGGGATGGCAGCTTTACCGATGTGGAAAATGAAACCAATGCGCTCAGTGTGTTGGGTGAGTGGACCGTCGAGTATTTCCTTACATCTGACGGCAGGTTCAGGGCCAAGGTGTATAACAGGAACAATTACAACAATTGGGTAAATCAGGGAGATCAGAACAACCGCCAAACCAGTTTTTCCGGAGGTGTAAGCTTGTTGCACGTGGCTAGTTTTGATAATTTAAAAGAATTGTTCAGAAAGGTGCAGGAGGAAAGAAGACCCACTGAGCGAAGAGAATCTGGTGACCGTAATAAAGAAGAACAAGACCCGATTCCGCCGCTGAACGTCACCAATCCACGCGAGAACGACCTCGAATCAGCCAGCGATGGGGATGAAGGAAGTCCGGAAGGACAAATTTTAAAATGAACAAGCGTCTTTAATTGCCCAACTGAAGGTGGGGCGAAAGTCCAATTTTGAATTTCCGGGGAGTCCTGTATTGAAATTGATAATCATCCTCTGCTGCGGTAAAGCTCTAAATATGCAATAATTTTGCCCTGATGTATAAACTGGTAAGGTTTCAATCTCTAAAGCTTATTGTTTTAACAGTACTACTTGTATGGAATACGTGTGCCACGCTGAGGGCCCAGTTTGCCGGGATTGAACCAGACACAGTTTCTCAGGAGGTTTCGCTCGATAAAAAGAAGCTTAATAAGTATCTGATCATAGGTTCGGTAGGATATACCGCCTCATTGGTGGCCCTTAATGAGGTGTGGTATAGCGGACATCCGCGGGAAAGCTTCCATTTTTTCAATGACAATAAGGATTGGAAGCAAATGGATAAGGTGGGGCATTTTTACAACACCTATCAGATTGGACGCATCGGGATTGAGGCTTTCAAAAACACGGGTTTATCTGATAAAAAGTCTTACTTGTGGGGAAGCTTGTTGGGGGTAATTATGCTTACGCCCATTGAAGTGCTGGACGGTTTTTCTTCGGAATACGGAGCTTCCTGGGGAGATGTGGTGGCAAATGTTTCTGGTTCAGCCTTTTTGTACAGCCAGTATATGCTCTGGGATGAAGCGCGGATTTCTCCCAAATATTCTTTTTCCAGGACCAGCCTGGCCCGCAAAAGGCCGGAGTTGCTGGGAGACGGATTGCATGAAGAACTCATTAAGGATTATAACGGCATGACCTTTTGGTGGTCTTTTGATATCTACTCTTTGCTGGGTAAGAATCGTAATTTTCCCAAATGGTTGAACATAGCCGTGGGCTACGGCGCAAATGGCATGATATCCTCCAATGATAATTCGAGTAGGGCGATGGGGTATGAACCTTATAGACAGTATTACCTTGCCTTAGACCTGGACCTAACGCATATAAAAACCGATAGTAAGTTTTTGAAAGCATTGCTTTTTGTTGGAAATATGATTCATTTGCCCAGTCCGGCGCTGGAGTTTAACAAAAAGGAAGGTTTGGTTTTTCATCCACTGCATTTTTAAGGGGGAACACTTTGGTTTTTGCTTTGCAGGGGCTTCCTCAAAATTTATAGATCATTTACAAGGTGGTTCTAATATAATTTTTAAACGTAATTTTGCATTTAACAAATATTGGATTGGCGATACGCCGTGGTTCCATCTACTAGGATAAAGAATTTTACCATGAAAATAGGAGACAAAGTAAGAGTAACAAAAGGAAGGGAAGAAGGCTTTATTACAAAAATCATTAATGAAAAGCTGGTAGAGATCGAAATTGAGGACGGTTTTAGGATTCCAGTAATGAGGAATGAGTTGTCAATCGTTGCGGCGGAAGAAACCAATTATTTTGAAAGGGGAGAGGAGGCAACCAAAACGCCGGAAATAAGGCCTAAGGGAAAGGCTGCCGATGTTGGATTCTGTTTGGCATTTCACGAGATCAATGATAAAGCTTTAAGCTTGTTTGTCATCAATAATACGAGCTATACCATTCCCTATGCGTTGTTTTTTAACGAAGCCGGTAGCTTAAAAGGAAGGGCTGTGGGGCATCTTCTTCCTCAAACTCATGTAAAAATAGATGAGTTGGATCGGCGGAACTTTGATAATTGGCCGGAAATTGTAATTCAGGCGCTTATTTTTTCGAGTAAGGCAGGTAGTCTTAGGAATCCCATAGAAAAACGGTTCAAGTTTAAAGCCGCGGGTTTCTTTAAGAATGAGAAAATAGCGCCCGTGATTCATAAAAAAGCTTATCTGTTTGAGATAGGCATTTCCCCGGAAGTCATGGATCAGGAGAAATTGGCTTCTCTGGTGAATTCGGGTATTAAAGACAAAATTGATAGCGAGGGGAAACCGGATATAAGCAGGCCCGCTTCTATTGTTGATTTGCACATTGAAAAATTAACAAAAGAGGTTGCCATCTTGTCATCGTCTCAAATATTACAGCTTCAACTTCAAACATTCGAAACGGCACTGGATCTTGCAATAGCAAGCGGCATGGAGGAAATTACTTTTATTCATGGTGTGGGGAATGGCATTTTACGCGATGCAATTCACAAACGCCTGAGTAAAGAAAGCAATATCCAGTATTTTAAAGATGCCTTGCGCGACAAATTTGGATATGGAGCTACCTATGTCCGGATAACTTAGTCACCTGAACAATTTAGTAAAGTAATCGGCAAGCTTTTTTTTTGTAAAAACGGGTGCAATAAAAAGAAGAACCACACATCTTTTTATAATAACCACCTCTTAAGCTCTTCCTTGGAGCAGGAGGAGAGTTAATGGTATGTGTAATTCTTCTTTATCTTCCCTCAGCCATAAACTCTGCAGAAAGGAGCATCTATTCTAATGTCGTTCAAAGCTGAGTAGTTACTTTTTTACTATCGGAAGAAGTTTAAAAGACGAATCGAGTATTTAGAGAACAATGGATATTAGTATGCATCATGGATTAGCAGATGAACTTAACATCACATAAAACGTCCGAAACCTAATATTAACATAAAGGGGATTTAATGAGTTTATTGGATATATAGGCTATTTTTAGTATATTTCTAGAAAACTGAAAGGATATGGATCTTGCGGTATATATCAAAAAATTGGCTGCCCGAATTGGGGGTCAATACGATGAATATAATGAAAACAATTGGATTCTGATTGTTCCTTTGGAAGATGGCAGGTATCAGGCGGTCATGGGTACTATTCTTTTTCATGAAAAGTATCAGAAATCGCTGATTGAATTGTCTTCAAAAGTTGCTGATTTTCACCCTGGAATTGAGTTGAAGAATTTGTTGGAAGCAAATACAAAATGCTGCCATGCGAAGTTTTCGATAGCAGATGACACCATACGAATAGAGGCATCGGCGTATGTCGACAATGTATCGGAAGATATGCTTGAAGAAATGATCCTGGAAGTAGCCAATACTGCCGATGAATGGGAATTCAGGCTCACGGGTATCGACGTAAATTAAGCCTCGCAATCGATTTAAATTGAGAACCGGGGAAGATTTTAAGCCGATGCAAAGATGTTGTTTAATTATATTTTTATACCGATACTAACATCGAACATCTGAAAAACTAGCTTTACGAAACCTTCTTTCTATCGATCTT
>CAZWQB010000090.1:0-12349 GCA_964636035.1 uncultured Roseivirgaceae bacterium
ATATTTTGCATGTGTTTGTTTATACCGATTCTGAGGACAGGTTGATTGCTACTACTTTGGACCCCGTTGCAGTGGTGGGAGAGTTTGCAGCAATGCGGGTAAAGGATGTTACAAATTTTGGTGCCTTCCTGGATTGGGGCATAGAAAAGGATTTGTTGGTACCCAACAGTGAGCAGCACAGAAAATTGTACGTGGGTCAAACCACAGTGGTGAGGCTTTGTCTGGACCAACGTACAGAAAGGGTAATTGGCGTGGGCAAACTGAATCCATTCCTCAATAAAGACCTGACGGCACTCCAGGAGGGGCAGGCTGTAAATCTGATGGTTTATGACCAGACAGATTTGGGTTTTATGGTTTTAATTGATGACCAGTACTCAGGCATGCTCTATGAAAATGAAGTTTTTGAACCACTTGAAATTGGCGACAAGAGAAAGGGATTCATAAAGAAGGTCAGGCCGGATGGAAAAATTGATGTAAGGCTTTTTAAGGAGGGGGTAGCCGCAATTGATGCCTCTAAAGATACAATCCTTAATAAACTAAAGGCTTCCAAAGGTTTTCTTCCCTACCACGACAAAAGCGATACAGAAGCTATTAAAGAAGCCTTTCAGATGAGCAAAAAGTCCTTTAAAAAAGCCATTGGCGGTCTTTACAAAGAAGGGAAAATCCAGATATTGGATGACGGTATACTGCTAAACGACTGAAACAGACAGTCTATTTCACAAAAACCTCGCTTACCTGGTTCAATGCGCTGAACCGGATATACAGCAATCGGGGCTCGTCGCTTTCCGCGCCTGAGTTTTCACAATTTGCGCCGGGAGTAAGGTGATAGATATAAAATTTCTGCCCCCTTGTGTACAACTCCTGCATTTCAGGCCTGCCCAGTAAGTTGATGATGTCCTGTTGCGTGCGTTCCAGTAGCTCGGACTTGGCCTCAAGTAAATTATTTCCCAAAGTTTGTCTTTTGTCCAGACAAGCCATTTTGTCTGCCTTCCAGGCTTCTTCATCAAAATTGCTGATTTCCAGTTTTTTATTGCAGCCCGAAAGTACGATTGCTGCGCATAAAAGGACAAACCATAAAGAAAGGAACTTGGATTTTTCAGGAAAAACGTTCATGTGGTCACTTTGACTAATTCAAAATTATCTCCATTTCTGGTAAAATTGTTTTTACTTTGTAAAGGTATTAATATTAAACTCACATTAACAGCGGGTGATGTAGTATTGCAAATATTTTCTTTCAAAACCATTCGCAATGGATTTGTTAAGTTTGTGCCGGCAGTTTTAACTAACCGGAACGCCAACTAAAAGAACAGCGCAATTTTACTACACAGGGATACATCTATGAACAGATTTATTAAACTATTTTGGTTTCTTTCAATGTTAGGCTTTCTAGTGAGCATACTTCTAATTTATGCAAATTTGCCTGAAGCAGTAGATGTTGCTTTAGGCAGCAGGTCTATTTCGGTAGACCTGTTATCCAGAAATGCCTTCTTTTATACCATGATAGCGCTGGTAGTCATTAGCAACGGCGTGCTCCTGGCTTTGGCCCGGGCTGTTGCTTTGATAAAGTTCCAAAAGCAGCCGGTAAGTACTGACATTGCTGAAGGAAACCTATTTAGAACCAGAATCTCAAATTGGCTTGGAGGTTTTTCAGTTATACTTAATATATTTTATATTATTGGCGTCTTTTTTATAGGATTTCATAATGATCCTCAATACGTGGCCCCGGAAAGCTACCGCATCCTGGTATACGGAAGCGTTTTGTTAATGGTCGGCTGGCTCGTATGGCTCCCTTTTATACTTTTAAAAAGAAATAAAGCTTAAAGTTTGGCGATATAGGAAGGTAGATTACCCGTTAAGAAAGATAAGTAGTAAATTTTCAAACAGGATATTTAATGGCAGAATTAAGTAATAGCAATTACACAGAAGATAGCATACGTTCTTTGGACTGGAAAGAGCATATCAGGTTGAGGCCCGGTATGTATATTGGAAAGCTGGGAGATGGTTCTGCACAGGATGATGGTATCTATGTGCTTGTAAAAGAGGTGATAGACAATAGTATCGATGAGCATGTAATGGGTTTTGGTAAAACCATCGATATCAAAATCACCGACCACAGGGTAGAAATTCGCGATTACGGACGAGGCATTCCGCTTGGAAAGGTGGTAGATTGTGTCTCGAAAATTAATACAGGAGGTAAATATGATTCAAAAGCCTTCCAAAAATCTGTGGGACTAAACGGGGTAGGTACTAAAGCTGTAAATGCGCTGTCATCCTACTTTAAGGTGCAGGCTTTCAGAGATGGCCAGTCTAAAATTGCGGAATTTCAAAGAGGAGAAATACTTAACGATCAGGCGGTTACTTCTTCCAGCGGGCGAAACGGAACCCATATTGCCTTTGAGCCGGATAACACCATTTTTAAAAATTACCACTTCATCCCCGAATACCTCGAAAATCAGATCTGGAATTACGTGTTCCTGAATGCGGGTTTGACCATTAACTTCAACGGAAAGAAGTACTATTCTGAAAACGGACTGCTTGATCTGCTGCAAAGAAAGACCGATGCTGACAACATCAGATATCCGATTATTCACTTAAAGGGAGAGGATATTGAAATCTCCATGACCCACTCCAACCAGTATGGCGAAGAATACTACTCTTTTGTGAACGGTCAGTTTACCACGCAGGGCGGAACGCATTTAGCCGCATTCAGAGAGGCAGTAGTAAAAACGGTAAGGGAATTCTATAAGAAGGATTTTGACGCCACCGACGTGAGGGCATCCATTGTGGCCGCTATTTCTGTAAGGGTACAGGAGCCGGTATTCGAATCGCAGACCAAAACCAAACTGGGTTCACAAAGCGTAGGCCCCGACGGTCCCACCATGCGAACCTTTATCAACGATTTTGTAAAAAAAGCACTTGATGATTATTTGCACAGGTTTTCTGACACCGCCGATGCCTTGTTGAAAAGAATTCTCCAATCAGAACGTGAAAGAAAAGAAATTGCTGGCATTAAAAAACTGGCAAATGAAAGGGCAAAAAAGGCAAATCTTCACAATAAAAAACTAAGAGACTGCAGGATCCATTATGATGACCTGAAAGCTGAAAACCGGGATGACTCCATGCTGTTCATTACCGAGGGCGATTCTGCAAGCGGATCCATCACCAAATCCAGGAATGTACAAACGCAGGCTGTATTTAGTTTGCGAGGCAAACCTCTGAATTGTTATGGCTACACAAAGAAAGTAGTATACGAAAACGAAGAGTTTAACCTGCTTCAACATGCGCTGAACATTGAAGATGGTTTGGAGGGACTGCGCTACAGAAAAATAGTGGTGGCCACTGACGCCGATGTGGATGGCATGCACATCCGTTTGCTGTTGCTTACTTATTTTCTTCAGTTTTTCCCCGATTTGATTCGTAACGGGCATGTTTATATTTTAGAGACACCGCTGTTTAGGGTTAGAAATAAAAAGGAGACGATCTATTGCTATAGTGAAACAGAAAAGCAGGAGGCAGTAAGGAAGTTGGGAAGCAAGCCGGAAATTACACGCTTCAAAGGACTGGGAGAAATTTCACCGGAGGAGTTTGGTAATTTTATAGGTGAAGACATTAGATTAGAGCCAATTATTTTGAACAAGGAAACCAGTATCTCTAATTTACTGGCATTCTTTATGGGCAAAAACACGCCAGACAGACAGAATTTTATTATCGATAATCTGAAAATAGAAAAAGACCTGGTGGAAGGAGTAATTAAAGAAAGTCTGGACGCAGTAAATGAACCCGTAACTTAAGGCTGGTGTAATTGATGAGCATTCTTCCAAAATTGTCAAACCGGGAAAAAATAATCCTGTATTTTCTGACGATCCTTGTTTTGCTGAATTTAGTAACTGTGGTTTACACGCATAATTTGAAATCTGTATCCGAAGATTTTAAGTCGATGTTGGATGACAGGCTGGTTCCTTCGTATGATATTTCCCAAATACAAGAAAGCTTTTATAAAAACCGGATCCACCTAGAGGCGCTGATTTTTCAGGCAGACTCGGACACTGATTATTTGCATGACAGACTCCTGGAAAATAACGCATACATAGATTCTGTCATTTCCAAATTCAGCAAAACAAAACTTACTGAGAAGGAAGCTTTTGACCTTGAAGCCTTAAGGAACAAGATGGCCAGCTATCGTCTCCTTGAAAGCGAAATTGAATTATTATATCGGCGGGGTAATGTAGAGGAAGCGCAGGAACTGTTCAGAGATAAAGGCTTAAGCTCATTTCAGGCACTTAATGAAGAGCTGCATGATTTGTCTGATTTGCAGGTAGAAGTTGGAAGCGAACTGTACCGCCACACCCGCGATAATATCAATACCATTAATCTGGTATCGTATTTTAGTATAGGTGTGGCTATAGTTCTGGCAATCAGTTTGTTCAAAGTTTTAGGCATTAAATTCCAATAATTTTAGACCGGAAGTTTAGTTAGAAAATGAAAGAAGAAGAAAACGGAATTAATCCAGAGGAAAATTCAGATGATTTGATCCATGATGTGTTACCGGTATCTGGCATGTATCAGAACTGGTTCTTGGATTATGCATCTTATGTAATTCTTGAAAGGGCAGTACCCGCTGTGGAAGACGGACTCAAACCCGTACAGCGGAGAATACTCCACGCCATGAAAGAAATGGATGATGGTAGGTTCAACAAAGTGGCCAACATCATCGGGAATACCATGCAGTACCATCCCCATGGCGACGCATCCATAGGAGATGCGATCGTAAATCTGGGCCAGAAAGACCTGTTAATAGAAACACAGGGAAACTGGGGAGATGTGAGGACCGGCGACAGGGCTGCGGCTCCGCGGTATATTGAAGCGCGGCTTTCTAAGTTTGCACTGGAAGTATTATTTAACCCACAAACCACCAATTGGCAACTTTCTTACGATGGCAGGAAAAGAGAACCGGTTACTTTGCCTTCAAAATTTCCATTGTTACTGGCGCAGGGGGTAGAAGGTATTGCCGTAGGACTTTCCACAAAAATTTTATCGCACAACTTCTGTGAGCTTCTGCAGGCATCAATCGATCATCTGAAAAAGAAAAGCTTCACGCTCTATCCCGACTTTCCTACCGGGGGAATGATTGATGTGACTGATTACAATGAGGGTTTGCGAGGCGGAAGAGTACGAATCAGATCGAAAATTGAAGAGCTGGATAGGAAGACACTGGTTATCAAGGACATCCCTTACGGATCAACTACCACAAGCCTGATCGAATCTATCATCAAAGCGAACGACAAAGGCA
This sequence comes from uncultured Roseivirgaceae bacterium, assembly GCA_964636035.1. GTDB lineage: Bacteria > Bacteroidota > Bacteroidia > Cytophagales > Cyclobacteriaceae > CAMPJM01. The sequence continues at coordinate 5,291 of CAZWQB010000090.1, forward strand.
AAATTAAGATCAAAAAGGTTGTTGACAACACAGCCAAAGACGTAGAGATACTGGTACATCTGGCTCCTAATCAGTCGCCAGATATTACCATCGATGCCTTGTATGCATTTACGGATTGTGAGGTTTCCATTTCGCCGAACGCCTGTATTATTATCGCGGACAAACCGCATTTTGTGAGTGTGCATGAAATCCTGAAAACATGCACAAACCAAACCGTTGATCTGCTTCAAAAGGAACTTGAGATCAGGAAAGGTGAACTCATGGAGAAAATCCTCTTCAGTTCCCTTGAAAAAATATTTATCGAAAACAGGATTTACCGGGACATTGAAGAATGTGAAACCTGGGAAGATGTACTCGCCAGCATAGACAAAGGACTGGAACCTTTTAAAAAGCAATTTTATAGGGCCATTACCGAAGAAGACCTGGTAAGACTTACTGAGATTAAAATAAAACGGATTTCCAAATTCGACGCTTTTAAAGCAGATGAGCTGATGCGTCGCCTCGAAGAAGAGTTAAAAGAGGTTGAACACAACCTGGCCAATCTGGTGGAATATGCCATCAATTATTTCAAAAATCTGCTGACGAAATACGGCAAAGGAAGAGAAAGAAAAACAGAGATAAGGACCTTCGATACCATTTCTGCCAATGTTGTGGCGGCGAATAATCAAAAGCTTTATGTAAACCGTCAGGAAGGCTTTATTGGCTATGGCATAAAAAAGGACGAATTTGTTTGTGACTGTTCTGATATTGACGACATTATCGTTTTCCGAAAAGATGGCATATGTTTGGTTTCCAGGATATCAGAGAAGGTTTTCGTGGGCAAAGATATCATCTACGTGGCTGTGTTTAAGAAAAACGATGAGCGAATGGTCTATAACCTCATCTATCTGGATGGCAAGACAGGACGCTCTATGGTGAAGCGTTTCCAGATTCTCTCCGTCACCCGAGACCGGGAATATGACCTCACCAAGGGGCACAAGGGCTCTAAAATTTTATATTTTACAGGTAACCCAAATGGCGAAGCTGAAATTGTGACTATATACCTCACTTCAGGAAGCAAGGCCAGAATCAAAGTTTTTGATTTTGATTTTTCCACAATAGAAATTAAAGGCAGGACGGCCCAGGGCAATATTCTGACCAAGTATCCTGTGCGCAAAATACAATTGAAAATGGAAGGTTCTTCTACTTTGGGGGGATTGGACATATGGTATGACGATTCCATTGGAAGATTGAATACAGACTCCAGAGGAAAGCATCTCGGAACCTTCAAAGGGCAGGATAATATTCTGGTAGTCACTAAAAATGGTTTTTATGAACTTACCACCTATGAGCTTACCAACCGATACGAACCTGAAAACATCCTGCTCATTGAGAAGTTTGATCCGGAAAAAGTTATTTCCTGTGTATATTATGAGGGGGCGAACAAGGCGTTCTTTGTCAAAAGGTTTAAGATTGAAACCACCACAGTTGGAAAACCATTCTGTTTCATAAGCGAGGCTAAAGGCTCTAACCTTACTGTAGTGACTACAGAAACACAGCCTCAGGTGGAACTGACTTATAAGAATCCAAAGGCTAAGATCAAGGAAACATCTATTTACGACTTTGACATGTTGATAGATGTAAAAGGCTGGCGGGCGATGGGAAATAAGCTCTCTCAGGGTGAAATTACAAAAGTAAAAATTCTTGCCAGTACCGCCTCTGATGATGCGGAGCATAAAGTAGGTGGCACTGCTTCAGACAAGGAAACAGGGAATTATGATGTTGGCAGCACCATCGATTTTGATGTAAACCCGTCGAAAGACAAAGACGAAAACGGGGAAGATCAGTTAGGGCTGTTTTAACTGCTTGGAAAATGAGCAACGCCTTAACAAACTATCTGGCCAACTTTGTAACAGAGCACAAGAAAAGGAAAATCGAGGAAATTCTAGCCAGGAGGACCCGCCATGTGACCCTTGTAATGGAAAACCTGCACAAAGCGCACAACGGCAGTGCGGTACTACGGACTGCTGAGTGCTTTGGGATTCAGGATATCCACATCATCGAAGCTGCCAATAAGTACAAGGTCAACCCATACGTAACCAGGGGCTCCAGCAAATGGATAGATGTACAAAAGCACCTGGGCACAGGCACTGAAGGCGTTGAAAAATGCTATCAACATCTCAGAAGCAAGGGATACAGCATCCTGGCAACGGCTCCTTCTGATACCGCGATGCAAGTGGAGGATGTAAACATCGACAAAAAAATTGCCCTTATTTTCGGCAATGAGTTTGAGGGCCTTTCCGAGTATGCGCTGAAGCATGCCGATGCAACCATCTCTTTGCCGATGTATGGATTTACCGAAAGCTTCAATATCTCTGTAACAGCCGGAATTTGTTTGCACACACTCATCGGAAACTTGCATAAATCTGAAATAAATTGGACATTGACAGATGAAGAGAAGGAAGTGCTGAGACTCCAATGGTATAAAAGGGTAGTCAAGCATTCCGATGTGTTTGAACGAAACTTTTTCAAAGAGTTGCAGGGAGGAAAATAAACCAGTGAAGGATTTGGTTATATATCAATGATAAATAAGATTCTCAAAATCATATTATTTTTGCTGACCTGTGGTGTCTTATTTTTCTTGTTGTCCAATGCCTGGATTGTGCTTTCGACGCAAAATCAAGTATTTACATCCATAGATAAAATTGAGCAAACAGATGTGGCGCTGGTATTGGGCACCAGTAAACGCTTAAAAAACGGGGAGGTGAATCCTTATTTCCAATACCGGATAGAAGCTGCTGAAAAACTTTTTAAGGCCGGCAAGGTGAAGCATTTAATCCTAAGTGGCGATAATCAAACCCAATATTATAATGAGCCGCAGTACATGAAAGATGCCCTCTTGAAAAAGGGTGTTCCTACTCATGCAATTACATTGGACTATGCGGGCCTGCGTACACTTGATTCGGTGGTGAGATGTAAAGAAATATTCGGACAGTCAAAATTTATTATCGTAACGCAAAAATTTCATTCCTACCGCGCAGTTTTCATAGCCAAACATTTTGATGTTGATGTCACAGCCTATGTAGCTGAGAATATTCCCCTTAGCAAATCTTTTTCTGTAGTCAGCAGAGAATTTCTGGCAAGGCCCAAAGCCATTTTAGACATTTTCTTTTTCAAAGTAGGTCCAAAATTTATGGGAGAAAAAGAAGACGTAAATGTAATTTAATTGCGCTGATTATCGATTTAAACATCAAAAATAGCACTAACTTTCGCCTTTCATCAGCAAGTTCATAACATTCGCATATCAGTAGCGTATCTTAGGAATCGTTATTTATCTGGTATATTTTTTTTACAGCAATTTATGAGTCAGGATTTAGTATGGGGCGTCTATTATGTGTATGAATAATATGGTAAGATACCTTATTGCATTCTTTTTGGTCGCCGTATGCAGTGTGGACATGGCTTTGGCGCAGCAAACTGTGGTGTCAGGCCGGATCACTGATGCTGAAACAGGCGATCCTCTGCCATTCGTGAACGTAGTTTTTCAAGATACTTATACTGGTGTAACCGCAGACTTTGACGGTTACTACACCTTAAAGATTGACCAAAAGGTCGATTCTCTGGAAGCATCATACATTGGCTATTTCAGAAAAGCAAAACATGTTGAATACGGAAAAACGCAAGTCATTAATTTCCAGCTTGTTCCCAACGTGGTAAACCTTGAAGAAGTGGTGATCGTAGCAGGGGAAAACCCGGCCTACGAGATCATCAGAAGGGCAGTAAAAAATAAGGCCATCAATGACAAACTATCGCTCTCTGCTTATGAATATGAAAGCTACAATAAGCTGGAGGTAGACATAGATCAAATATCTGAAAACCTGCGTAACAAAAAGCCCATGCGCAAGATTGCAATGGTGCTGGACAGCATAGACAGGATAGCAGGGGAGGATGGAAGGCCTATTTTGCCGATATTCATCAGCGAATCATTGTCCAGATTTTATAAGAGAACCAACCCCAATCTCCAGAGGGAGCACATATTAAATACCAAAATAACTGGTGTAGGTATCCAGGACGGCAGTCTTGTTTCTCAGTTTATCGGATCTTCTTTTCAGGAGTACAATTTTTATGAAAACTGGATGACCATTGTAGAAAAGGAGTTTGTATCTCCCATAGCTGACGGTTGGAAAATATATTATGACTACGAGCTGGCAGACAGCCTGTATATTGGCGATCACTATTGCTACCGGATTGATGTGTACCCAAACCGCCCTCAGGATCTGGCTTTCCAGGGCAGTATATGGATCACCAAAAACGAGTATGCGCTCAAACAGGTGGATCTAACCATTGCGAAAACCGTGAATCTAAATTATATAGAAAAGATAAAGATTCAACAGGAGCTGGAGCCTACCGAAACCGGAGCATGGCTTCCAGTGAAAGCCAGAAAGCTTTTTGATATTGGCGAACTTTCTAAAGATACACCCGGATTATTGATCAAGTCTTACACTTCAAATAAAAACTATGTTGTAAATCAGCCACGACCAGAAAAGTTCTACACCATCCCCATTGAAGTAGCTGAAAACGCCCGTACGCCAGAAGAGGAATTCTGGCAGGACAACCGGCATGAGCAGCTTACTGCCACGGAAGTAAATGTGTATGCTATGATTGATACACTGCAGAAGATCCCCATGGTGAAGTCTTACATCGACATCATGAACATTATTGTCAACGGCTATAAAACTGTGGGGAAGGTGGATATTGGCCCTTATTTGCTGGCTTATGCAAACAATAATGTGGAAGGTCACAGGTTTAGATTGGGTTTTAGAACAAACGTAAAGTTTAGTCGAAAATGGGTGGCAAGAGGGTATCTCGCTTATGGAACAAAAGATGAAATGTTTAAATACAATGCCTCGCTGTCTTATATTCTGTCCCGCCATCCCTGGACTACTTTGGGGGTAAGTTATAGAAAGGATGTAGAGCAGGTAGGTCTCACTGCAGATGAATTTCAGGAAAGCTCCCTGTTTTATGCGGTTAGCAATTTTGGGGAACTGGTGCGTCCTTTCATCGATACGGAAGCGAAATTATGGTTTCAGACGGAGATCAGCAGGGGCCTCACCAACACAATTGTACTAAGAAACAAGGATTTCAACCCACTTTTTGACTTCTATTATAAAAAGCCTGATGGGCATGCGGAAGCACAACTCGATTCCAGCTACCAGATTTCTGAGATAAAAATCGGCTTAACCTATGCCAAAAATGAATTGTTTGTCCAGAACGATAATGAAAGAATAAGCCTTGGAAATGGCAACAGGCCAAAAATTTCGCTCTTTTACACCTACGGGCTGAACGGCGTAATAGGAAGTGACTTCGAATACCATAAGCTGGAGGTAGGCATCCGACAGAGTTTGAAGATGGGATTTATCGGGCGTTCGGCCTATTCGCTTACCTCCGGACAAATATTCTCAGCTTTGCCTTATCCTTTGCTGAAAGTACATATCGGGAATGAAACCATCTTTTCCGCAACCAATGCCTACAATTTGATGAACGAGTTTGAATTCATCAGCGACCGCTATGTGGCTTTGAACTATCAACACTTTTTTGAAGGATTTATATTAAACAGGGTGCCGCTCTTACGGAAATTAAAATGGCGGCTTGTGGCTTCTGCCAATGTATTGTTCGGAAGCCTGTCAGATAAAAACAGCGCTTTAGTGCCCACTTCAGATCCTAAGGGGGAACCAATTCCACTTTTTCAGGCATTATCCATGGATAAGCCCTATATTGAACTGGGTTATGGAATTGAAAATATTTTTAAGGTGTTTAGAGTGGACGCTTTCCACAGGATCACCTATCTGGATAATCCGGATGTAAGCAAATTTGGCGTGAAGATAAATTTCCAGTTTATATTATGATGAACAGGAGTAGAACCATAAATGTATGTGTTGTGAAAAGCTTAAAGAATTTACCTGCTCATGATAGCATCTTCCAGGCGGTGTGGAGGAGAATGATGGTGGCAGTATTGGCGCTGACCTTTATGAGTTGCGACAGGCACTATTCGGCCGACAAAATTCATGATATTCCTAAAATGGATGAAGCTTTCTTAACCACGGCAATTAATCACCTGAACAATTCAATTGAAGATTATCCCTCCAATCCAGACAACTATTATAAAAAAGCCTTGATTTTGATGGAGTACGAAAGCTATGGCTCGGCCTTATTGCAGGCAAAAAAAGCGCATAGTTTAAATACTTCAGATCCCGAATATTTATACCTCTTGGCGCAATTGTACGCCATCAACAACAAAACCGAGGAGGCTTTGGACGCAGCATTAAAAGGATCAAAAGCTGGTGCTTCCAAACCAAGACTTTACAGCCTGTTGGCGGATGTATATTTGGCCAAAGATTCCGTAGACAAAGCTTTAAAATACATTGAGAATGCTATTACTTTAAATCCGGCGGATAATGCATACTATTTTGTACGGGGAAAAGTCCATTTAGTGAAGGCTGACACTGCAGCCGCCATTAGCGATTTTAGAAGAACCTTGGAGGAAGACTTTGTCCACCGCGAGGCCAGTTTTGCATTGGTTAACATTTACAAAATGAGTGGAAATTTTGAGGAGGCGAACAAAGAGTTGCGAAGATTGAACAAGGATTTTCCGGGTGATAAGGAAGTTTTGGTGCTGAATGCTGATGTGTTGATGCTCACCAATCAGACAGATGCGGCTAAGAAAATTTACGAACGATTGATTTCCGTAGATTCTACTTATCAGGAAGCCTACAATAGCCTGGCAAATTATTATTTTGTGAACAACAAGCTTGACTCAGCAAATTTTTATGCGGACCAATCTTTGAATCTGGGAAAGGATAAAATAAAGCCCATGCTGATTCAGGCAAGAATTTTGGACAGGAACCGGAAGTACTACGAAGCCGTTTCCAAATATGAACTGATTTTGGCAGCAGACACAAGCTTTCAGCCGGCTAAGGATGAGCTTCGCCATGTAAGGAATAAGATAGCATATATCCAGCGTCAACGAGCTGCAGAGCGGCAGCGGGAGTTACAGGTAATGCCGACAATTGAACCGGCACG
>CAZWQB010000091.1:0-12318 GCA_964636035.1 uncultured Roseivirgaceae bacterium
TTGCTCTTCATAGACTGCCTGAATTTCAGTTCAAATTCAGCCATTTCTGAGGCGATTGGTGATTGGATATCTTGTATTTGTTGTGCCATAAGTAAGGGTTTACAATATTACCACCAAATTTGAATCAATGCAAAGCTTTTGCTTCTGTGATTTAATGCAAACCGGATTTCGATGCATTTATGCCCTATTAAAAAAGGCTTGTCAAAATAATAATACCGGAGTGTTTGAGAACCTGACAGGGAATGGAGGCAATATCGGTTAAACATCCTTGCCGGATTTTTGCTTATGAATGAATCCATCTTCTTTGCAAGACGAGCAAGGAAAGGTGGTTTTGCACAAGAAAATTGTCTCTATAATGAATCAGGATGAACTAAATCAGTTGATTGCGGTACTCAACGAAAAACAGTTGACCGTAGGGTTTGCTGAAAGTGTAACAGCAGGATTGGTATGCTGTGAATTTTCGAAAGGTCTGAATGTTTCAAATACCTTAAAAGGAAGCGTGGTGACCTATGTTGAGGAAGTGAAAGAAAAAATACTGGGAGTGAGGAAGCAAACACTTGATCAGTACACGGCCGAGTCTATGGAAGTAACGCATGAAATGGCCATAGGATTAAAAAAATTATATGATCTGGATATTGCTGCAGCCATTACGGGCCTGGCAAATCCCGGAGGCTCTGAGACTGAAGAGAAACCCGTGGGAACCATTTTTATATGCATTTTAACTTCAGAAAAGGCGCATCACTTCAAAAGCGTCTTTTCGGGATCAAGAGCCGAAATCCTCTCGCAGGCCTCTTCCTTTATGCTGAAGAACCTGCAACATGTCGTCGCCAACTGGTAGTGCATTTTTTGAAAAGCAGAACAAAAGGTACATATACAGTTAGAAACCTAATTTGTTTGAGCAAAAAGTTTTCAACAGGATTTCAATTGATTATTTTTGCACTTGCTTAAACCTGTTCAAACAAATATGAAGATCTCTAAAAGCTTGTTCGTGTTGCTTTTTTCAACTTTCGCTATTCAAGTTTCAGCCATAGCACAAGATACAACGCTGGAAATTTTATTTCCTGTATCTGCCGGATGGAACGTAATTAATGAAGGAGAAACATTGGAATTTTCGTTGGAGACGGTAACTAACAGCGACAGCGGATCTGTGACCTATCAGATTCTTAACGGACAACTAGAGGGTATGGAAATTGATTCTGCCGGCAACTTTAGTTGGAAGCCGGATTTTAACCTGGTGGAGCGATTAGAAGAACACAAGTCGTTTCCGGTAATTTTTGAAGTTGAAAATGAAGCAGGCATCAAAAACAGTCAGCAGGTGGAATTTGTAGTGCTGCATAAAAACAGACCACCACAAGTAAAGGAATTGAAGCCATTTTATGTCAAATATGGGGTAAAGAACACGTATACAGTCGATCCTACGAGCGTAATGGATCCTGATAACGATCCATGGGTCTTTAAATCCATCGCTACCCAAATGCCTGAAGGCCTTACACTATCCGAAAACGGAAAGTTCGAATGGAAGCCATCTCTTACTCAATACCGCAGATTAAGAGAAGAACCACTTTTGCTTGGTTTTATAATCGAAGATCAGCCGGGAAAAGCGCAGCAAAAAGGGCAATTGCTCATAAGAGCTACCCATCTTGACCTGCCCCCTGAAATTTCTATGCTTCCGGCATTTGATGAGATCAAAGTACAGGAAAATGAAACCATTAATATTAAATTTTTCTTGTCTGACCCCAACGGCGATGAAAATATTAGCGAATTTAACTTCCTTTCAGAGGACAACAGGGTCGGCCCTGAAGCACTTATTAAAAATACCACTACCCAATATGAATTTGTCTGGACACCCGGTTATGATTTTGTGATAGGACGAAAAGACTCAATTCATTTCAACTTAACTTTTTACGTAGTGGATCAAACGAATTTACGTGAGGATGTGCCTATTTCCATTACGGTATACGAGACAGAAAACCTTATTGAGAAAGAAAGACAGTTGTATGCGGCGTATCGGAGTGCGCTGTCCAAGGCTTCGGAACTCTTAAAGCAGCTTGGCGTAAAGGAAAAAGAGCTGAAAAAAGATGTGAGAAAAGCCAGAGGAGGAAAAAGAAACCGTGCCATAGTGGACGCCTCCCTAGGTGCCGCCACTGGTCTCTCACCCGTGTTTCTGGAAAATCAACCTCAAAAATATGTATCAGGTATAGGCGGAACCACGGTAATGACTTTAGGAACACTGGAAGCTACGGAGGTGATTGGCAGGTCTTCGAAAGAACTGACGGAGCGGTTGAACTATGTACTTGAAAAGAAAAATGAAGTACAAAGTAAAGGAGACATATTCGCCAGAAAATATGCATTCAGCGCCTCAAGACAGGATGCTAATTTCGAGAAAGATTTGGCCACTTTTCTGGAAACGATGAATTTGAAAAACCTGGCCTCGCTGGAATTGGATGCAGGATGGGAAAATAAAAACAAAGCACCATCAGATCAGCAAATAAAGCAGACGTTTAATGAATTTAACCCAGAGAATGATTAATTGGAGCATTCTATGGCAGACATTTAGAGATGCTATTCGAGAAAGGAATGGCATCTCTACTGGCTTTTTTTATCGTCATGTCCTGATTGTAGTTGGCACGGCTTTAATCGCGACGAAGACAGAATCCACAAAATTTTAATTCTTTAACCATTATCTTGGCGCTTTGCTTTTAGCGACCCCGGCTGCAAATGACAGGCTTTAGCAAGTTCCATCGTTCAGAGCCTTTGGCACCGTTGCCTACTGCTTCGTGAGACTGCCTACTGCTCTGGCTCTCTTTCCTGACACAGCTCAATCAGCACGCCATTTGTGGATTTTGGATGTAAAAAACATACCCACTTGTTATCCGCCCCTTTTTTGGGCACATCGTTCAGCAACACAAATCCCTCGGCTTTCAATCGGGCCATTTCGCTTTTAATGTCAGAAACCGCAAAGGCCAGATGGTGAATCCCCTCTCCCTTCTTTTCAATGAATTTTGCAATGGGGCTTTCCGGCGAAGTAGCCTCCAGAAGCTCTACTTTAGACGCGCCGATTTTGAAAAAGGACGTGGTAACCTGTTCAGATGCCACCGTCTCAACCTTATAAGGTGCGGAGTTTAGCAGTTTCTCAAAAAGCTTTTTTGATTCATCGAGATTTTTCACCGCAATTCCTATATGTTCTAAATTTATCATGAATTGAAATTTTCTAGATTAATTCCGTAATTTGCAGAAACGAATACCAAATATTCTCTTTTTTCGGGTTGCTTTTGTTCTGCAATTATTAAATAGTGCTGTACTGATTATAAAGCTATGATCCCCTGATGTATCTTCAAATAATTCCGGAGCTGAAAATGAATCTTTAACAGAAATCTGTGTTGATAGCTTCGGGAGAGAGCAAGATAGGAAATTATCGGGGATGAAAAAGGAGTAAGCTGTTTGTGGCTTTATAGTAAGATTGGAACAACGGGAGCAAAAGAATGGCTTATAGCTTTAAACCCAATGCTGTGGTTGCTCGTTAAATCTTTTTTAGAAAAAATTTGTTAAAGCAGCAGGGGAAAAAATCGATTGAACTATCAAGCTTAATAAATCATCAATAATTTACTAGATATGATAAGTGTTACGGAAAACGCAGTAAAAAGAATTCATCAACTAAAATCAGAAGAGGGGAAGTCTGAAAACCACAACATCAGGGTTTCTGTAAGAGGAGGAGGTTGTTCCGGACTTATGTATGACCTTGGGTTTGATGAGGCAATAAAGGAAACAGATGAAATCTTTGAAGACAAAGGTGTAAAAATACTGGTCGATAAAAAAAGTATGCTATACCTTTTAGGGACCACGCTTGATTTTTCAGATGGGCTCAATGGAAAGGGCTTCCAGTTTATCAATCCAAATGCTTCCAGAACTTGTGGTTGCGGAGAAAGCTTTTCTGTATAGGATGTCTGCCTAAGACCCGCAGACTTAGGTTATTTGAATTGCAAGGTGAAAGGTCAGGCGAATGTGCTCATTCGCCTGACCTTTTTTAATGTGGTTTTGAAAACAGGTGGGTTCTACCAAGGCGACAGTTTGAGGCATTCTCCGAAAATGTCATCCTTCGCGTGTAATTCGAACTGCCATTTTCAACCCCGATGTTTGCGCTGCGATTGTTCAACCACTCCGTGGTTGCTGTGGTGGGTGGCATCATTTTTCCCGCATTCGCGGGCTATTCATGTTCAAGCCTTTCAGGCTTGCGAGATTTCCTCCGGAAGTAATTCAAACATCCTTCGAAGCAATATAGGAAATGATAAATATTCCCTATTCAGAACCTATCATTTAAATCTAATATCTATCCAACACTTAACACCTAACCCTAGTGACCACCTAATTCCCAATCCCTAAAACCCAACACCCAACCCCTAATAAGCCCTTACAGTTTTGCCTTGCATGAAATTCACAAAGGCCCTGTTTACCACCTTATTGCCTCCCATGGTTGGGTAGTCTCCCGTAAAATACCAGTCACCAATGTGTTTTGGGCAGGCTTTATGTAAATTTTCCACTGTTTGATAAACCACCTGCACTTCTGCATTTATTTCCGGCGGGGTGATGATTTCAGCGATCTTACTGGATATCTGTTCATCTGTAAAAGGCGCATATAATTCTTTTACATGATTAGGTGCATTCTTGTTATTTCTATCGGCTTCGCATTTGTCATAAACTTCCTCCAACAAATATTCTTTGCCGCTTTCCTTAAGTAACACAAGGGCTGCTCTGAAGGCGACAAAGTCTTTCATTCTTGACATGTCAATGCCGTAACAATCGGGGAACCGTATCTGTGGGGCGGAAGAAACAATGACAATTTTTTTCGGCCCTATCCGATCCAACATTTTCAGGATACTTTTCTCCAGTGTAGTACCTCGTACAATAGAATCGTCAATGACCACAACTGTATCTTTTCCCTTCTTAATTACTTCGTAGGTGGTATCATAAACGTGCGCTACAAGTTCGTCCCGATGTGCATCATCAGTGATAAAAGTCCGTAGCTTGGCATCCTTAATCACCAGCTTCTCAATTCTTGGACGGAATGCTAATAATTGATCGAGTTTATCGGGAGATAATTTTCCTTCATGCAAGGCTTTTACCCGTTCTTTGATAAGATTTTCCTCCATGCCTTCAATCATCCCTAAAAAGGAGATTTCGGCAGTATTGGGTATATAAGAAAAAACAGTATTTTCCAGATCAGCATTGATGGACTTCATGACCTGCGGGATCAGCAACTTTCCTAGTTGCTTTCGCTCCGAATAAATATCAGGATCCGAGCCTCTTGAAAAATAGATTCTTTCAAAACTGCAGGATTTCTTCTCTTTTTGTTCAATGAAAGGATATTCACCAAACTCCCCGCTTTTCTTGATTATCAAAGCGTGGCCCGGCTGAATTTCCTTAATTTCGTCATATTTAGCATTGAAAGCAGTCTTAATAGCAGGCTTTTCTGATGCCACCACTACCACTTCATCGTCAGCATAATAATAAGCCGGCCTGATCCCCACAGGGTCGCGCGCCACAAAGGCAGCCCCAGACCCGGTCATTCCGGCCATCGCGTAGCCCCCATCAAAATCCTTGCAGGAGCGTCTCAAAACCCGCTGCAGGTCCATCTCATTTTGAATAATTTCGGTAACTTCCTGGTTGTTGTATTTGCCTTTGTAAAGGTCAAAAATGCGTTGGTTTTCTTCATCCAGAAAGTGGCCAATCTTCTCCATGACCGTCACTGTATCCACCTTCTCTTTTGGATGCTGCCCTAATTTTACCAGGTTGTCAAACAAATCGTCAACATTGGTCATGTTGAAGTTTCCGGCAACAACCAGATTTCTGCTACACCAGTTGTTTTGGCGTAACATGGGATGACAGCTTTCAATATCGTTTTTGCCATGGGTGCCATACCTGAGATGCCCCAGCCATACTTCCCCTGTAAATGCACAGTTGGTTTTAAGCCACTTTTCGTCTTTAAAAAGCTCCCCTCCTTCTTTCTGCGCCTTCTTGAATTTCTTGGCTATCTTACTAAATACCGCTGCAATAGGTTGTGGATCAATAGAACGGTATCTGCTAATGTAACGGGCGCCTGGCTCCACATCAATCTTGATATTAGCAACGCCTGCACCATCCTGCCCCCGGTTATGCTGCTTTTCCATCAACAAGTACAGCTTATTGACTGCATACAGAGGCGTGCCGTATTTTTCAATGTAATATGAAAGTGGCTTCCTCAGGCGGATCATGGCTATACCGCACTCGTGTTTTATACTATCACTCATTATTAATTGCTAATAAAATTCTAAAGTCACCAGACTAATAATTTCCGTCAACCAGTTTGATTTAAAAAACAAAATTAACAGTGGAAAGATCAACAAAGCGAGTAAAATATTTTCCCGCTTTTTTTGGTTGATTCTATGTTGCAAAAGTACTGAATTTTCTTTTCCCCGACTATGAAAATATAAGTAGTAGGGAATTTTCACATAGTAGAATAAAGCCAACACCGTATTGACAAGTCCTACTATAAAAAGTGCTAACAATAGCGGTTCCTGATTAGTTTGATAAGCATCATAAACCGATGAAAAAATCAACAGCTTAGCTGTAAAACCTGCTGTGGGAGGAATCCCTGTCAGCGAAAGCATGATCACCACCGCAGCTACACCTAAAAACGGAAAGTCTTTACCCAAACCGGCAAAACCTTCCATGTTCTCTGACCCGCTCTGCGCTGTTAAAATATTGATCACCAGAAAAGCCGCAAAATTCATAAACAGGTAGATGGTAGCGTAGAACAGCAAGCTTTCCATTCCGAACCGGGAAGCGGCTACTATGCCCGCGAGCATAAATCCAGCATGGGCGATGGAAGAATATGCCATCATTCGCTTGGCATTTTTTTGCCATAGCGCTGATAGGTTTCCCACCAGAATGGTTATAATGGCCACCCAACTGAGCACCTTGACCCAGTCAATTTCCAATGCCATACTACTTTCCGGGAGGCTGTGTAGAAAACGTGCAAGAATAATTATACCGGCAATCTTCGGAACCGAAGAAAACAAAGCCACAATGGGAGTTGGTGCTCCTTCATATACGTCAGGCGCCCAAACATGAAACGGAACTGCACCCAGCTTGAATATAAACCCCGCCAGCGTCATGCTTACAGCCACATAATAAGCGACTGCAGGAACCTGCGCCAATCCTGTGTGAAAGGCCTCGCTATCAATATCGAGTGTTCCTGTAAAGCCATACAGCAGGGACATTCCATACAACATCACTGCGGAACACACGGCTCCGAAAATCAGGTATTTTAAGCTGGCTTCCGTACCCTTTTTGTTGAAATCGAAGCTGGTCAGCACATAGGAGCAGATCGAAATAATTTCTATAGAAAGATATATGATCAACAGATTGGTTCCCATCACCAACAACATTGACCCCAGGAGCAAACCGTAAATTAAGCTGTGGTATTCACCAAATTGATGTGGAAACCTCCCATCTTTTCGATAAGATAGCGAGAAGATAACTGTTATAAAAGCTCCCAGACAAAACAGTATTTTCAGAAAAACTGCCAGTTTGTCCAACACAAGCATGCCTGAAAAAACTGTTCTGCTGCCACCCACATATATCTCATGGCCCTGGAGAATTATCAGAGCAGCCACCACCATCAAGCCCACAGCACTTAAGTAGGAGATATAGTTCGTCTTCTTCTTTAAAATCAGGTCTGCTACAATTATGATGAACAACGAAATTGTAAGTATTATCTCGGGCAGAAAATACTGTACACTTCCGGTAATCGCAGCTAAATCCTCATTTAGGCTGGTAAGTAATTTACCTGTATCTATTGCAAGTACCATCAGATTGACTTCAATAATTCCAGGTTAAACTGCCCTGTGGTGTTCACCCAATTTACAAATATTCCGATCGATGGGCCTACTACGTCAAGCAGCAAATGGGGCAAGATACCCAGCACGAGGGTGATAAGGATACATGGTATCAACATCAGGTATTCTCTGGATGAAAGATCAGTAAGCTTATCGTGCCAGTCGGATTTGAACACCCAAAATTCTCCAAAAAACATTCTTTGCAAGGTCCATAAATAATAAGATGCTCCCAATACCAATCCAAGGGTGGCTAATATGGCCATCCAAACAGGTAGTACGGCGTTGGTTGACGCACTAAAGGCACCAAATAATACTAAAATCTCAGCAATAAACCCGGAAAAACCCGGTAAACCGAGCGAAGCAAAAAATCCAATGACCACTACGGCGGTAAAGTAGGGCATCGCTGATGCCAGCCCCCGGTAATTTTCAATGAGCCTGTTGCCTGTGCGGTCATATAGTACACCAGCTATCAAAAACAGGATTGTCGTGATGATGCCATGGCTGAACATTTGAAAAACCGCACCACTCACTCCTTCTGTTGTATTTGATGCCAGCCCCAGAAGCACAAAGCCCATGTGCGAAACCGACGAGAATGCAATCATCTTCTTAATATCCACCATGGCCAATGCATTTAAAGCCGCATATAGAATGGAAATCAGGCCTGCTAGTCCAATCCACCAGGCAAAGTACACCCCACCTTCCGGAAAAATGCCGTAGGCAATCCTGATCATTCCATATCCGCCGATCTTTAGCAGGACACCGGCCAGAATTACTGAAACAGGAGTAGGTGCCTCTACGTGTGCATCTGGTAACCAGGTATGGAAAGGAACGGCAGGCAATTTTATTGCAAAGCCAATCATTAGCAGTAGAAACGCGAGGATCCGCACCGGCACGTCAAAAAATTTTATGTCGCTGAGGTGGCTTAAAATAGAACCAGGTATGTAATTGGCTGCATTCATCATATCGGGAATGCTGAACGTATGTACCATCTTTTCAGGCTCTACCTGATCTGTCTCCAGCATCACCTGCAAAAGATGGGTCATTTCATCTGTAATCACATCGCCCCGGTTGGCCAATCCCAGTTCAACAATGGTAGCTTTGGGATCAATGACCGATAGGTATAGCCCAATCATCACCACCAGGATAAAAACGGAGCCTAAAAGGGTGTATAGAAAAAATTTGATAGCTGCATATTCTCTTCTGGGCCCGCCCCACAAGCCTATGAGAAAATACATGGGCAGCAACATAAACTCGAAAAACAGGAAAAAGAGGAAAAGGTCCAAAGCAGCAAAACAGCCTATGACTGATGCGTTTAGCAATAAAAGCAGTGAGTAATAGCCCTTTACTTTTTTATCGACCCTCCAGGAGGAAATGGCCGCGATGGTCATCACCAGGGTAGTCAACAAAATTAAAGAAATATTCAAACCATCTACGCCTACATAATATTTAATGGACAGTTTGCCCAGGCCCCGCATGTCCAGATTGATCCAGTCTACCTTTTCGGAAAAAGAGTAGGCTTCCTCGTGCTGTAAAAGTACGCCAACGCCTCGTTCCGGAACAAACGCTATCAATACAATGAGCACAATGAGCAGTTGAAACAAACACACTGCGAGATTTCCAAACTTAAATATTTGCTTTTGTTCAGCAGGGAAGAATAACAGAACAGCAGCCACAACCAATGGGCTAAAAATGAGGATTGATAACAAATGTTCTTCCATTCGATAAATTTATAACATCAGACGCTTCCGGCGAGTCTGCCAATCAGTAGCATATTTTTCTATCATTGCTATGGCTCTGATCCCGCCTGGTTTTTTGCACCGATCAGGCTTGGGAGATTCGTCTAATAAAACATTTCCCTAATTAGGATATATTTCAAAGTAAAACAAAAGCAAAAATTATAATCAAACCAAGGAAAGCCCATGCCACATAGCTTTGAATTTTACCACCTTGAACTGATTTGGTCATTAAACCCAGGCTTCCGGTAGTATATACAGCCAGCCGTATAATGCCATCTACAAACATTTTGTCGAACCATGCCACCACATGTGCGAGTATCACATGAAATTTCCCAAACAGGTCTACAAAGGCATCAATTACTTTGGCGTCGAAATTAGCAAAACTTCGGGAAACTTTCAGCAATCCTTGTACGACTACCTTGACATACACCTTATCGAGGTACCAATTTTGAGAAGATATCTTATAAAACAGGTTTTTCGGGCTCAGGAAATTGGGCGACAAATCAATAACTTCATTTTGAACCCTATATAGGTGGTATCCAATAGCTATTCCGGCCAGTGTCATGATTATTGCCACAATCGAAATAATCAGGTGCAATTCATCATACTTTGCAATACTGATCTGCAAAAGCTCGTGGACGCTTACATCAAAGAATTGAACAGCTACCATGTTTCTGTGCGATACCCCCTCTAATAACCAGGAGGCAGTGGTGGAGAACGGGTTTATGGAAAATGCAAATCCGAGGGAAAGCAGGGCCAGGATAATCAGAGGCGTTTTGATCAGCCATGACGATTCCCGAATCTTAATCTCTCCAGGTTGAGAAGCGGTTTTCAAAGTTCCTCGAAAACGTCCGGAGAACACCATGATAAACTGCCTTGTCATGTAAGCTGCGGTCATCAAAACTGTAATAAATGCCAGGTCCGGAACCAGGTAAGCCATTGAAATGGTGGTGCCGGAAATGGCCTCCGCCCAAGCCCAGGCTCCTGTCAGTAATGCATCTTTTGATAAAAAACCGGAGAAAAATGGAAGCCCAATTAACGATGCCGCCGAAATGCAATAAGCCACAAAAGTAACTGGCATTTTCTTCCTCAGCCCTCCCATGTAGCGCATATCCTGCGCATCGAAACCGGCAGCCAGTTGGCCGTGACTATCATGTTCGAATTTATGCAATGAATGAATGACACTTCCCGCGCAGAGGAATAGACAAGCTTTGAAAAACGCGTGCGTAATTAAATGGAACAGGGCAGCATCATAATTACCCGTTCCAATTCCCATGACCATATAGCCTAACTGCGAAATGGTTGAAAAAGCCAGTACTTTTTTTATGTCATTCTGCGCAAATGCTGCAAATGCTCCCATAAATGCAGTAATTGCGCCAATAAAAGCAATCAGGGTGAGGGTATCGAGGTTCAGGAGGTTAAAAACCCGGGCTAACAAAAACACGCCCGCGGCGACCATCGTAGCCGCATGGATAAGTGCAGAAACTGGTGTCGGACCTTCCATGGCGTCGGGTAGCCACAATTGAAGGGGAAACTGCGCCGATTTCGCTACAGCGCCGCAGAAAAGCCCAATCCCCGCCACAGTGAGCCAGTTGATGGTCCAAACTGGTTCCCATCCGCCGATATGAAACGAAAATATTGTGGTCCACATTAACTGGTCTTTTGGAAGCGTGGCAGCAAGTACTTTCAGGTTTTGGAGGTCCAGGGTATCAAAATTCGCCCACAACACCATCAAAGCAATAAGAAATCCAAGATCGCCTATTCTGTTGATCAAGAAGGCTTTTTTGCTGGCTCTGGCGGCTGCAGGTTTGGCAAACCAAAAGCCAATCAGCAGGTAAGAGGATAGGCCCACCAGTTCCCAAAAGACAAATATTATCAGTAGGTTATCTGCCAACACAATTCCCAACATGGAGAAGGTGAAAAGCGCTAAAAAAGCATAATAGCGAATATAACCCGGATCGTCCTTCATGTATTGCAAAGAGAAGACATGGACCAGCAAGGAAACAAAGGTGACGACGACCAGTAGTAATACTGTTAAATTATCCAGCAAAATCCCGGCAGTGAGGGTCAGCACTTTGTTGGAAGACCATAACTGAAACCAGGGGACTTGGAAATGCTGAAGTTCTTGCGTCCACACCTGTCCAAATAACCATAATGCGATAAAAAACACAGCAAGAATGACAGTGCAGGCGAATATCGAAGCTCCCTTCTTTGAAATTTGTTGATTAAATATCAGGAATAGAAAAGAAACAAACGGAAGGAGTAACAGGGCAACAGACAGTAGGATGTCTGGTGTTAGCGGATTTGATAAAATTAATTCTTCCGGATTCACGTGTAAATTTAACCTTTTAATTCATTAATTTTATCCAGCGAGGTGGTTTTGTAGTAGGCGTACACCTTCAAAATAATGGCCAGCGCCACTGCGGCTTCACAGGCGGCAATTACCATTACAAATAAAGCAAAGAACTGCCCCTGAATCAAACCACCATCCATTTGGCTGAAGGCAACAAGATTTAAATTCGCCGCATTGAGCATCAATTCTATTCCCATCAATACAACAATTGCATTTTTTTTGGTAATCACCGCAATGATGCCAATACAAAACAAGATTGCCGATATATAAATAAAATGTTCGATTGGGATCATCTGGAAATTATGAATTGTGAATTATAGATTTTGAATGGGATTAACCTTTATCTTGCTCATTG
>CAZWQB010000092.1:0-12244 GCA_964636035.1 uncultured Roseivirgaceae bacterium
GGGTTGGCTTACCCCTTCGTTCGCCCTTCCTTATCCCTTCGTTCGGTTGAACCTTTTTGAATTTTAAATTCTCCACACTTCACCTTACTTTTTCCTTTTTCCTTTCTACTTTTTACTTTCTACTTTTTACTTCTACCTGCTACCTGAAACCTTTCCCCCAAAACTCGGTACAAAAATTGTATCACCTTCACCAAAATAATTCAAATGAAAATATCCGTTCTCGCATTGGCCGCTACTTTTTTCCTCTTATCCGCTTGTACCGAGCTCCAACAAATCGCTACCCAAATCCCCACCCAAACCGGGTCTGTTTCCAACGCCCGGATTGCAGAGGGCCTCAAACAAGCATTGAACTTCGGTGTTCAGGAAGGGGTGGCAAGCCTCGGTCAAAAGGACGGTTTCTTCGGCAACAGCATGACCAAGATTTTACTGCCGCCGGAATTGCAAAAAGTGGACAGGACGCTAAGGAATTTCGGTTTGGGCAGTTTGGCGGACGAAGGCCTGAAGCTCCTGAACCGCGCTGCGGAAGATGCCGTGACCGAGGCAACGCCGATTTTCACAACTGCCATTACCTCCATGACTTTCAATGACGCCAAAGGAATCCTCTTGGGCGGCGACAATTCAGCGACCCAATATTTGCAAAGAACCACCCAATCCCAATTGTTCAACGCCTTTCAGCCCAAAGTAGAAAACTCATTGGGCAAAGTCGGTGCCGACCAGATTTGGGAACAAATCATCAGCCGCTACAATTCCTTCACCGGCCAAAGCGTCAATACCGATTTGAACGCTTATGTGACCGAGCAGGCCATCAACGGCGTGTTCAAAATGGTGGCCCAAAAGGAAGCAGGCATCCGCAACGACATCGGTTTGCGCACCACGCCCCTGCTGCGTGAAATTTTCGCGCTCCAAGATTGATTCATTCAAATTTCAACCGGATTTTCTCTAAATTGATTTATCTTTGACCCAATGGGAATTATACTGAAAGGAGAAAACCTGGTCAAAGATTACGGCAAGAAACATGTTGTAAAAGATGTTTCCCTCCAAGTCGAACAAGGCCAGATTATCGGCTTATTGGGCCCGAACGGAGCCGGAAAGACCACTACTTTTTACATGATTGTCGGCCTGATCAAGGCCACCAAAGGAAAAGTTTCATTGGATCAAACGGACATCACCGACGATGCCATGTACAAACGCGCCCAGAAAGGAATCGGTTATTTGGCACAGGAAGCATCGGTCTTCCGTAAACTTTCGGTCGAAGACAATATCAAATCCGTATTGCAGTTCACCAAACTTTCCAAAGCCGAACAGCAAAAGAAAACCGATGAACTCATCGAAGAATTCAGCTTGGAACACGTGCGCAAAAACCGCGGCGATTTGCTTTCCGGCGGCGAACGGCGCCGAACCGAAATCGCACGCTGTCTCGCCACCGAACCCAAGTTTATATTATTGGACGAACCCTTTGCCGGCGTCGATCCGATTGCCGTTGAAGATATCCAGAAAATCGTCCGCTCCCTCAAACACAAAAACATCGGCATCCTGATTACCGACCACAACGTCTCCCAAACCTTGGCGATTACCGACAAAACCTACATCATGTTCGAAGGGAAAATCCTCAAAGAAGGAACCCCCGAAGAACTCGCAAATGACAAAGATGTCAGACGGGTTTATTTGGGTGAAAACTTCCGGTTTGAACAGTTTTAAGATTATAAATTCTTAAATAATCCGTTTCTAAAAGTCTGAATGTTTGTTTTTTAAACTTATTTCTTAAAAATAATAATTAAGTCACACTACTGATTACCAAACATCTACCCGATTTCAAACGACTATAAACGTCTTTAAACAATTGATTACCGACTAATTGATGACGGTTGTTAAACCTTTGCGTCAGAGATTCGGGAAATCGCTATCCGACATAGTCCGTCCCATGCCTCCCGGGTCTGATTGTTTAATTTAAATTTAATCGTTATGTCAATTAGAAACAGAATTACCTTAATCGGTAGAACAGGGAAAGAAGTGGAAACCCACAACTTCGAAAACGGAATGGTCGCCAAAGTTACCTTGGCCACGTCAGACCATTACACCAACGCCAAGGGCGAAAAGGTGGAAGACACCCAATGGCACAATTTGGTGGCATTCGGGAAAACCGCGGAAATCATGCAAAAATATGTGGACAAAGGCCAGGAAATCGCCGTCGAAGGAAAAGTCGTTTACCGCAACTATGACGACAAAGAAGGTCAGAAACGCTACATTACCGAAATCCGTGTAGATGAAATCCTGCTCCTCAGCAGCAAATAACCTAAACCCCTGAAGCCCCGCAATGCAGGAATCCGGTTTTCCAAAAAGTTGAACGCCCGGATTGCGTTTGCCGAGCTTTGCCAACCCTAACAAGCCCCTGAATCTTGTTAGGGTTTTTTATTCCAACAACAAATAAGCATCTATCTTGTCATTCGGCACCGCAACGGACAATACATAATGCCGGATTTTCCAGCCGCTTCCCGTCCGTTCTAGGACGCCCGACCCGCGGCAAACACCCATCCAGGTATCGAGGGTTTCGTCGAACCAAGCGAGTTTACCGTCGGAACCGACATAAATATTCCGGGTTTTCTTTTTGAAATCCCAGGCGGAATCCCGCTCAAAAGCGGCCTTTGACCATTCACGGAGCTCGTCGCGTTCCCAGTTTTCAGTTTCGTCCGTGCCGATGTAGCGCGCATCCGGTGTCATCGACCCGAAGAAAACTTCTTCATCGGCCACAGCAGCCGCATGGTGCCAGTTGTCGAGCAGGCTGTCTATCTCTTGTTCAGGGCTTTGGGCGGTGAGTGGCAGCGGAGCCAGTGCCAAGATAACCATTAAAATAACTATGTACATGCTATCAATTTTTAAATGAAACTTATCGTTTGAGCAAATCCTTCAACAATTCGTTTTCGCGGCGGAGCCATTCCAACTCCACGGATTCCGGGCCGGGTTTGCCTTGGTCATTGGATGGAAGTTTATTGGCAATTTCTTCCAAAAAATTATGTTCCAATGCTTTGGATATTTCCCAAAGGATGTGCACCTGAATGCTGGGCCTTTTCAGGTAATCGCCAATCGTCGAACTGTGTCGGTTCACCATTCGTGCCAGTTTACTGATGGGGATTCGGTGGGTTCTCAGGTAATTTCGCAGCATCTGTCCGGTATGGGGAACGGCCGTGTCGGGTTGCACGCGGTAGATTTTTGTGCCCGGGGGATAAATTGCATTCATTCTTTTAATTGTTTAAAGGTTAATTGAATATAAAATTAAACTAAATTCCCCATGAAATCAGATTTTGACCCCGAAAATCTGGCAAGAAACCCCGGCATCGGGGTCATATGCTCCGCCAACGGGGCTAAAAACCCCGTATTAGGGGCTTGATACCTGCCTACCGGGGTCAAATGCATAGGTGTCGTGGTAAATGACCCCAACAGCTGGGTTTGAAACTTTGGTCTTGGGGTCAGAAGCCTCATTCTCGGGGTTAATCACCCCACTGCTGAGGCTTTAAACCCCGATAACGGGGTCAAAAGCCCCAATAACGGCCTTATTTGGAGATTTGGTGGTTGATTTTGATTCAGGAACCCTGGTTACTTCAATCCAAAAGTTGAAGTTCATAAAACACGGATGCAATCTTCCGGTCATTGGACAACCGTGGGACTTTGTTCTGTCCGCCCAATTTCCCTTGTGATTTCATATAGGTATGGAAACCGTTTTTCCGGACTTTGGAAACCTTCAGCGGGCGCAAAGTCTTGCCCTTGATCAGGTCATCGTAATAGGCATTCAATGCCCGCATCCGGGCATCCAACTCTTTTTCAAATCCCTCTAAATCATCGGGTTCCACCGCGAATTCCACAAACCATTCATGGTGGGGCAAGCCCTCTGCGGGATTGACTTGGGGTGCAACTGTAAATTCTGAAACCTGCGCCGGGAATCGGGACAAGGTTTGCTGCATCGCCGCCTCTACTTCATGGGCGATGACGTGCTCCCCAAATGCAGAAGTATAATGTTTGACCCGCCCGGAAACGATGATTTTATAAGGATTCAGGCTTGTAAAACGAATGGTGTCGCCGATGTTATACCCCCACAATCCTGCATTGGTATTGAGAATCAACACATAATCCTTGTTCAGTTCCACATCTTTCAAAGCTATCCGTGTCGGGTTTTCATTGAAAAATTCATCCGTCGGAATAAATTCATAAAAAATACCGTGGTTCAGCAACAACAAAAGGCTTTCGTCAGCCGTGTCGTTCTGGTAAGCGATGAAGCCTTCCGAGGCGGGATAGGTTTGAATGACCGGTAAATCCTCGCCGATGAGCTCCTTCACTTTTTCCCGGTAGGGGTTGAAATTCACGCCGCCGGTTACCAAGAGTTGTAGGTTGGGGAAAATTTCGCGCACGGTTTTTTTGCCGGATGCTTCGGTTAATCGCTCAAAATACATCACCAGCCAAGGCGGGATACCGCTGATGAGGCTCATGTTTTCCGGCAAGGTTTCCCGGGTGATTTGGTTGATTTTTTCTTCCCAATCCGCTATGCAGTTGGTTTCCCATCTGGGCATACGGTTTTTTTGGAGATATTTGGGGACATAATGCGCTACGATTCCCGAAAGCCGCCCTTGGCGGATGCCGTTCACTTCTTGGAGTTCAGGGCTGCCTTGCAGAAAAATCATCTTGCCAGAAACAAAATCCACCCGGCCGGTTTGGTGAATGTACGCAAGCAAAGCATTGCGCGCAGCGGTAATGTGGTAGGGCATCGAATCTTTGGTAATCGGGATGTATTTGGAACCCGAAGTGGTTCCCGAAGTTTTGGCTAAATAAAGCGGTTTGCCTTTCCACAAAACATTTTCCTCGCCTGCTGCAATGCGGTCAATATAGGTTTTCAAACCTTCGTAATCCCGGACGGGCACATGCGCTTTGAAGCTTTCATAATCTTGGATAGATGCGAATTGGTGGCCTTTGCCGAAGGCGGTGTCTTGCGCAGTCGCAATGAGTTGCTGAAAGATTTTATGTTGGGATTCCAAAGGGTTTTGAATCCAATGGGATTCCTTTTTGGCAATGATTTTGGCGAATATTTTGGCGATTGAACCTTTTAAATTCATCCCTTAAAATTAAAAAACGATGTATTGTTGGGGGTCAACGGGCGTGCCTTCAATCCAAAGTTCAAAATGAAGGTGCGGGCCGGTGGTGAGTTCTCCCGTATTGCCGACGGCTGAAATGACTTCTCCTTTTTTGACGATGTCACCCATCTTTTTGTAAACGGTCAGGTTGTGTTTATAAACGGAAAGCATGCCGTTGCCATGCTGGATGACGGCCACATACCCGGTATCTGCCGTCCAATCCGTAAAAATAACCGTTCCCGCCGCCACAGACTTGATGGCTTCGCCTTCCTGCGCGGCAATGTCAATGGCCAGGTGGTTTTCTTCCGGACTGTACCCGGCCGTCACCATGCCTTTGAGCGGCGTAAACAAAAGATTCCCGGTATCGGAACTGAAAGAAGAACCGCTGACGCTGAACATTTCTTCCCGCTCCACCTCTTCCCTCAGTTTCAAGTCGTCTTCTGAAGGCAAAAGGCTCACTTTGTCCAATTCCACGGAAGTGGTAAATTGCTGGTTGGCCGTGTCTATTTTGGGAATGGGGACTTCCCCGGCGAGGATTGCGCGTAGATTGTTAATGTAAATATCGTTGGCATGCGCCTTGGCTTCGAGTTCGATGACTTTATCGGTCAGGTTCAGTATCTCCTGTTTGTCCTTTACCTGGACTTGCTTTTCCGAAGGAAGGATATAACCATGAATGGGTGTATAAAGCAAAGTCAGGGCGGTGACGGCTACCGTAAAAAAAGTAAACAGCGCCAAAATCACCAATACGTTCATCCGGTTGAGCCGGACAGAGAACTGTTCTTCTTGGGATTCTTCATTGAGAATAATCAGGGTGTGCTTCTGAAAAAGCTTGCGAAATATATTTTTATTTTTCCTTGCCATTGTAAATCAATTGCAAATATCCGAATTGTTTGACATCTTGTATAAGATTTTTTCAAATAATGCGTTTTTATTGTAGTTTTGTCAGGACAGGATTATCTATGAAAAAGAAACTACTCACCCTCGCTTGTGTCATTGTATTGGTCGGATGCTCCACCGAAAGGGATTCCTTTAAAAACAGGGCTTTCCATAGCAGCACGGCATGGTTCAACACATTGTTCAATGCCGAAGAAGCCATGGACAAAAAAATCGATGAACTCGAACTTTCTTTCCAAGACAATTATTCCGAAATACTTCCGGTTGACCCCATGCCCAAAATTACCGAAGGGGATTTTCTGGACGGGATTGATTTTGACGACCCGGATGCGGGACAGTTCAAGCAAACCGGCAATAACAATTCCAATCAAAACCAATCCAAAGAGGGTTTTGATTTGGTCGAACAAAAGGCATTGAAGGCCATCGAAAAACATTCGATGAACATCAACGGACGGGAAAGGAACAAAATGATGACCCGCGCTTATTTGGTCTTAGGGAAAGCCCGTTACCACAAAGGAAAGGGTTTCGAAGCCATGGATGCGTTGAATTATATGAGAACCAATCTTCCTTACCATAAAAAATTCACACCCGAAGCGGAACTTTACCTGGCATTGGCCAACATTCAAACCGGAAACGTTTTTGAAGGCGAAAGAATCTTGGAAAAACTCCATAAGGACGACGGCCTGAAGAAAAAACTAATCGAGAAAATTTCCAAATATTATGCGCAAGATTTGATTTCACGCGGTGAATACGAAGACGCGGTAGCGGCCTTGGACGATGCGATTGACCACACCAAAAACAAAAAACGGAGAGCGAGGTACTACTACATCATCGGCCAATTGTTCTCGGAAATGGGGATGCAGCAGGAAGCAGGTGAAGCTTTTTCAAGGGTTTACCAGTTGAAGCCCGGTTTTGAAATGGAAGTCAAATCCCAATTGGCAATCGCCGAGAATTTTGACCCGGAAATCAACAGCTACAATTCTTACAAAGAACATTTGTTGGATGTATCTAAAAAAGGGAATTATGTATCACGGAAAAATGAATTCTACTATGCCATCGGGAGCATGGCTTTGAAAGACAGCAAAATAGAGGAAGCCCGGAAATACCTCAAACAAAGTTTCGAGGGTCAGCCATCCGACCCTTACATCCGCGGGAAAGCGTATGAAACTTATGCCAATTTGGAATTTGACGAAGGAAATTACGTCCACGCTTCGGCTTACTATGACAGTGCCCTTTCCATCATTCCTTACGACAAAGACATCGACCGAATCACCCAACGAAATAGTTCGCTTAAAATGTTGATGGAAAAATACTATTTGGTCAAAAGAAACGACAGCATCCTGAATTTGGCCCATATGCCTTTGGAGGAACGCGAAACTTTCTTCCGCGATTACATCGCCAAACTCAAAATCGAAGACGAAAAGAAACAAAAGCAAGCAGAGGAGGAAATGACCTCCTTCCAAACCCAAATCAAAGGAGGCGGGTTCAATACTTCATTTGACGAAGGGGAAAGCAATTTTTATTTCTACAATACTTCACAGAAAGGTTTCGGGCAGACGGAATTCAAAAGGATTTGGGGAAATGTCCGTTTGGCCGACAACTGGAGAAGCTCCAGCGCAGTAACCCTGACCATCGAAGAACAGGAAGCCGAAATGTTGGGACAAACCGATCAGCAGAACCCGCGCCGGTATGAGCTCGACTTTTACCTCGAACAAATCCCTACCTCCCGAAACGAACTCGACCGTTTGAAAGTGGAAAGAGATACCACCGAATTGTCTTTGGGAATCGGCTATTATGATTTGTTCCAGAACGCCAAAACAGCGACCCTTACTTTGGAACATTTGGTTTCCACACCGCCTAAGAACGAACAAACGAATGCACAAGCTTATTACCAATTGTACCGCATCAACGACAAAGTTGAAAATACCGCCAAGGCGGATGAATATAAAAATTATATCCTGACGAATTACCCGAATTCCATTTATGCGGAATTCATCCTGAATCCGGAAGTGGATTACACCACACCGACCACCAAGGAAGCATTGGCCTATTACGAAGAAACCTATGGTTTTTACAAAGAGAAAGATTACAATCAGGTAAAAGCCAGAACCGCTGAAGCCATTGACCGCTGGCCGACCGAAATCATCATCGCCAAGTTTGCCCTGCTCAATGCTTTGGCCATTGGCGCGACGGAGGAGCGCGAACAGTTCAAAAACGCATTGGAACTGGTCACCGTCGCTTACCAAAATACGGACGAAGGAAAAAAAGCCAAGGAAATCCTGGATTTACTGAACGGCAAAGGAACCATCACTCAAAAAGAAAGTGAAGAAGCCGCCACCGACCTGCAATCGGTCAATAAGGAAGAAATAGAACAGCAAAAACGTGCGGAAGAGGAAAAACTCAAAGGAGCCAACCAGTCTTCCAGTCCATTGAATTCGGGAGACCAACCCCAAAACCCGAATACGCCACCTTCCAAGCCAAATGAAGGTTCCAGAAAGAAATAAGATTCTTAATCCATTAATAAACAGAAAAACCTGCCACGACGCAGGTTTTTTTTATCCGGATTACCTTTCGAAAATGGAGGACTAATTTCGATTTGCTTCCATACCTCTTTACAAATTTCTTTTGGCGGCCTCAATGGCGATGAATTCGGGGAGATAGTTTGGCGTACAGTTCCTGGAAACTTTTTCATTTTTAAACAGTCCGGTAGATTCCCCGATTGCAATGCAACGATTCCGGTATGCCGAATCGAATATGCCAATCCAGCCCGCAGTGAAATTCATGGCCCACTGAACTTCCGGTGCTTCATTAGCGATGTCCTTTTCGATGGCGGCAATTAGTTTCGAAGTATTTTCCGGAGGCGTTTGGCCCATCCACCTTAATCGGCCTTGGTAGTACCAAAAAAGACGACGTTTGAGCGGTAAAGGGTCATTTTGCCAAGTCTTCATCCAGTCGATTGTGATTTTGTTTTTGGTCAGTTGGTTGGCCATCAACCAATCCGCCAACTGATTTGCTTCACCGGAAGAATAGGCGTGTATATCTTTGAATAAATAGGCCAAAAGAGGTTCATCTATCCGTTTGGTATCCATGATTAAGATCGCCAGCAAACGGCTATGGAAGTTCGCAGTCTCCCAAAGTTCGAGAGCCAGTTCATGGTCTTTTTTAAGTTCCTTTGCAATTTTGCGCAAATCGCCCAACTTAGGGGGTTCCGCTTGGAATTGAGCGGATATTTCTTGAGCCCTGTTGGAAAACATTTTCTCCATGTTAATGTGTATTTAAGGGAAATTAAACATAAAAAATCATTTGACAAAAACGGCAATGAAAATCCTTGTTATTTTATACTTTATGTAAATTTTAACCTTCTAAATTTTGTCAGTTTTCCGAAAAAGTTAAAATGGGGTATGACTCAAATAAAAAATATGAATTATACAACCCGAACATGGAATGGCGCATCATCAATCGAAATGGAGCAACTCGTCCGCTTTTTGTACGAAAACCTTGACGAATATGGTGACACGCGTTCCGCCATCCGAAAAGCAATTGAATATGCGGCCAAGGAGCGTTCCGGCTTAGGAGGCTATATCTTTACCGTTGAAAATAACGGCGAAATTGCCGGGGCTGTAGTCGTCAACAAAACCGGAATGGATGAATATATCCCGGAAAACATCTTGGTTTATATCGCAGTCCATCAATCTCACAGGGGAAAAGGCCTCGGAAAAAAGCTGATGGAATACACCCTTGAAAACTGTAAAGGGGACATAGCCTTGCATGTGGAAGCCGATAATCCCGCCAAACATCTTTATGAAAAGTTCGGATTCAAAAATCCTTATCTGGAAATGAGACTTAAAAGATAGGATTCATTTATCATTAAAATAAAACCAAAACAATGGCCGAATTAATTATTCGAACAAAAAAAATTCAGAACAACATCCGATTTCTCAGCGATTATTTTTCCAAAAAGAACATCCATTGGAGCTTAATTACCAAGGTCTTTTCAGGCGATAAAACATTTTTGAAAACAGTCCTTACGCCCGAAGTTATTCAGGATATTGACTCCGTAGGGGATTCTAGGCTCACCAGTTTGAGAAACCTGAAAGCAGTAAATCCGGAAATCCGTACGATTTACATCAAGCCTCCGGCGAAGGTCTATGCGGAAGAAATCGTTCAATATGCCGATGTCTCACTCAATTCTTCCTTCGATACCATTCAAGCACTGAATCTAGCTGCCAAAAATGCAGGGAAAGTCCATCAAATCATCATTATGATTGAACTGGGCGAATTGCGGGAAGGTGTAAACCGATCGGATTTAATGGGCTTTTACCAGAAAATATTTGAATTGCCCCATATTGAAGTGATCGGGCTGGGATCCAACCTCGGCTGTATGTACGGCATTATTCCTTCCTATGATAAACTGCTTCAACTTGTTTTGTACAAAGAACTCATTTCTGCAAAGTTCAATAAAAACCTTCCGTTCATTTCCGGCGGCTCGTCCATCACTTTGCCTTTGTTGGAACAGGGAACCGTTCCCAAAGAAGTAAACCATTTCAGAATCGGAGAAGCGGCCTTCTTCGGCATCAGCCCTTATGACAATAAAAAAATGGAAGGATTGGCCGTGGATACCTTTGAATTCCGAGCCAACATCATCGAACTCGAAGAAAAAGAAATCGTTCCCGATGGCGTTATGGGCGATGGGAATGTAGGACACACCGCATTATACAGCGATAAGGACGCGGGCAACCAATCCACAAAAGCGATTTTGGATTTTGGGATGCTCGATGTGGAAAAATCCGATATTGACGCCATCCACGAAGATTTACGATTTGTGGGCATCACCTCCGATATGTTGGTGGTGGATCTGGGTGAAAACAAAGCTGAAAACGGCCAACAAAAATACAAAGTCGGTGACCAGATTGCTTTCAAGCCCAGTTATATGGCCGTTGCGCGTTTGTTGAATTCCAAATTCATTGACAAGGTTTTTGAATAAGAATAAACAGCTGCTCTTGTTTCAACAGATTTAAGCTGTCCATTTTTATTTGAAAAACTCAAACTGGATTTCCTTGGGCATGATGTGAACCGCCCGAAAATCCGTTTGGGCTTCAATCTGATGGATGAGCATGGCCGGGACGATAAACACATCTCCGGCCTGAAGGTGCTGTTGTCCATCTTGAAAGTGCAGCACACAAGAGCCTTCTTGTAGCAGCAATACCGACTCCACCGAAGCCAAGTGCTTGGGCAGAAGTTCTCCCCTATTTGCCGACATTTCCTTGGCAATGAACTTTTCACCTTCCGACAAAAGCCGTACGCTCGGATTGGCTGAGTTCATAATGGCTTTATTGGAAATATTGGTAATATTCTCGGTAAGAATTCTGCAATTGGTGAACGACTTCATTGGCTTCTTTTGCGTCGTCCGAATCTTGCAATTCCTTCACCAATTCCAAATGCGGGTGCAACCAATTGTGGAGTTCGTCATGGCTCTTGCCTTCCATGGTACAACTTTCGATCATTTGGCTGTTTTGTTCTGTCAATTGTTTGGCCAAATTTTGGTAATCGGTTTGGTTTTCACGGATATAAGCTCCGACCAAATCTTCGCCTTTTTGAACAAAGGGTTTCATTTCTTCGTTCACCACCCACTTTTCGCCATTGTTCAGCGCAATGGGCTCGGCTTCTTCATCCATTTCATGGTGGTGGTTGGCATCATGTGTTTCCGTTTCTTCTGCCGTTACCGGATTTTCTGCTGGTTTGTCGCAAGCGGTCAATGAGGCACATAGAATCCCTAATACAAATATTTTTTTCATAATGCTTTATTATTTATTTTAATGTTTATTTAATTTTAAATGTTGTTTTGCTGAACCATTTGGACTCAAAGATAACCATTCTTATTCTATTGTCTACGCATTTAAAATTTCATTCTCCTATCCATTCGTTTGACCCATTTATAAACTTCAAACCATAAAACCGAAACCAGGGCAACCGAAAAACAAATCACCAATTCCCGGAAATTCAAACTGCTGACTTGGAAAAATCCGGCCACGGCAGGTACATACAAAATCACGATTAACAATACCACTACCGCAGCGGTAATCAGTGGAAACAATTTGTTTTTGTATTTGAAACTTTCGAACATACTGTAATAAAAGGAACGATTGGCCAAGCTCAATGCAATGTTGGCAAAAATCAAGGATGTAAAAACCATGGCCCTTGTTTTTGCTTCGTCGCCACCCTCCCAAGCGGAA
>CAZWQB010000093.1:0-12101 GCA_964636035.1 uncultured Roseivirgaceae bacterium
AGGAGGTGTATGATGATACGAATGAAGTATATAAAGAAGGCCTTGCCCCACTGACGGATCTGCTGGATGTAGAAGTAAGTTTGAGGGAGGCGGAGACGAACCTGAATCGTGAAAGGCTGAACTATCAACTTTCAAAACTGGACTACCTGCGGGCGCAGGGAAATCTCGAAATATTAACGCAGTAATACTCAACTAAAATATAATAGAATACGACAAATGAAAAAGCTGATTTATATCCTCATTGCAATTGCTCTTGTCTTTGCAGTGGCTTATACACTTATCAACAATAAAGAACAAATGGCTGCCGAAGCGGCTGTCGCCGAAATAAAAAGTGATGCAATTTCTGTGCAGATTACAGAGCCGAAGATCGGCCGGATAGACCGCTCATTCACGGCTCAGGGTAACTTTGCCCCGATCCAGTCGCTGACACTGCAATCCGAAACACAGGGGCAGATCCTTAGGGTGTTAAAGCGTAAAGGGGAGCAGGTGAAAAAGGGCGATTTACTGATTCAGGTAGAGTCAAACACCATCCAGGCTGAATTGGAAACTGCCAAAGCTAATTTTGAGAAAGCTGAAAGGGATCTTAAAAGGTTCGAGAACCTGGCAGCTGGCGACGCAATTACCAAAAGACAGTTGGAAGATGCGAGGTTGGCCTATACCACATCACAATCTCAATTAATAGCGGCCCGAAAAAGACTTGCCAACACCTCTATAAAAGCCCCTATTGATGGCGAAATCAATGAAATTTATGTGGAAGTGGGCTCTTATTTAGGCATGGCTACCAAGCTGTACGACATTGTGAATGTTGACAAGCTAAAGCTTAAAATTAAGGTCAGCGCCCGGGAAGTATTGATGATCAACAAAGGTGATAAAGTAAAGGTGATTGCCGATGTTCTTGCCGCCCGGGATATTGTTGGAACAGTGACGGCCATTGCTGCCCAGGCAGATAAATCGCTGAAATACGATGTGGAAGTTGAGTTTGACAATCCCTCCGGAAACAAGCTCAGGGCCGGAATGTATGGCACCGCACATTTTGAAGTAGCGGAAGAAGAAGATGCGTTGCTGATCCCCCGAGAGGCCATAGTGGGCAGCATTCAAAATCCTTCTGTGTATGTGGTAAAGGACAGTATTGCAGGTTTGCGGAACATAAGAATAGGCACTGTGACCCAAAATCAGGTAGAAGTGCTGGATGGGCTGCAAGCTGGCGAAAAAGTGGTGCAAAGCGGCCAGATAAATCTGCGGGATGGAGTAAAAGTAACTGCTTTATAAGGATTTCCGGTAAGACCATAAAATATCAATAATGAATATTACAAAAATATCTATACAAAGATCAACCATTGTGGTGGTGATCTTTACAGTATTGACACTCCTGGGTGTTGCCAGCTACTTTTCGCTGAACTACGAGCTTTTACCCAAGTTTAGTCCGCCTATCCTGACTATCACAACTTTGTACCCCGGGGCATCTCCTTCTGAGGTTGAAAATTCGGTGACAAAAGAGATAGAAGATGCAATTTCTTCACTTGAAAACGTGGAGACCATTAAAAGTAGCTCGCTGGAAAGTTTCTCTATCATTACCATTCAACTGAGACAGGGGACAGATGTTGACTTGAGCCTGCAGGATGCACAACGAAAAGTAAATGCCATTCTGGCCCAACTTCCTGAAGATGCAGATGCACCTACACTCGGCAAGTTCGATTTTGATGACCTGCCGATTATGAAAATGGGGGCTACGGCCAACATGTCTGCGACGGAATTTTATGATT
This sequence comes from uncultured Roseivirgaceae bacterium, assembly GCA_964636035.1. Taxonomy (GTDB): domain Bacteria; phylum Bacteroidota; class Bacteroidia; order Cytophagales; family Cyclobacteriaceae; genus CAMPJM01. The sequence goes on from CAZWQB010000093.1 coordinate 1,764, forward strand.
TGATTGAGGATCAGATCAAGCCGCTTTTTGCAAGGGTGCAGGGTGTGGCGCAGGTGAAAATTCTTGGTGGACAGGAGCGCGAGATAAAGGTAAACATTGATGCCAGGAAGCTGGAGGCTTATGGTATTTCCATTCTTCAGGTACAGCAGAGAATTATCAACTCCAACCTTGACTTTCCGACGGGCCAGATTAAGGATGTAAATGGACAAACGCAGATCAGGCTGGCTGGTAAATACCAGTCGCTGGATCAATTGAGAAACCTGGTGATACAGGATAACAATGCGGGAATTGTGAGGTTGGGAGATCTGGCTGAAGTACAGGATTCGCAGAAGGATGTAGAAGTGCTTAACCGGATTAACTCCCTTGCATCCGTAGGTATTACGGTTCAAAAGCAATCGGATGCCAATGCTGTGGAAGTGAGCCGGCAAATTAAAGAAACGCTGGCAGAGCTGGAAAAGACTTATGCAGATGTAAACCTGAATTTTAATGTTGCGAATGACGCCTCGGACTTTACGCTGGAAGCCGCAGATTCAGTAATCCACGATTTGGTGATTGCCATCATTCTCGTGGCAGTAGTAATGTTGCTTTTCCTGCATAGCTTTAGAAACGCTGTCATCGTTATGGTGTCTATTCCGGCATCATTGGTAGCTACATTTATTGCCATGTACTTGTTCGGGTTTTCATTGAACCTGATGTCGCTGATGGCACTTTCGCTGGTGGTGGGTATCCTTGTGGATGATGCGATTGTGGTAATAGAAAACATCCACAGGCACATGGAGATGGGTAAGAAAGCCGCACAGGCTGCTTATGATGGTATCCGCGAAATCGGCTCCACGGTAGTTTCCATTACGCTTGTCATTGTGGTGGTGTTTGTTCCGCTGGCACTTTCTACCGGCTTGGTTTCAGATATTTTGAGACAATTTGCGGTGGTAGTAGCCGTTGCAACGCTTTTCAGTTTGTTTGTGGCTTTTACATTAATTCCACTCCTGGCAAGCAGGTTTTCAAGATTGGAGCACGTGTCTGACAAGAATTTGTTTGGCAGATTCATCCTGGGATTTGAGAGATTCCTGGACCGGGTTATTGAAACTTTTACCAGTATCCTGAAGTGGTCATTCAACCATAAAATTGTAGTATTGGCACTTACGCTGGTTGCTTTCATGGCTTCAATTATGTTGGTACCCGCAGGATTTATCGGGAATGAGTTTATCGGTATGGGAGACAGGGGAGAGGTTAACTTTCAATTGGAATTACCTAAGAACGCCACTGTAGAACAGACCAACCATGCTGCTGCGAAGGTGGAAGATTACCTGAAGAAATATCCGGAGATTACGAAAGTATTTACTACGGTGGGTGCTACATCTTCTTCTCAGGAAGGGCAAAGTTCCGCCTATGAAGCGGAGATATTTGTTGCGCTGGTAAATGTGGAAGAACGGGATTTTAGCACGCAGAAATTTAGCAGGGTAGTGAAAGCAGAGTTGGAAAGTCAGTTGCCGGGTGTAAAAATAACCCCTGTTCCCGTGGGAATGGTAGGATCAGGACAGGCGCCTATTCAGGTGGTATTGTCAGGGCCTGACCTGGACAGTTTGCTTGCTTTCTCAGAGCGGGTGTTGGCAGAAGTGGTACAGGTGCAGGGAACCACGGATGCAGAAATAAGCGTGGAAGGAGGTAATCCTGAAATAGAAGTAGAGGTTGATCGTGAGAAAATGGCCAATATGGGCTTGACGCTTGAAGGAGTAGGTGCCGGCATGCGGGTAGCTTTTAGTGGAAACGATGATGCGGAATTCAGAGACGGCACGAACAACTACGATATTAATATTCGTTTGGATGAATTTGACCGTCAGAATGTGACAGATATTTCTAATCTTTCTTTTGTAAACGCTACAGGAGAATTGATTCGTCTTGGGCAATTCGCGGATGTAAAACAGTCATCCGGGCCTTCGAAACTGGAGCGTACCAACAGGCTGACTTCTGTAAATGTAAACTCCTATGTAGTGGGAAGACCTTCTGGTTCAGTAGGGGCTGACATTCAGGAAAGATTGGCTGCTGTGGAGATTCCTAAAGGAATCAGTATATCTTACGAAGGAGACCTTAAAAACCAGTCGGAGGGATTTGGTACTCTGGGTGTGGCATTACTGGCTTCTATCATATTTATGTACCTGATCATGGTTGCCTTGTATGATAGCTATGTCTATCCCTTTGTGGTATTATTTTCTATTCCGCTGGCGATTATAGGGGCCTTGCTTGCTTTGGCTTTGGCTGCGGAAACGCTCAGTATCTTTTCTATTTTGGGTATTATCATGATGATCGGTCTGGTTGCCAAGAATGCGATTCTGGTGGTGGATTTTACGAACAACATGAAAGAGGAAGGCATGCCGGTGAAACAGGCATTGATAGAAGCAATCCGAATTCGTTTCAGACCTATCTTGATGACCACGCTTGCCATGGTGATTGGTATGTTGCCGATCGCTTTGGCAGGTGGCGCCGTGGCAGCCTCTAAAAATGGTCTGGCCTGGGCGCTGATCGGAGGCCTTACCAGTTCTATGTTCCTGACTTTGATCGTAGTTCCGATTATTTATTACCTCTTCGACAGGGTGCTGGCAAAATTCGGTCTTGACAAGAAGACAAAAATTGAGTTGGAAGAAAAAACCATGGAAGAGCTGGAGCATGAAACAGCAATGCTGGAAGAGAAGAAAATGAGCCACGCGGTTTAGGAGTGGGCAGATGGAAGAGGGAAGTTGGAAGATGGAAGCGGGAAGTGGCGACACGAAACTCGCTTTGCTAAACCTTGTCCACTATCACTGCGGTCATGCCAAGCCGACTTTGTTAGCAAAGAAAGCAGGTTTTCGCCAACCACAGGGTTTGGTAAAGCTAACCACAACGAGATGCTATCCCTTTTTTGGGGATAGTATCTCTAATGTAGAGAAGTTGGGAGATGGAAGATGGAAGATGGAAGACTGAAGATAGAAGACAGAAGATGGAAGAAACGGCAGTAGGCAATAAAAAACAGTAGGCAGTAAACATTAGTCCTACACAGAAGATGGAAGCTGGAATGAATTTACAACACGAGATGCTATCCTTTTTTTGGGATAGTATCTCTACGTTAAGAAGAGAGGAAGACAGCTTGTTAAACCTCGCGGGATACAAACGATGACTTTTCATGGGAACGCTGACGATCGGATGTACAAGCGCTATGAATCTTAAGGTTTTGGTAAAGTTGAAACAAATCTGATAAGTCTTTTCAATTTATTTGTTATATTTAATTATGGATACGAATTTAGAAAGGATAACAATTGATCCTTCCATTTGCCATGGCAAACCAATTGTTAGGGGTATGCGATGGCCCGTAGAAGTAATTCTTGATATGCTAAGTTCCGGAATGACTATTGAACAAATAATTGAAGACCACCCGGAACTGGAACGAGAAGATATAATTGCCTGCTTGAATTTTGCCCGGATTTCGGTTTCAGGACAAACTCAGCTGGGCAACGGATGAAGTTTTTATGTGATGTTCACATTTCAAGAAAGCTATCGAAGCAGTTGGATCAGTTAGGTTATTCCTCAATACATGTGAACGATATTCTGGAAAAGTGGAATACTATTGACACAAGAATTTCTGAGTATGCAGATGTTCACGATCTTATTTTGATAACTAAAGATCAGGATTTTAGAAATTCCTTTTTGGTTGCTCATAAGCCTCGGAAATTGATAAAGATCAACCTTGGAAATATTTCCAATATCGATTTAATCTACATAATCGAACAAAATATTAACCGTATTCTTGAGATATCAAGAAGCGCGCGTTCTTTTATGATTGAAGTTTTTAAAGATGATATTTGGGTAATAACAAGATGAAGTTAATGAGCGAGTTGGAAGTGGGAAGATGCTGAAGTTGACAGCTTGCAAGGGCAAAATGATGCTTGCAACTAGCGCTAATGATGACAGCCAGCAAAAAAAATGCCTTTGCGCCCTTGTGTCTTTGTGGCAAATAGAGCTATGTCAACTACGAGATGCTATCCCTTTTTTGGGGATAGTATCTCTACGCCAAGAGGCAGAACTTAATCAACAAATTATCTAACCTAAGACAAAAAAGGTTACGGTATCCATTACCGCACCCTTTTTCCGTTTAACAGCTTTAAGGTTGCTGTGGCAATCCCGTACCCGGAAAACTACCGATATTTACTTTGGGAATGCTTGCTCCAAATTTTTCGTTAATCGCTTCTATAAAAATGTTGGCCGTAAATGCATAACCTCTTGTGTTCGGATGCACGCCATCCTCAGAAAATCCGCCATAAGGAGGCGCTAATGAAGCGGAAATCAACAACCCGTCGATAAACAATCCTGCCGACCCTGCCTGCGCCAACTCGCTGAAAGCCTGGTTGACATCCGCAACGGCTACCCTGTTATCGGAAATGCTGTTGGCGGCGTTGACAATAATTTCATTAAGTGCATCTATTCTTTCCTTTATTTTCTGAAGTTCAACCGCAGTTAAAATTAGCGCATCAGGCGCAGGAGTCTGACTGCCAACCCCCAAAGGCAACTGTGTGGCGGCACTTAAAATTACAAGCTCTCCGGCATTCATTTGTCTGTAACTTGGAATGCCAAACGGGCTAAGGTCAGTCAGATGCTTGTCTTCAATGACAATTGGATTTGCTCCTGCTGTAAAAGAAATTTTCGGCCTTGGAACAGAAGGAGGTGTGCCGTCGGTCAAGGCACCGCTGTTATATAAATCTATACCAGCATTAAATGCTTTATAGCCTTCATTCAAAGCATCCGCAGTGGCCTGATCAATTGCGACGGCATTGTAAGGCACCGTTGTGAAAAACGGAATACCCGTCACATCCGGGATGGTGGCCACCACTCCTTTCGTTTCCGGGTTTGACGTCAAAGCATTCAATGCAATCTGATACTGAAGCTCAAAAGCTTCGGGCGCTGTAAAAATCTCAGTTCTTGTAGCTCCGCTCACCGCATAACCCAGCACATCATTATTTCCAAGCCAGAAAGAAAAGAAGGTGCCTTGAGCCGCAACAGCATCTCCTATAATTGTGGATGTGCCGGGTTCTGAAGCAAATCGTGCGTAGAAAGGATTAAACGCAGGGTGTTCGGGATGGAGAAGGTCACCTGTCTCAGGAATGAGCGCCTGTCCCAGTAAAATTCCAGGAACACCAAAATTATTTAAAGCAGCTTTATCGCCTTCAAAAGGAGCAATTAATTCTCCCTGTAACGGTGCCGGGGAAGGAGGGTTTCCCTGCAATGTCAATCGCCCAAGTATAGCACCAGTTTCAGGATGAGGGTTGGGTAACACTGTGTTAAATCCATTTTCGGAGTTGATATCAGGTTGATTGAATTCTCCTCCGCCCACAAGCGCAAGCTGACGAGCAAGAATAGCAGAAAGTGAATTTTGCTGGCCTGCCGTGAAAAGTGCGCCTGCCTGATAACCGGCAGTAAGAGAATTGCCAACGGCTACATATTTCGTAAAGTTGGCACTGCCGGCATCTGGGGTTTCAGCACTCGGAGGCGGGGTGTCAGGTTGATCCTTGAGTGTAATGCGTTCCTGTTCGCATGAAAACAGGATCATGGCAAATAAGATGGTATATATGGATTTTTTCATGTCGGAAGGTTTTTGCTGTATTAATTCAGAAACTCATCAAAAGTGAGGGAAACATAATATTGTGCACCCACAAAACCTGAGCCTGCGTTGGTCCGGTAGTCGTTTCGCAGAATGTTTGTCCCTCCAATTTTGATGATGGATTTAAGGGCGCTCAGTTCATAGTTGATCTGCGCATCCAATGAGCCGAAAGCCGGAATGTTTGCGGTGCTGAAGCCAGACTGCCACAAAAATTCGTCTTGCCATCTCCAGGCAATATTGAAACCGAGCTTGTCAACTACTTTTCTGTTCGCTAAAGAGATGCTAAAACGGTGCTCAGGTGTATTGAACTGAGGTTCAAATTCACTGCCTGGTTCTTCGTCTAAGTCAAAGGAAGCATAATTGTAATTGCCACTGAACACAAAATTTGCGGGCAGGTTATAAGTGGCACCGAGTCCGATTCCCTGAGATGTTACATTTTCCCTGGCGTTGGTATAAGGCCTGAAGGCTGTACCAGCAGGAAGTGTATTTCCCTGATGGGTCGTTTCTTCTTTCGAAAATACAGTTTGTGCGGAAATAAAGTCCTCATACGTGTTGAAATAGTAATTGAGGTCGAGTAGCAGTTTATTGCCAATCACGCCTTTGTAGCCGATTTCATAAGCCGTTAATTTCTCCGGTTTTATAAAGTCGAGCGTTACGGTTTCGCCATTACTGTCTTCAGCACCTCCATGATGGATTCCATACCTTCCGGCATTTGCTTCTGTACCTCCCAATAATATTCCCGAACCTGCTGGGAAATAAATAAACTGAGCTTGCGTGTCGGGATTTCTAAATCCGGTTTGAAAGGAAGCTCTTATGTTATGCGTTTGGCCCGCAGTATATACCGCCGAAATCCTTGGGGTGATCTGGCCGTCAAAATTTTCATTTTTGTCATACCTTAGCGATCCGGTAAGCTTTAAATTGGAAACTATTTCCTTGGAAAGCTGGGTATAAAAACCATATTCATCAATGGTGATTCGCTCGAAATTTTCTCCTGTTTCCGGGTCTTCATTAAAGACTGTGCCGTCTGAGAAAAGGTCATAGCGACGGAAATTTCCACCAATCATGATTTCTACAACGTCTGCAAGCTCTTTGAAGCTATAGTTTGCTTCTGCATGGTACAATTTTGAATTATCCACAAATCCCGCTCCCGGAGGGTTTCGTTGGAAGTAATCGTTTCTCACTTTGTCAATGACGCTGTTAAATTCCGCAGAGCCTCTTTTAGGAATCACTGCATCAGCAAATGCTCTGACCGCAGCTGAATTACCAGCTTCAACCCCGGGAATATATCCTTGATTGGCCAACACGTAGCGTTCTGCCCATGAAGGTGCGTCGTTTGGATCTGCAGTTGGAGCCGTGTTAATAAATGTTTCGTTTGCAAAGGCGCCAAGGGCACTTAAATTATAGGAATCGCCCGCATCGGTCACTGTATGGTAGGCCCTCACAAAATAATTGGCTGCCTTTAGCTCAAGCTTATGAAACTGTTGTGTAAGATTTCTTAGAGCATATTTTTCGTTTCCGTGGTAGATGGAATTTCCGCCACCATACCGGTAGTTGTAAATGGCTTCTAATCCTTCGGTTATCCGATAATGCAGCGCAATATCTCCTTTAATGCTACGCGCACTGTAATCATCGACAAGATCTTCTTCCATTAAACCTGTTCGCCTGACTGTTCCGAATGGAAGTGGAACCGGAACCTCATCGCCATACAAATTCAGCCCATCGAAATCTGGTTCCGCACTAAGATCAAATTCTGACTCCGGCCGGTTTCTGTCTGTCCGATAGTCATTTCCTACCCAATCTTCCGCATCCATAAAGGAGAAATTCACTTTGAAGGCAAATTTGTTGTTGAAGGCTTTGGCATACCTGGCCGAGAACGCATACAAAGGATGCGTGCCACCAGCCTCTGAAGAGGTAACGCCCGCTTTTATCTGAGCGCTCAAACCCTGGTACTCAAAAGGGCTTTTACTATTCATAAGCAAAATGCCGTTAAATGCATTGGGTCCGTAGAGCGCCGACGCTGCTCCGGGGACTAGCTCAATACTTTCAACATCCAGCTCAGAAATTCCCACCAGGTTGCCCGTCGGGAAATTCAGCAGGGGCGCTGAGTTGTCCATTCCGTCGATGAGTTGTACAAATCGCGTATTGGCTACGGAAGCAAAGCCTCTTGTATTGATAGCAGAAAAGGTTAAGCTACTGGAAAGTACCTGGACGCCCTTTACATGGGCCAATGCATCATAAAAATCAGGTGCAGACGCCTGTTGTATCCCTATAATATCTAACTTTTCTATGGTAACTGGTGATTGCAGGATATTCTCCTGGAATCTGGAAGCAGAAACCACCACCTCTTGTCCGAGCATGGTTTGTTCCTCCAGGGCAATTTCTAAGCCAGTGGTATTTACATTTTCGATTTGCAGTTCCTCAGATTGGTATCCAATCATGGAGATTCCAAGGGTAAATGGCGGGGATTCGTTCGTTTCCAGTCTAAATTCTCCGTTCAGATTGGTAACAGTACCTATCACTTTTCCCTTTACGACCACATTTACCCCTACCAGAGGTTCTTCATTGGCAGCATTTGTGATTTTGCCCGAAATGATGGTCTTATTCTGCGCAAGTGCGTGAAAATGGGAAAAGCAGAATAGAAGGGGGACGATAATGAAGCAGACATGTAAGCGTTTTATCATAGTTTTTATCATGAGTAGTTGAGGAATTACAAAGTTTATTCGCGACTTCAAACGTTTGCATAACTCAAAATAGATATAATATTCGAGATTAACTACCCCGAATATTATATTTTATAAAAACCTGATTTCAATTGCTTATTTTTTTTCCTGATTCTCTTTTTTAAGATGTTCCACCAGCTTGTTGCACAGGTTATCCATTTCACTGGCCATGTATTCGTCGCCAGTCGCGCTCAGCAGACTTTGAGAAAGTCCGCCCAACATGTCTATATAAAACCTTTTCATCTCATCAAGAGGCATATCTTTTGTCCAGAGGTCTATGCGCATCGTATTTTTATGGAAATGATCCCACAGAGAAATGCTGATGGATTTGGTTTCGGACAGTCCGTCATCTTCTTTGTCGGTGGCATCCCAGAAGATTTTTTCGGGAACATTTTGGTCGTCCAGTTCGATATTGAAATTTATTTCTGAGTTCCTCATGAATATGTCTGTTTAATAAATTAATGCTTGACAAGTAAAGTGCAAAAGTAGGGATTTTTAGCCTAATTGAAGCATTTGCCTCCTCGTAATAAAAAAGGACCTGGCTGATCTTCTGATTGACGATTTGTAGATGTAAATGGCCGGCCAAAATCTCGGGTAGCAATAAAGGAGGGGCATCTTCGAGTCAGATGAAGCGTTTTTTGTCGAAAGGCAAGCGAATTTTTCATCGCCATGGCGCTAAAAGAAATTTTTATGGGTGAAGTTGTGAAAAAAATAACAATCTTTGCATTTTTAGTTTTTACTCTTAAATATTCTTTTACATAAATATTGTTACATGATTATTGAGCCAAGAGTACGTGGATTTATTTGTATTACTTCCCACCCAAAAGGATGTGAAAAAAATGTGGTGAACCAGCTCGAATATGTACGAAGCAAGGGCGTCATTAACGGTCCTAAAAAGGTATTGGTGATAGGAGCTTCAACAGGATTTGGACTTGCATCAAGAATAACAAGTGCATTTGGTTCAAACGCAGCAACTATTGGTGTTTTCTTTGAGAAACCTGCGGCACCCGGAAAGCCTGGCTCTTCCGGTTGGTATAATACCGCAGCCTTCGAAAATGAGGCAAAAAAAGCGGGCTTGTATGCCAAAAGCATCAACGGTGATGCTTTTTCTGACGAGATCAAGCAAAAGACAATCGACGTTATAAAGGCGGATCTTGGTCAGGTGGATATGGTAATCTACAGCGTAGCTTCACCCAGACGGACTCATCCCAAAACCGGAGTGACGCATAATTCGGTTCTAAAACCTATCGGGAAGCCTTTTAGCAATAAAACCGTCAATTTTCACACCGGAGAAGTTACTGATATAACCATAGAACCTTGCACTCAGGAAGATATTGACAACACAGTAACGGTAATGGGCGGGGAAGATTGGGAAATGTGGATGGATGCACTAAAGGCCGAAAGTTTACTCGCGCCGGGAGTGATCACCGTTGCCTACTCCTATATTGGACCAGAGGTAACAGAAGCTGTTTACAGAAAAGGGACAATAGGAAAGGCAAAGGATGATTTAGAAGCTACGACCAATGTAATTACCGATAAATTAAAGGATATTGATGGCAAAGCCTACATTTCAGTCAACAAGGCTTTGGTAACGCAATCAAGCTCGGCGATTCCGGTGATTCCACTTTATATCTCTTTGCTGTACAAGGTGATGAAAGAAGAGGGCGTGCATGAAGGATGCATTGAGCAGATCGACCGATTGTTCAGAGACAGACTGTTTAAGAATGGAGAAGTACCTACTGATGAAGAAGGTAGAATAAGAATGGATGACTGGGAACTCCGCGAGGACATTCAGAAGAGAGTTGCAGCATTGTGGGCAGAAGTTACAACGGAATCATTGCCCGAAAAAGGAGATTTGGAAGGATACAGGAAGGAGTTCTTTAATCTCTTTGGCTTCAATGTTCCCGGAATAGACTACAAGGCCGACGTGGAGGAAGTTGTGAAAGTGCCGGGATTGGTAGAGTAGGGAGTGGAAGTGGGAAGATGGGAGTT
>CAZWQB010000094.1:0-12010 GCA_964636035.1 uncultured Roseivirgaceae bacterium
GATCTTATATTTTTAGTTGATATTCAAAAAGATTGGTACCTATATTCCACCGATTTTGATCCGGATTTGGGGCCAATGGTTACTGAGTTCAATTTCGAGCCAAATGAAACTTATGAGTTGGTTGGAGGTATTCAACCTATTGGAGCGAAGGAGAAATATGACGACTTATGGAAAGGGAATTATACCTACTTTACTGAAAAAGCAGAATTCAGACAGACTATCAGGATTCTTAAAGAAGGATTAATCGTAAGAGGGGGATATGAATACCAGGTTTGCACGGACGTTGACTTCAAATGTATACCCTTCGAAGATGATTTTGAATTCACAGGATTTACGGTTCAAGCCCCTTCTGAACCGAATGGATTGAGCGCTCCTCAAGAGAAAGAACGCGTCTCGCAATCCGTGACTGAAGAAATACCCCTTGCAACAGTTAGGTCTGATTCAGGCAGTACAATTGAGACAATTAGCATTTCTGATTCCAGCTTTACAGCTACAAAATCAGAGACAGCAGGCCCGGATAATACCATGGTACCCCTAGAAAAGAAGAAGTCGTCTTTAACAGAACGTGCTCCTGATGACCCATATTCAATGCTGGGTTTTATGGTATTAGCTTTTCTTGGCGGTCTGGCAGCGCTGCTCACACCCTGTGTGTTTCCTATGATTCCTATGACGGTTACGTTCTTTACTAGTACCAGTAAAAACAGACGACGGGCTATTACCAAAGCCTTCGTGTATGGAATTTCTATCCTGGTTATTTATGTGCTTGCAGGCACAGTGGTCGCAATAATTAACGGACCAGAGTTTGCCAACTGGCTAAGCACCCACTGGGTGCCCAATGTTTTCTTCTTTTTAATATTTGTCTTCTTTGGGCTTTCTTTCCTCGGGCTATTTGAAATTACCTTGCCAGGAGGTTTGGTGAATAAAATTGATAGAGAGTCGGACAAAGGTGGCTATTATGGTGTCTTCTTTATGGCCTTTACTTTGGTTCTGGTGTCGTTTTCGTGTACTGGGCCCATAGTCGGAAGTATTCTTGTTGAAGCTGCTGGTGGTCAAATCCTGAAACCGGTTCTGGGGATGTTTGCTTTTGCCATGGCTTTTGCTATTCCGTTTACCTTGTTTGCCATCTTCCCTGAATGGCTCAATAACCTCCCAAAGTCAGGTGGCTGGCTAAATTCTGTTAAGGTTTCCCTGGGTTTTATTGAGTTAGCACTTTCACTTAAGTTTTTAAGTATTGCTGATCAGGTATATCATTGGAATCTATTAGACCGGGAAGTTTATCTTGTTTTATGGATTGTCATCTTTTTCTTCTTAGGACTTTATTTGATCGGAAAGATTCGGCTGCCACACGATAGCGAACTGAAAACTATTAGTGTTCCGCGATTAATTTTGGCCATTCTGGTATTTAGTTTTACCTTATATCTGGTGCCCGGGCTTTTTGGAGCTCCTTTGAAATCTTTAGCGGGTTATCTACCTCCTATGTCTACGCATGACTTTGATATTTCAGCCATTAATCGGGGTCAGTCTAATTCGTATGATTTGGAGAACAGTTTGTGCGACCCTCCTAAATATGCGCAGAATCTTCATTTGCCGCACGGTATTCAAGGATATTTTGATTATGAGCAGGCATTGTCATGTGCACGACAGCAAAACAAACCGCTTTTCATCGACTTTACCGGGCATGGCTGCGTGAATTGCCGCGAAATGGAAGCTAGTGTCTGGTCTGACCCCGAAGTGCTCAAAAGATTGAAGAATGATTTCGTGGTGGTTGCTCTGTACGTGGACGAAAAAGCAGAGCTGCCGGAAGAACAATGGTATGTATCGTCCTACGACGGGAAAGTTAAATCTTCGATCGGAAAGCAGAATGCTGATTTTCAGATCACCAGGTTTAGGAACAATGCGCAGCCCTATTACGTGCTGTTGGACAATGAAGAGAAGCCTTTAAATACTCCGATTGGCTACGACAAGGATGTTCAAAATTTCGTCAGATTTCTGGACGAGGGGGTGCAGAATTTTAAGTCGAGAGAATCAGAATAATTAATAGCCCATTAAAACCTATTGGGCATTGGACCAAAGGGTTACGGCTTGGAATCAGCGGCATTGTCAAGAGGATTTAAGCCACTCAAAAAGTTGATAATGTTGTCCGTCCATCCCGAGTTTTGTATACACTTCCTGTGCGCTTAGGTTAGACTTATCAACATATAATCGTATTCCCATCAGGCTATCATCATTCTCAACCTGCGATTTAATGAAGCTGTACAAGGTTCTGAATACACCCTGATTCCGGAATGCTTCGCGAACATATACCGATTGAATCCACAGCACCGTCCCGTTGCGCCATTCGCTCCACTCGGGTGTAGTCAGCAGGCATCCCACAATTTCTCCTTCAAACTCTGCCACATAATATTGGCCTTTGGACGCGTCCCCAAGTAATGTTTTTACACCCTTTGAAACGGTATCCTCATTGAGGCTAAGGCCTTCGGTGGCCCATGCCATCTTTTGTTGAAGAGCGATCAACACAGGCGCGTCTTCTAATTTCGCTTTCCGAATATGTAAGCTATCCATGGTGGTGCTTGAGATTTGATGACTACCTGCTAAGATATGAAAATCTACCAGCCTCATGAATTCTGATATGTGAATTCTCGTTTATGAAAGCCGAAATTGCGTCGTTTTACTACGCAAATTGACTTCGTCCTATCTATATGTAAGAAAATCAAAATCTTTTATGTTAATAAATTGTTAAGCTTTTGTTAAGTTTTGGAAATATACCAACTATCATCTTGTTATTCTGAAAACGATATTTCTCATAGCGCTACAATTTTTCACGCTTTCTTTCTATTCCTTATTTTCCCAGGATTTAGAAAGAGAAAGCACTGCTATTTACGCGCTGCAATTCCACAGCCCTGAGGAGAAAAGGCTTTTTGAAGCCATTCAGGTAGGTGAAGCGCCGCCCCTGGTAAATTTTTTCCTGTTGTCGGATAAAACTTTTGATAAGAGCGCTTCTTCCTCTGTATTAAAGGGTTGGTCAAAGTTTAGTATCAAGCTGCTCAATAAGAAGAAATCGAGGAGTGCGGAACAGCATCTTAAGCTGGCTTTTTATGAAGTTCACCGAAAATTTTTGAAACAATATCAAAACCACTCCTCTCTTTCTGCGCTCCTGGAAGAGGGTTTGTATGATTGCCTGAGTGGTACCTCGCTATACGTGCTCCTGCTCGAGGAGCTGGGATATGACTATAAAATCAGAGAGACCGATTATCATATTTATCTCTTGGTAGAGGGAGGAGAAGCTAATTCGAGCCAGCAATTTTTGTTCGAATCCACTGACCCTGTATCCGGATTTATCAGCGACAAGAAAGAAATCCTGAAGAGAGAAGAGCAATACCATAGCGATTGGATCGAAGATGAAACCCAGGTTCAGGGGATTTCTACAGCTGCTCCTGAATATCAGTTCAGCCGGAAGGTCAATAACAGTATTGACCGCTATCAACTGGCAGGCCTTCATTATTATAATTATGGGATATATGCCTACAACAGTCACGATTACTATGAGGCGGTATCATCGTTGCAAAAGGCAATATTTCTTTACGACTCACCCAGAATAAGAGAATTTCTTGCCTTAACCGTCTCAGTTGGCCTCAATAGTGAAGCGCTGGATATAGCAGAGAAAGAAAAGATCAGGCAGCTTCATCAGGAATGGCAGGCTGCTTTTGAAAAAAATATGGCTCAGAATAACTGAGACTAGCAGTCCCGTATTTTGAGCCATAATTATAAGCATGTTGTACCTTGTTAGAGGATTTTAAATTCTACCCTTCTGTTTTTCTGTTGTTCTTTTATTCCCAAATCAGTTGAAACTACCGGCCTGGCCTCACCATAACCTATTGCCGTTAATCTGGATTCAGGTATTCCGTTTTGCGTTAAATAAGCTGCAACCGACTTTGCCCTTCTGTCGGAGAGCTTCTGGTTATATGAATCATTGCCAAAGCTATCCGTATGACCGGATATTTCTATATCGACTTCAGGGTTGTCTTTAAGGAATGTGATGATTCTTTTTAGTTCAGGAAACGATTCGCTTCTCAACTCAGACTTGTCAAAATCAAAGAAAACATTGTTCATGACAATGGTCTGCTCCTTTTCTATCGGGACGAGATATAGGTCCTGTTCTACTTCTTTGTACTCCTCTAATTCTGTCAGATCAATATTAGCACTTATTGCCAGAAACCCTTCTGCCTCAGCCAGATATCCATACTTTTCGCCTGAAGGGAGTACAATTTCATAATCACCCGTTACGGCCTGTGATCTTGCAATTCCTATTTCTTCACCGTCAGGAAGTCTTTCATAGAAGATCTTCGCTTCTACAGGTTCATTAGTTTTTGAATTGTAAACTCTTCCTTTAACAGTTACAACTGGAGAAGGTTGATAGAAAACAGGTAACTCTATTCTATAGATATCCATGTTTTCCTCGGTAACCGCCCTTGAATAATAAGCGTATTCTCCCGATGCGGGGATATTAAAAAACTCATCATCATTCTCAGAATTGACATCAGGGCCTAAGTTTTCAGGTTCAGACCAGTTTTCCCAGGTATCGTCGAGCCTCCGGGTTACATAAATGTCGCTTCCCCCATAGCCGCTAAATCCGCGCGATGAGAAGTAAAGTGTTTCGTCGTCTGCAGCCAGAAAAGGTGCAGATTCTTCACTGGCGGTGTTTACCGTACTACCCAGATTTTTTGGTTCAGTCCATTTATCGTCATCCTCTAAAAAACTTACATAAAGATCTCTGTCACCGTAGGAATCGTCCCTTTCCACCGCCATGATAATTGCTTTTCTGTTGTTGGCCATGTAGAAATTCGCTTTTTCCGATAGGTTGTAGTTATTGGGAATTTCCAAAACCTGAGGCCGCGTCCAGCCATCTGCCGTTTTTGTGCTGATGGATACGCCTGCTGCCATTTTACCATTAGGTTTGTATTCGTTCCCCAGCAGAATTACAAGCGTGTTGCCATCAGGTGTCATGGAGGATATGAAGTTGGGGCCGTCATTGTTCAGTGTTCCGCCGATGTTTTGGGCTTCCATCCACTCTCCTGTTACCGTGTCCATTTCTGAGAACCAGATGTCTTCGTAGTCTTTTGTACCTCCTATGTTGTCAGGGTGGTTCCGGCGGCTGAAGTACAGTGTTTTGCCATCAGGAGATATGAGCGGCCGCATTTCTGAAAACTCAGAATTTACTTTCTCAGATAGTCGCTCTGGTTCAATCCCTTCATCCACAATTTCTGCTACCTTTACTTCAACTTTGATCGGAATATTTGAATCTGAAATTCCGATTGCGTCAATGCTTACATATCCTGGTACTGCCCTTCCTTCTAAAACTACCCTTACAGCATGAACATCATAGGTGGTCATTTCAAAGAATATGTTCAGCAAGCGACCCGGTATACCTGCGGGCTCCGGTTCAAAATCATAAACCATATATTCGTTTCCGCTCTCATCATAAACAAACACTTGGGCCACAGCACCGGGATTGTACGATTCTCCTATAGCGATCTGCTGGATTTTCATCGGATTTTCAAATCCAACTTTGATAAACTCTGTACTATTGGGATCTCGCGGAGTCCATGCATTGGGACTTTCGCCTGTTTTTGGAAGAACATTGGGCTTCTTCAACGCCTGTTCTGCTGAATACTGCCGGTCGCTGAGTTCAGAGGAGACTTCCAGGACGGTTGAGGCCCACTGAACATTTTGGGCTAAAGTGCTTTTTACTACAAAGAAGCAAAAAAGGGAGAGGACTAGAAGTTTATGCATAGTGGACTAAGATTTCAATAGAATTGCTTTATATCAGCTATTTAGGAATAAGATGACATAAATTTTATAATAAATCAACAAAAGATGTTGCAATATATCAATTTTTTAGAATTCTTACTTCAACTCTTCTATTTCTGCTCTGTGCATCCTCTGTAAATTCTGTTGTTATTGGTTGTGAACCACCAAAGGCTTTGGTCTTGATCCGTTTCTTTTTTATGCCCCTGTCAGTTAAATATTGCTTCACTTCATCCACCCTTTGTTCGGAAAGCTCCATGTTTAGGTTTGCACTTCCTCTGTAATCTGTGTGCCCCTCAAGTTGGATCACCATAGTAGGATAATCTCTTAGCATTTGGACAAGGAAATCCAGTTGAGGGTAAGATTCTTCTAAAATCACAGCCTTGCTTTGTTCAAAAAACAGCTTGTTTAGTTTCATTACCCTGCCGACTGTGATCGGCATTAGTTCGAAATTCATTTGCAAAACACCATCCTCATTCACATCAGACACTACGATGTGCTCATTATGGCTCAGGTATCCGGGCGAACTTGCCTGAAGATTATATTCCCTGCCTGCTATCATGTATAAGGAGTAGCCTCCCGATTCAGCTTCTGTATTGGCTATTCCTACATTGTTTTTAAAGGGCAGCAATTGATAGGTAAGAACGGCGCTGATTGGTTGTTTGGTTTGTACATCCTTAACAATGCCATGAATTCGGATTAAGGAATCGGGAATGGATTCAGCCTGGCCTTTGCTTTCAAAAAATATCGAGCTCAAAAAGATATAAAAAAATATATAGGGACTGATTTTCATTTTATTCATTATAACATTTCTAACCAAAGGTGTAGTAGTAAAAAAACTAAATATTTCGAAATAAAGTAACCTTAAATATTATGAAAAGCACATTTTTATAGGTCATGTACTTTTTCTTTGTAAGAAGGCCCTGTTTGCTAAATCATAAAAAGAGTTCTATTAATTTGATATTGACATTTTTTTAATTTAATTTTTCCAAGAATTATCTGTAAAAGGGCAAATATTATCACATTTCAATAACAAGAATTTAAACTTTAAGAGGTTACTTTTGATGTAACTTTAGGTTTAATGAAAAAATAATGAGTCTGAAGTCATCCGCAAGAGATCATTTTCTTTCCCAGTTAAGGGCGTTGCAAGACAACCTTAATGCAATAATTCGTTCAGAACATTCAACATCACAGCCGGAGCGCGCTCTATTTAACATAAATCGACAAACAGAAGATTTGTTTTTTGTCCTGGACCTTTCAGGAAAAATTCTCAACATCAACGATGTAGTTTCAGAATCCCTTTATTATACGAAAGAAGAACTGTTGGGATTGAATTTTGTTGATATCGTTCCTACGCTTCAAAAAAAGGAAGCCCGCGAATTTTTGACCACGCTGGAGCAGAATAATCCGTCACTTAGTTTCCACGTTAGTTTTTCTTCCGCAGAGAATAAGAATATTGATTGTGATTGCAAAGCTCTGAAAAAAGAAACTGTCATCTATCTTCTTGCTAACTTATCTCAGCAGGAAGACACCGATAGCTTGTCTCCTTTTGACCTGGAGCATCCAGAAGCAAGAGAGGCGTTCAACCTGCTAAATGGCAAGCAATCAATTTTAGCGACGGATGGTTTTAAGATACAAAAGCCTCCCGGGTTTCCAAATCCAACATCAAATATTCTTGATGGTAACAGACCGGAGATTTTGTCCACAGCTAATTTAAATACTCCGGCGATCATGAGTACGGTGGACATAAATGGCTTCGTAACTGAGGTAAATGATAAATGGCTAACACTGCTCGGTTATAAGAAGGAGGAAGTTTTGGGCAAAGAGGCTTTGCAATTTTTTGATCCAGCATCCCGTAAATTTATTAGCGATGTTTTTATCCCTGAAATAGCTTCTACAGGTTGTGCGAAGTCTGAAAATTGTATGATGATAGCCAGGAATGGGCAACATATCCAAATTTCCCTTTCCGGATCTCTGGAATACAGCAGTATTCAGAAGATATTTAAATGGTTTATTTTTCCAAAAAGGCCTCTGGACCGTATATCCCCCCCACTTCCTGACAAGGGGGCGGCTGAAGTTGATATCGCAGGCGGGGCGGTAGACCAGTTTACGAGTTCTCTAAACCACCTCAAAGCAATCATTAATAGCAGTAAGCAAATCCTTTTTCTGATTGACAAGAAAATGGACATCATTGCTTATAATAAACATGCCGAGAAGATTGTACGCGATTACACCTCAAAGCAGGTTCAGATTGGGAACAACATTCTTGAGTTTTTATCCGACGAAGATTCCCGGAGCTTAGCTGAGATCTTCGGTGAGGTTTTAGAAGGGCAGTCTGTTCATTTTACCCGGGAAATGATCTTTAAGGACACCTCAAGACGATGGTTTGAAGTTAACCTGTTTCCCGTTGAAGACGAACTGCGGACGATAAGTAATGTGGTTTTTAGTGCTGAAGATATCACTGAGAGGAAACAGGCTGAAGAGAAATACAAAGAGCTTGAAATTAACTTCAAGTCTATATTCTCTCAAGTTGCCGTCGGTGTATTGTTATATGATTTGAACCATAAGATTATTCAGGCCAATAAGCGCTTTTATGAAATGATTGAATACTCAAAGGAAGAGTTTGAGGACATCAATCCTTTGGGAATTACGCACCCTGAAGACAGAGAGGTGAGTATCAAAAAAACCGAGGAACTGGCGAGTGGCCGCATTGATTACTATTCGCAGGAAAAAAGATATGTCACCAAGTCGGGGAGGATTGTTTGGGTATTTCTTACGGCAACAGTGGTAAAAAACAGGCAGGGCAAACCAAAGCACATTATTTCGGTAGCACAGGATATTTCGTTACGTAAGACAGCAGAGCAGGAATTGCTTTATAAGAAAAGCGAATTGGATACCTTTGTTTACAGGGCTTCCCACGATCTTCGGGGACCAGTGGCTTCGCTCATGGGGCTCTACAACATTGTGAAGGTTGAGTTTGCGCATGATAAGAATGCCATTACGTATTTTGAGCACTATAACAACAGCGTGATGCGGCTCCATACGGTGCTCCAGAATTTGATTGATCTTACCAAAATTAAAGAATCAGAAACAAAGCTGTCTCAGGTCGACCTGAAAGAGCTCATCGAAAGCTGCCTCCAATCTATGAAGAACCTTTCCGATTATAACAGGATTGCTTTTGATATTTCTGTTGATATCGACTTCAAAGTGATCATCGATGGCAAAAAATTCAAAACCATCATCAAAAATTTGGTAGAAAATTCGATCATTTATTCTACCCCAGAGAGTACAGCCTACGTAAAAATCGGTGTATCCTACCAGGAGAACGTGCTAAAAGTTGAAGTAAGCGACAATGGAAGAGGCATAGATCCGCGAATTCAAAGCAAAGTGTTCAACATGTTTTTCCGTGGGACAGAAAAATCCAAAGGTTCTGGTTTAGGGCTGTACATCGTAAAAAATGCTGTGGAAAAGCTCAATGGAAGTATTCAGTTGACCAGCAAGCTCAACGAAGGCACCAAATTCTCGGTCTATATACCCTATCTGTACAGTGAGGAATATAGCGCTTTGTTAGAAAAGAATTTTGTGAACTAAATCGTACTGTTCGCGATATCCTTCACTTATGCCTAAATTTTCTCGAATACAAGCCGGGCGTGATCCATTATTTCCCTTTCAAAGCACACACGATTTGGCCTGACTCTCAAAATTGCCAATTGATGCCTGAATTCTTTGTCTTTGATATAGGTAGGAATGAGTGAGGCAAACCACAGGTATTTCTTGAGGTTAAATTTATAAAATCTTTTTGTCCATTCCCGGTTGGTTTTAATATAGTCCAACCTGCCGCTTCCGTAATAGACCTTTTTGAAGTAGGGAGCTGCGGCTTTGATAATATGTTCATGACCATAAGGCAGCCAGGAGTCGGGGTTATGTTTGGTAAGCAGTGCGATGATATAAGCGTTACTATCTTTGGGAGCATTGATGTCTACCTGATCATAGGGAATCATATTTTTGCTGAAGACCATGCTCTGCATATAGAACCGGCTTCCTTTTGGCAGAAGGTTATATACATGTTTGAAAAAATCATCGTAAACCTCGTTTTGCTTTCCTTCCAGATAATCGGTTACAGAAGCCACATGTTCAAAGCTTCCAAACGCAGTGACGGCATCAAATATTCCGAAATCTTCCGGTTTAATGTAGCGGGCATCTTTGAGGTGCACATTCAGCCCGTTTTTTCTACAGGCCTCTACTTGTCCGCTTGAAAGGTTAATGCCAATCCCCTCCACTCCTCTGGTATCTTTCAGATGTTTCAGCCATCCGCCCCAGCCGCATCCCAGGTCCAGCACACGGCTGTCTTTTTTGATGTTCAACTGGTCAATAACAAATTCATATTTTTTTCGTTGCGCCTCATCCAAAGAAAGTGAATAATCGCCGTTGTACATGGCATTGCTAAAATGGGCGGTCTCACCTAAGCTTAGCCGGATGAATTTATCCAGATTGGTGTAGGTGAATTCCATCTCTTTGGCTTTGTCCCATTTTTCACCGTCTTTTACACTTTTACTGGTTCCGCTCCAGGTTTTCTTAGGGGTTGGATGGGTTGTGCTTGGGTTTTGCATTAAGCAGAAAGTTTGGTGGATAAAAAACTACAAATAGCTTAAAAAAATAGTCTGATTGTCAGACTTCTAAAAGATGAATTGGCAATGCTGAATCTACTTAATTATCTTTAAAAATAAAAAGGTAAATCATGAAAATAGCAACGTATAATGTAAATGGCATAAATGCGCGTCTGCCGGTTTTACTAAAATGGCTCGCAGAAAAAAAGCCGGACGTCGTTTGCCTGCAAGAGTTGAAAGCACCTCAGGAAAAGATCCCGGTCGAGGCAATCAGGGAGGCTGGCTATCTGGGAGTTTGGCATGGACAAAAAAGCTGGAACGGGGTGGCAATTTTGGCAAAGGGTGCGAAGCCGGAAGAGCTCACACGAACCCTTCCAGGCAACACTGAAGACACACATAGCCGTTACATTGAAGCGATGGTGAATAACATCAGAATTTGCTGTCTTTACCTGCCCAATGGCAATCCCGCACCGGGTCCCAAGTTTGATTACAAGCTCAATTGGTTTCAGCGGCTTGCATCTCATGCTTCTGAATTGGTTGCCATGGATAAACCGGTTGTGCTGACGGGAGATTTTAATGTAATGCCTACTGAGTTAGACGTCTATAAACCCGAGCGTTGGGTGAATGACGCCCTGTTCAGGCCAGAGACAAGAGCGGCTTTTCATGATTTGATGAGCCAGGGCTGGGTTGATGCCATTCGTAAGCTTTACCCTGATGAGACGATCTATACCTTTTGGGATTATTTTAGAAATGCCTATGGCCGCAACGCTGGTTTGAGAATAGACCATTTCTTGCTGAACGCTACTATGGATAAGAGGCTGTTAAATGCTGGTGTGGACCATGAGGTAAGGGGCTGGGAAAAATCAAGCGACCATGCGCCTGTGTGGATAGAGGTGAGGGGTTAATATAATGCGTATGTTAAGATACTAAATTCGCATTGCTTTGACTTCTTGTGGTTTATTCTTATATTGAAACCATCTTGAAATACTGCCGTAGCAAAAACTAATTTGATCAGCTAAATTTATAATTATGAATCTAATATTTGTCGGAGGTTTGGGTGCCTATGAATTAATTTTACTTTTAATCCCTTTTGGTATATGGTTGTATACCATTATTCATATTATCACATCAAGATATAAAGAAAGTAGTGATAGGGTGGTTTGGTTGCTCGTTGTTCTATTCCTTCCTGTAATCGGTATTTTATTGTATATCTTGTTTGGTAGAAGGCAATTATTAAGGAGTAAACCTCAGCAGGAGTAGACGCCAATCATTAGATCAAATGGTTAGAGAAAACTTTTAACTTAACCCTCCCACTACCGCCGTGTGCAGGCTGTTTATATCAAGATGTTTGTTGGCGGCTTGCTGAATTTCATCAGCCGTGATGCTGTTAACCCTGGCTATATAATTCTGGTAAAATTGCAGATCAAGGTTATTCAGGTGCACGGACTTGAATTTGTCGGCTAAGGCAAAGGGGGTATTGATGTCGGATAGGAAGCTTCCTATCATATAATTTTTTACTGTCTCAAGCTCCTCTTCAGGAACGGGAGTATTTTGGAGAATCTTAATTTCTTTGAATATTTCGTCAATCGTGTTTTGGG
>CAZWQB010000095.1:0-2434 GCA_964636035.1 uncultured Roseivirgaceae bacterium
CTGGTCGTAGCGTCCCGCTACGACTAACTCAACATCAGAGCCTCCCGCTCAATTCGCAAAACTGCAATACAGCACCTACTCCACACCCATCACAGCAATCCTATAGCTACTCTTCTGTGTGAAAGTTCTGCCAAACATATCAGTTGCCCTTATTTCTATTACGTGTTCTCCAACTTCCAAATCAGTAGGGATGCTGGCACGCCAGAGATGCGTACACTCCACCGGGTTCGAAGGTCTTCTGCCTGGCATTAATTCTTCTGTAAAATCCCACTCATGCAGCTTGTGCAGAAAGCTGGGATCATAATTGGGCTGATATGCCATCGCTTTCCACTCCCCATCATCGATGCGGTATTCCAATTTGTCATCCGCACTGCCAATGAAAAAATTCGCAAAGATTCCTGCCGAGGTGCGTTTGTTTTGCTGCACCACTTTCGGCGCAAATATCTCCATCTGATGGTCTGCAGGATGGCCCGCTGCCTTATAATCAATCGTGTATTTATTCCCTTCGAAGTTTAAGAAGGCATAGCCTTTGGGCGTGCCATCGCGCATGGTCGAGAAAGGAACGCCGTTTTCGTCCAGTTTTCCGGAGTACCAGTCGCCGGAAGTAGTACCCACATTGTAATGATGATGCGGCTTGTCCTGCTTCCAGCCCTCAGCTTTGGTAAATATATCCTGCCGTTGAAGGTGTGTATGGGCAGAGAGCGATAGTGTATGGGGGTAATCTTTCAACAAATTAAAAAGTTCATCCCTGTCCTCATCGCGGAAGGAATCTCCTTCGCCCGGCTCGCTGATGGGAATATGAAAAGCAAGCACGATCAAATAATCTTTAGGCACATGCCTCAGGTCATTTTCAATAAACTGTAATTGGTCCTTTCTAAAACCTCCCCAATAGCCTTTGCCATCCCGTGGATCAGGATAGAGCACGTCGTCAAGTACTATAAAATGCACCTTTCCGTAATTAAAGGCGTAGTTTGCCGGCCCGAAATGCGCTTCAAAAGTCTCGTCAGATAATGAGTCTGCGTTGGCATCAAAATTCAGGTCATGGTTACCCAATAAGTTATACCAGGGAATCCCCACACGTTTTACAGCTTCAATATAGGGGCTGAATAGATCCAGGTCATCGCCCACCAAATCCCCAAGGCTCAGGCCGAATTGCACATCTTCAATTCCTTCCACTTCCTTCACGATGCCCCGGGCAAAAAAGTCAACCTCTTCACGGGTGTAGGGTTGAGGGTCGCCAAATAGCAATACCTTGAAATTATCATTATTTTCGACGGGCTTCAAAGCAAAATTGAGAGATTTGGGCAGCTTGCCGGTAGGTTCGACGCCTTTAAATTTAAAGTCCGGAGAACCTGCCGGCTTATGGATGTGGTAAAACCGTGGTTGGTTTTTGTCGTTTACCGGAGGTCTGTAGCCGGTAGGGGTGACTACAAAGAGAATATTGTCTTGCTGCACGGGCAGTTCATACCTGCCGTCTTTATCGGTCAACACTACTTCCAGGCCATTTGAAACAGCTACGTCCGCAATTCCTTTTTCCTTGCTTTCTTTTTTGCCATTGCCGTTTAAATCTTCATATACAATTCCTTTAACCGTCTGGGCATGCATTTGAAAACCGACCAGAATAGCTATGGTAGTAATAAATAGTTTTTTCATTCGTGTATTGTTGTTGATTGAGTGTTAAATTTGTTAATTGTTATTGCTCTATTTGCTTCCGCAGCCATTGTGGCCTGTCGGTGGTGATTCCTTTCACAGCCAGAGTTTTTAATTTTTTCGCAGCATTGGCATTGTTTACCGTATATACATAAACGCCCAGTCCTTCGCTGTTCATCTTTTGCATGAACTCAGCATTGACCAGCGGATAATGCACGTCCAGTCCGTTAAGCTTATTTTCCTTTGCTATTTGAATTGCTTGCTCAAGGGAGTATTCGTTGAAGTTGTGCAGCAACCAATAGGCAGGAACCTCAGGTAAAGCTTCTTTGGCTTTAATAATTGCATTTTTGTTAAAGCTGATAATGACCACTTGCTCCTCTACGCCGCTATCGTTCACCGCTGTTTTCAAAAACGGAATCGCTTTTTCATCCGACTTTAGCTCTATTACCAGCATTTTTCCCTGGGGAACTTCCGCTAAGATTTCCTCCAGAAATGGCATTTTTTCGTCTTTAAAATCTGTTGATTTCCAGCTTCCGACATCCAGTTTCCGCAATTCGGACGCTTCGGCTTCGCCGACAATAAGCTTTTTTCCTGCGGTGCGTTGCGTGTCCCTGTCATGGTTTACCATCACACGATTGTCTTTTGAAAGATGTACATCCACTTCAACAGCGTCTGCGCCCTGTTCAAAACCCATTCTGACCGCCGCAATCGTATTTTCAGGTGCATCAAAGGAAGCACCACGGTGGGCAATTATTTCTTGTGCAACAGTTGCATGCATCATCAT
>CAZWQB010000095.1:2534-7576 GCA_964636035.1 uncultured Roseivirgaceae bacterium
TTTTTCTTAAAATCAAGCATCAATCTTTTTCCCACCATACCTTGGTATTGATGTCATCACCTCCCATGGAAGATACCGCTTTTGCGTAATTTGAACCGTTGTGTGTCTGCACGGATGATGGGTATTTGAGACGTACAGGTATATTTTGGTTGTTCAGCATGCCCTCCGTTTTCGGCAGCACAGGAAGACCAGTGCGGCGGTATTCAAACCACTGTTGATAATCGTTGAAGTAAAGGGCATAGTACTTTTGAAGCATTATTTTTTCAAGGGTACCATCGAAAGCGGCAAAAGGGTTGTCAAAATACGTGTCATTCCATTCAAAGCCGGGCGCTGCAGCAATTAGCCATTGCTCGATTGATGCCCTGACGCCATTTTTATAATGTGCTTCAGCATCTGCGTCAATTACTCCCTGCAGGGCCAGTTCTGCTTTTATAAATTCCACCTCTGCATAAGTCATGATCACTGATACCATGGGTGCTTCTACCAGACTGCGGTTAACATTAGAAGGCAGGAAATCAAACTGGGAATCACTGCCTGCATACCCGCTGGGTATGCCCCTATAGCCGATGGCGGAAGTCCCGTCGCTTTGTCTTGCCTGTGTAATGAATACTTCTCTTCGTGGATCCTCAAGTTGGTTGAGGTTGTCTACAAAAAACTCACCTGCGGCTCTGAAACTGGTAAAATCGATAGCACGTCCCCAGGGCGAGACATTCGGCTCAATGCCGGTGATCTTGAGGATAGCCGCTTCTTCATTGTTCGCGAATACGGGGTAGTCGGCTGGGTTGTTGATGATCCTGGCCATTTTAGTGAATGCGCCCATCTCTTCCCGCTTCGAAACCCTCAGCAGCAAACGCAGATGCAGGGAATTACAGAATTTCTGCCATTTTGAAACATCATTTCCATACAATATATCTGTTCCGTAGATCATGTCTACCGATGCATCGAACAAAGTATTTGCAGATTCCAGGTCTTCCAGAATTTGTGTATAAATTTCCTTTTGCGTATTAAATGTAGGTTGAAAGACCTTTTCGTCCCCCATACTCGCTTCTTCCAAGGGCACATCACCGAAAGTATCGGTCAGTAGCGAATAGGTCCAGGCGTTCAGCGTAAGTGCAATGGCTTCATAATTGGGATCCCCGGCAAGTCTTGCAGCTTCTCTCATTTCCTTAATGTTGATAAGCCAGCGGTAGTAAGCATTCCATGTTGAGCTGCCGGCTTCATCACCTATATCGTAGCGGTGCACTCCACCGGAAGCACTTGGAAACGGCAATGCTACCTGCATCAGATCAAAGGTAAAATTGTCACTCCTTTTGGTATTGAAGCTCGCCAACTCATAAAGAATAGGGTTAAGTAGGGTGCCAGGTGTAATTCTATCGATGCGGTTAGGATCAGTATTCAATTCTTCAAAATCTTCTGTGCATGAATAGCCGATCATGCAGAAAATAAATAGAAGACAAGAAGTTAATGGATTAATGTTGTTCATATTTTATTTTTTAGTCTTACCAATGATTATGTCCGATATTAATGTTTGTTATGGATGCTCTACACGCGGCGGATTAAAATTTTAGGGTTACATCTACACCAAAGGTCCGGGTTGAGGGCATCTGGCCCATTTCTATACCGGGTAGAATGGTGTCGCCGTTTAAGGCTGCTGTTTCGGGATCGTACATGGGGAAATCAGTAATCATCGCCAGGTCGCGCCCGTAAATGGCAATGTTTGCCTGGTTAAATAATCTGATTCTGTCAAGCAAATGGGCTGGTACATTGTATCCCAGGCGTACTTCTCTCAATTTCAAAAAGGAAGCATCAAAAGAGTTGGACTCCACATTCGCCCTGCGATAGTACTCTTTATGGAAGTCTGCCGGAATTACTTGGGTGGTATTGGGAGAAAACATTCCATCTTCATTTATTACAACACCTTCACCAATTATATAGCCTTCTTCTCTGCCATGCAGCGTATGCTTTAATTTCCCCTGTTCAGACATTTTATGGTGGGTTTGTGAGTAGACTATGCCTCCATATTGTCCATCCAACAAGAAACTAAAGTTGAAGTTCTTGTAAGAAAACGCATTTAAAAAGCCGCCTTTCCAATCCGCATAGGCATTCCCTATATACTGAATCTCGTCAGGGCGTTCAGGCAAGCCGTCGGTATTGTATATTATTTGTCCATCGGGTGCTCTTAAAAAGCCATATCCGTAAATGTCACCAGTAGTGCCGCCAACTTTCGCTGCTATGGTTGCGTTGCCCCCATATCCGATTACCTGCATCTCGTCGATTTCATCGGCCAGAGAGAGTACCTTGTTGTTGTTTTTGGACCATGTAACCGTGGTTTTCCATGTAAATGCACCATCTATAGGCGTGCCATTTAAAGCCAGCTCTACTCCCTGGTTGCGTACCTCACCCGAGTTCAACACGGCCCTGCTATACCCGGTAGTAGGATCCAGCGGCACATCCAGAATTTGGTTCTCCGTAAAGCTCCTGTACAAGGTGAGGTCCATGCCCAACCTTCGGCTGAATAAGAAGTATTCTAACCCTGCCTCGTAACTGGTGGTAATTTCGGGCTTGAAGTCCACATTATGCAAAGTAGTAGGCACTGATCCTGAACCTGGAAAATTGCTTTGTCCATAGTATTTCCGCGTTTTATAAGGATCAGTATCGTTGCCCACCTGTGCTGCAGATAACCTGACTTTGGCATAAGAAATTACAGCAGGCAAAGTAAAGATGTCGCTCAGGATAAAGCTCGAACTCACCGAGGGATAGAAGAAAGAATTGTTTTGTTCCGGCAGGGTGCTGGACCAGTCATTTCGGCCGGTAATATCCAGGAAAATTTTATCCTGATAAGAAAGTGAGGCAATGGCATAGAGACTGTTTACCTGCTTTTCACTGGAGTGACTGGATAGTATCGGGTTATTGATTCCATTCGACAACTTAAATTCGCCGGGGATGACCAAACCTTCTACTTCGCCATTTATCCTCCTGTAGTTTCGTTTCATGATATTTCCTCCAACAGAAACGCTTAAGTCGAAGGCATTGCTTAAATGCTCCCGATAGGTTACCAGTGCATCCGTATTGATCTCATAGTGAGAAATGTCCTGTTCTTTGTAGTAGCCCCTTTGGAAATTGGCGGTACTGAATGGTCGTCTTTGTTCGCGGCTTTCCTTTGTCATGGCCAATCCCGATCTTACCATCACGTCGAGCTTTGGTGTAATCTGATAGGTGGCAGAGAGGTTTCCTAAGGTGTTATGACTGTTGATGCTATTGGTCATCTCGTAAGCAATCAGGTAAGGATTGTCAATGAAACTGCTAAACGGGTGTATTTGCTCTATCTGTTCCAACCCTTCTTTCCACCTCTTTTCATAGGCAGCCAAAGGAATGTTTGGATTTTGGAAGATCATAAAATAAGCGATAGACTGATTGTTGTATCCTGTCGCGGGTAAATTATCGCTCGCTCTATTGCTATAGTTTACCTTCGCGCTCAGCTTTAGCCTTTCTGAAATTTTTTGATTAAAACTTAGTGCGGCAGAAAAACGCTCGAAACCCGTATTTGGCATTATCCACTCATTTTTCGTGTGCGTAATGGAAGCACGTGCCGAACCATTTTCGTTGCCACCTTCCATCGATACGTTATTGGTAAGGGTAGAACCTGTTCTGAAAAATCCGCTCACATTGTCTTCGTATGGCCTCCAGGGCATCCTTTCTACAGATTGGGCATCAGTGGCTGGGTCATACTGGTAATAATGCTGCCCCTCGAATCGTGGGCCGAAGGCGCTGCTGGTGCCTCCTGTACTGGCACCGTCCTCTGAGGTTCCGTACGAATAGTACATTTCTCCCGCATCGTTAAACGATCGCCCTGTTCCCTGGCCGTATTCATACTGTCGGTCTGGCCAATAAAGTACATCGTTAACGCTGTAACTGGAATTTACAGTGACACCTATGCCTTTTTGCGCACGCGCGCCCGACTTGGTAGTAATCAGCAACACGCCATTTGCGGCACGGCTTCCGTACAAGGCGGCTGCACTTGCTCCTTTCAGCACTGTAATGCTTTCAATGTCGTCGGGGTTAATGTCTGCGATGCCATTCCCGAAATCTACAGGTACATCATTCCCTGAACCTGCGCCATAGGCGTTGCCCACGCCTGAGCTGGTGATGTCGCTGCTCATGGGGACGCCATCCAAAATAACAAGGGCATTGTTGCCGTTGGGGTTTAGCGAATTGTCGCCTCGTAGCGACAGCCGAACGGAGTTTACGGGGCCGGAACCGCTGGAACTAAGGTTTAAGCCAGCTACTTTTCCTGATAAGGCGTTCAACGCATTGTTGGAACGCGCTTTGGTAATCTCCTCGCCATTTACAGCCTGTGCGGCATATCCCAACGCTTTTTCCTCCCGCTTGATGCCCAATGCCGTGACCACTACTTCGTTCAACACTTTATGATCTTCAGACAACCGGACGTTGATGGTGGAATTATTACCAACTGCCACGGTGGTCGTTTTGAATCCAATAAAACTAAAAGACAAACTATCCTTCTCTAAAAGGTCGTCTGGCGTGGCGAGGTTGTAATCTCCCTCAACATTGGTGATGGTGCCAATGTTGGAGTTCTTCAACAACACGGAAACTCCGGGGAGGGGAGCTCCCTGATCATCCGTGACATTGCCATGAATGACAAGCGACTGTGAAAATGAAGGCAAATAGAATACCGATAGCAATAGACTAAATATGGTAATTCTCTTTAAGCGGTTCGTAAATGTTTTTTGCATACCTGTTGTTAATTTTTTTACAAAGGTATTGCGGCGATGTAACGAGACTGTTAAGCGAAAAAGATCAAAACATTAATTAAAAAGGTGTTGATCATGAAGAGAAGAAAGATGTAGCAATACGGATGGTATGTGCCCTGCATCCATCGGAATTCTCTATCTTTGAAGGGCAATCCCAACGAAGGAATATTATGCACAAGCTATACATTGCCCTTTTTACCTGTTTTATATTATCTGTTGCTTCTTTACCGGCGCAGCAGGTCCAGCGCATCCAATTGTCGCTAACACCCT
>CAZWQB010000095.1:7676-12009 GCA_964636035.1 uncultured Roseivirgaceae bacterium
GGCACGGTATTACCAAAAGCGCGTCCTGAATTAAGACTGCGGGACGCTGCTTGTCCCCACACCCCTGTTTCTCCCGAGGTTTGGAGGCAGGGACTTCCGGCCCCTTCTTACTCGCCAGGGCTCACGGAGGTGCGGCATGTGGTGATTCATCATTCTGCTACCTCGAATACAATTGGCGATCCATATGAAGCAGTAAGAAACATCTATACTTACCACACACAGGTAAACGGGTGGAGCGATTTAGGCTATAATTATTTAATAGCTCCTGATGGAACGGTTTTTCAGGGCAGGGACGACATGGGCAGGGGCGACCCTGATGATATTGTAGGCGCCCATTTGTGCGGCGTAAACTCCAATACCATGGGCATTTGTCTCTTGGGCACCTTTACAAACGTACTCCCTACGGAAGCGGCTATCAATGCGCTCGCCGGACTGGTGAAATGGAAAACTGACAAAGAAAGTCTGCCAATATTTGGAGCTGAAACGCACGCTATAGGCCCTCCCTCAGCGGGTGTCCCTGCTAAGCCGCTTCCTCATGTATGTGGCCACCGCGACGGATGCAGGCCATCATATACAGAATGCCCGGGCGATCGTTTGTATGCGCATTTAGATGAAATAAGAATACTTGCATCTGAATTTTCATGTGAACCTGGTGGCGAAGAAGCAGTAAATATGTTTGTTTACCCAAACCCAACCCACGCTTTAGTAAAAGTAGATTTTGAATGGGAGTCTCTGGAAATTTTTGACATGAGAGGCGGTAAAATTGCAACCTATCCTTCGCACAGGGACGAAATCTCACTTCAGCCACTGGCAGGCGGAGTATACCTCATGTGTTATTATACGCCGGCATATGGGAGGTTGGTGAAAAAAGTAGTAAAACTGTAGTCTGTCCGACAGCAGAATGCGCTGGTCCTCTTTTTATTTTTGCTTTATTTTTATTATTTAGCCAGTTAAAGGACAGATTGATCTAATCATTGAAATGGGAAGAAAGGCAATAATTGCAATATTGGGAGTTGGTGCATTCGGACTCGTTGTTTTATTTCTGATAAATTCAAAAAACCAATGGTCTTTTCGTGAAGATGCTTCGGCAACCATAGCCGATTCGGTGCTTTTTACCTCCGCGCCAGTTCTAAGTCCGGAACAAGCCGTTGAAACCATGCAATTGCCAGAAGATTTCAGGATCGAAATCGTCGCCAGTGAACCCTTGATTCAAGATCCAATTGCAATGACTTTCGATGCCAGCGGCAGGATTTGGGTGGTTGAAATGCAAAGCTATATGCAGGACCTCGAATCAAATCGTGAAGGGGAACCTATCAGTCGCATTGTAATTTTGGAGGATGAGAATGGAGATGGCAGAATGGACAAATCAACAATATTCTTAGATAGTCTTGTAATGCCAAGAGCCATTGCTTTGGTGGAAAATGGGGTTTTGTTCGCTGAACCACCAAACCTTTGGTTTGTTGAAAATGTAAACGATAGTCCCGGCCGAAAAATGCTGGTAGATTCTGCATATGCCGTGGGTGGAAATCCGGAGCACCAACCAAATGGCTTGCTGAAGGGGATGGACAATTGGTATTACAATGCGAAGTCGAAACACCGCTATAAATATAAGGACGGCCAATGGTTAAAAGAAGAAACCGAGTTTAGAGGGCAATGGGGCATTTCAATGGACAATTATGGCCGGTTGTTCTATAATACAAACTCGAATCAACTCAGGGGCGATCTTGTGCCACCAAATACCCTGAACAGAAATCCTGACTATGCACAGGAAATGGGCATAAACGTAGAGATAGCAAAAAGCCAGGATGTTTTCCCCATTCGACCCACACCGGGCATCAACAGAGGGTATAAGGAAGATATGTTGGACGAGGTCCAAAAACTACGCCGGTTTACTGCAGCTTGTAGTCCGTTAATTTACAGGGGCGATCAGTTTCCCGCGGAGTTTCATGGCAATGCTTTTGTATGCGAACCGGCAGCAAACCTGATCAAAAGGAATTTAATAATAGAAAGCGGTCCCTACCTCACAGCCAAAGATGCTTACGAAGACAAAGAGTTTTTGGCTTCCACAGATGAGCGCTTCAGGCCGGTTAGCTTGAACAACGGACCTGATGGACACCTCTATGTGGTGGATATGTACAGAGGCGTTATACAGCATGAAACCTTTCTCACAGACTACCTCAGAAGCCAGATTCGAGACAGGGGGCTGGAAAGGCCTTTAGGATTGGGCAGAATTTACCGAATCGTTTATGCACGTGATACTCGGGAGGCAGACCATCAAGAGAGACAGAAGAATATGGCAGACGAACTTGTTCAGCATGAAAACCAGCGTCTGCTTTCTTATCTTTCACACCCAAACGGGTGGTGGCGTGATTACGCACAGCAGCGTCTTATCGAAATGAACGACTCCGCGGTTGTGCCTGATTTACTCGCTATGCTTGAAGCTGGCAGTTTTAAAAACTATAACCAGGTACATGCACTTTGGGTACTGGAGGGAATGGAGGCTGCATCTCCTGAAGTTGTTGGAAAAGGCTTGCGATCTGCAAATCCGAATACCGTGGCTACGGCGATCCGAATTGGCGAGCCATATGGCAAAGGCAAATATGCGAACGAAGTGCTTGCATTGTATGAGACAGCCTCCTCATCCAAAAACCCGATAGTCCATTTACAGCTAGCCCTCAGTTTGGGAAATTTCTTAGAAGCTGATCGCAAAAAGGTTTTGAACCTGTTGAAGAAGGTTGTGAGTGATTACGGCAATGAACCGCTGTTTCTGGAAGCGGTCATCAGCAGTTTGCATCCGTACGAGAATGAGTTTTTGGGGTATCTTACCAAAGAAGATCCGCAACATCAGGAAATGAGGCAGAAACTACTGGACATAATAGCAAGGAAGCAGGAAAAGAAGGAAATTGCCACCAAGGACTTAACCTCAGCAGGCAAACAGCAATACATATCCGGAAAGCCCCTCTACGAACGCATTTGTGCAGGTTGCCATGGTGTAAGTGGTGAAGGTTTGGTGCCGATAGCACCTCCTCTTAAGCAGTCAGAGTGGGTTTTGGGTGCGGAAAGCAGGCTTATTTCTATCGTGTTGCACGGGGTGAAAGGGCCCATCACGGTAAACGGAAAGCTTTACAAAGAACCGGAAGTTCAACCCATGATGCCGGGGCTGAATGAAAATCAGGAAGTCAGCGATAAAGACATTGCAGCATTGCTGACCTATATCCGAAATTCCTGGGGCAATGGCGTTGCGGAGGTAAACGACAGCACAGTGAGTGCAGTGCGAAAGCAAACCATGGATAGACAAGCTCCTTACACGCAGGAGGAGTTGATGAGCGAATGGGATAATTAGCTAATGTGCGAATTAGCTAATGTGTGAATTGATTAATGTGCGATTGAATTAATTGGTGAATTAGCGAATTGTTAACTTAGTAAGACTGTATTTTTGTGCAACTGATAATCGCAGCTTGTTCGATTTCTTCATAAACTGTAAATATATTTTTATCAAATCCTTTCATTGGTGAACCGGTTCATTAGGAATTGGTACATTAGTCAATTAGAAATTAAATTATGTTAGAAGCCCATAGACTTACAAAATCTTTCGGAACAGTGAATGTGCTCCAGGGAATTGATCTGCGGATTGAACAAAAAGAAGTGGTTTCAATAGTCGGGGCTTCAGGTGCCGGGAAAAGCACTTTGTTGCACATTTTGGGTACGTTGGATCAACCAGATACCGGAGAGGTAGTTTTGAACGGCCAGCGTTGGCTTGGATTAAAAAGCAATGAATTAGCCAGGTTCCGAAACTCGAATATTGGATTTATTTTTCAGTTTCACAATCTCCTGCCTGAATTTAGCGCCTGGGAGAATATTTGTATGCCTGCCTTCATTGGTAAGCGTCCTCAGCATGAAGTGGCAAAGCGTGCGGAGGAATTGATGTCGCTTTTGGGAATCAGTCATAGAAAAGACCACAAGCCGTCAGAGATGTCTGGCGGGGAGCAGCAAAGAACAGCCGTTGCCAGGGCCTTGATCAACAATCCGGCTATTGTATTTGCAGATGAACCAAGCGGAAACCTCGACTCAAAAAATGCGGAAGAGCTTCATAAATTATTTTTTAGGTTGCGGGAAGACCTGGGACACACTTTTGTGATCGTCACGCACAATGATGACCTTGCTGACATGGCAGACCGGAAACTAGAAATGAAGGACGGAAAAATACTTGTTTGAATAAGCTGAATAAGCTTTAACAAACCGTCAACAGACATGAGCTGCCCAACTCTTTTTTGGCTTTGTCTTATTCGAGACGATCGGCGCTGATTGTACAAGGTTTAGTAAAGCGTGAGGA
>CAZWQB010000096.1:0-12006 GCA_964636035.1 uncultured Roseivirgaceae bacterium
GTTTTTAGGATGATTTTAAGGTCCATTAGAAAGGAATAGTTATTGGCATACTCAATGTCTAATTCCATGCGTTCGGCAACAGACATCTCCTTTTTTCCCCGCTTGGTTACCTGCCACAAACCGGTGATGCCAGCCGGTGCCATAAACCTTTTGGCCCAAACATCTTTGGTAAGTTGTTCCGCCTCATACAATGGCAAGGGCCGATTACCCACGATTGACATGTCACCTTTTAAAACATTGAACAACTGGGGAAGTTCATCCAGACTCGTTTTTCTGATAAAGTTTCCAAATTTTGTAATTCGGGGATCGTTGCTGATTTTTACAAAGGAAGTATCGTCGAACAAGGACTTGGCTGTAGCTTTTTCCTTCTCATACTGATTCATGTGTTTCAGCTTTTGCAATTCAGAGTCAGCGCCCTGACGCATGGATCTGAATTTATAAAAATCAAAAATCTGGTAGCCTGTACCCACACGCTTCGAGATGTAAAGGATTGGTCCCTTAGATTCCAGCCTGATGATCAGGGCTATCAGCAGTAAAAGAGGGCTGAGAAGTATTATGCAGGTTAATGAAAACAGGATATCAAAAGCCCTTTTTGTGATGAACTTGTTATTTTCAAAGGGCTGGTCTTCTGAATACATCAATTCTGCCTTTTCCTTTTTGAATTGTTGTAAAAAGGTAATCCGGTTGTGCAGGTCTTCGGCAGAAAAAGGCAGGGAGTAAAAATCATCAATGCCTGTTTCCAGTGCCTTTACTTTGTCAAGCTTAGAGAAGTGCTTTGACATAATAATGAAAGGCACTGATTTTAGCTTTTCGTTTTGCTGTATTTGCTCAAACAAAGTATAGGCATCTCCTTCCAACAGCTCAAGATCACAAACAATGGCGTGCGGCAGTTCATAAGAAGTGTTTGCTATTTTTTCCAGCCATTCCACTGCAGGAATGGTTTCTTCAAAAGCCACACAGTCATAGTTCAAATCTATCATGTTGTTGCAAATGAATTTCGCATTTGCACCAACAATTAATAATTTTTTGCTTTCTTTAAAGAAAGAGGAGGATGTTTTGTTATTTTCCTTGTCGGTTACCACGTCAACTGCTTCATAGGTTCTTGAATTGTTGTATGGTAAAGGCAAATCATTATTACTATGGAAATTAAGCATCAGTACTAATATTTGTTTCTGTCAGGACTCTTTCTATCTTCGCATAAAGCGATTCAGGATTAAAAGGTTTAAGAATATAGTCATCAGCACCTTGTTGAAGGCAGGTAATGATCAACTTGCTATTTTCTAGTCCGGATAGAACCATAATTGGAATGTCTCTATAGAAACCACTTCTTCTCACATTTTTGAAAAACTCATACCCATTGAGCCGTGGCATGTCTACATCGGTAATTATAAGATCAGGTAGGTTCCCCTCTGATAGCCACATCATCGCTTCCATGCCGTCTTTTTTGGTGATTACATCGTAGTCGCTACGCAACAAAAACTCAAGGAGTTCTCTGATGCTTGAATCATCATCAACTGCAAGTATCTGTTTCTTCATCGTTCAAAAATTGAGTTAAGTTAAATATCTTCAGATTAAGATATATTATATAAAAAAATGGGTGTAGCCCCTGTTAAAAAAATATCTTTCGCGATTTTGCTTATCTTTTTATGGTCATGAGTCCATTAAGTTCGCAAATTTAATAAGGTATAATTAATCTTCTAGAGTTTTTAGATTTATTAATTCTCAATTTGAATAATTATCTCTAAAATTTACTTGATTAATTCCAAAGGAAGATTGAAGCCGAAAATGATAACTTCTTTTCTAAAAACGGAATTGTCAACATAATGTTCCGAAGTAACCATTCAAAAACCGCGTTATAAAAGATATTTTTTTAACAATTACGAATTAAAGTACATAATTTACTAAACCTCAGAATGTTAACATTATTCAAGATAGTGAAAATATTTCTCAAATAATTATAGTCTTATTTAAATAAAAATTTTAAATAAAAATATACCTATATATTCCTTCGTGATACGATATGTAACCTGTTCCAGAAAATAATTTTGAAATAACTTCATTATTTTATTATTTTATGGATAATGATCAGGAATAAGACGCCGATCGAAAGAAAATGTTGATTTTTTTTTTGGCGATTGATCTTATTGATTTTTTAAGCAGAGAGAGTCGAACAAAATAGTGCTTTAACAGATTAATTATTTTTAATCTTTAAATGCTAACTAGAATATACAATAAATACAATAATCATGCATTTATAAGGTATGAAAAAGATAGGATCTTTTGCTGGCCTATCCTTTTGTATTTTTGTTGAACTATTTATAAGGCGTGCCATGTTACGCGGGTGGAAAAAGGGTTTTCTTAGTTAAATTATTGAATATTATTACAGTGCGGGTTAAGATGAAAGTCAAAAAGCGAGAAATAAGAGCAGTATTTAAAGTAACCATTATAACTATATTATTTATTACTGTTGCATTTCCAATTTCTCAAAATACTGCTAAGCAGGTAAAGGAAATGTACAGCGATCCTAATGCCCTTCTTCGCGCCTCTTTGGATCTTGAAAATGAATACTCTTACTTATATGATCTCAAACATGTAGATTCTGCCGTACACCAACTTTTAAAGGATTGGCGCATCGCCGGCGCTTCAGTGGCGATTGCAAAGGAGGGAAGATTGGTTTACGCTAAAGGCTTCGGTTATGCAGACAAGGAAACTAAAGAACCGGTGTCACCCAACCACCTGTTTAGAATTGCCAGCGTTTCAAAACTAGTGACGGCTGTAGCCATAATGAAACTCTCAGAAGAGGGCAAGCTCGATTTGGAGGATAAGGTTTTTGGAGAGAAAGGGATCTTAAATGATTCTATATATCTTGAAATCTCAGATAAAAAGATGAAAGACATCAGTTTGAGGGACCTTTTATATCACCAGGGGGGCTGGAGTTCAAGAACCGCTGATATTATGTTTGAACCCGTAATGGTGGCCGAAGCCATGGGTGTACCTGCGCCGGCTGACGCAGAAACTATCATCAGATATGCTTTGAAAAAGAGACTTCCGTACAAGCCTGGAACGGTCTATAGCTATTCAAACCTTGGCTATACCATATTGGGAGAAGTAATTGAAAAGGTTTCAGGACTGACTTATGAAGATTATGTGTCTGATTATATTTTCGAACCTATGGGAATTTACGGGATGCAGATCGGCAGCAACCTGAAAGAAGAAAGATGTGCCAATGAGGTTGTGTATTACGACTACGAAGGATCCGGTTTAAGGCTCTCATGCTATGGAACAGGTGAATTGGTGCCCAAGACATACGGAGGTACAAATATTTCTGCATTGAGCGCAGCAGGGGGCTGGTTAGCAACACCTGCCCAAATCATGCAGTTTCTGATGGGAATAGATGGTTTTGATAATGTTCCGGACATCCTGTCAAAGAAAAGCATTGAGGCAATGACCACTCCCGCAGAACCCATCAGGTCAGGCATGGGTTGGATGTACATTAATGAGGACGATTGGGTGCGAACAGGTACTCTTGCAGGAACATCTGCACTCCTGGTGCGAAAAAATGACGAGACCAGCTACATGGTGGTAGTAAATACCAGCACCTGGACCGGCCCGAGATTTACCAGTGAAATTAAAAGAACAATGGAGAGAGCAATTGAAGACGTTCCTTCCTGGCCATCTCATGATTTGTTTGAGAAGAAGGTTTTCGAAGTCGCTTCTTCCTCTCAAATATTTTAAGTGTAAGCGGAACAGCTTTTCCAGGACCTCCGGTTTCATCTTATCGTAAGTCCGTGAATGGCTGCTCTGCTCTCGCCTCAATTGGTATTCAAGTCTGGAGCTTTGCTATTTTTTTAACCTGAGCCTCCAGTCACGATCTGTGTTTTTTTGCTTCTGACGTTTTGTCTACGGTGTTAAAGAACGATGCTATTTTAAAACGCCCTTTATTTTCTCTTCCGTCAAAGGCTTGATCAGGTAACCGGCAACATCGAATTGTTTAGCCCTTTCGTAGTCTTTAAAGTTGTTCGACGAGGTCAATATAAAAACAGGAACTTTTGTTGTCTGTGTTTTTTCAAAGGCTTCCAGAAATTCAAACCCGTCCATCACCGGCATATTTAAGTCTAAAAAAATCAATTGTGGAAACGACCCGCTCTCATTTTCTAAGTAGTTAAGAGCTTCCTGCCCATTGGAGGCAATTGAAACTTCTTCTACTATGTCCATTCCTTTAATCAATAATTCGTTTAAAAAATTACTGGTTTCGTCATCATCTACCAATAATATCTTCTTATATTTATCCATCAGACGTCCTGAGTATTTTTAAATTCGTGTTTGAACATATTTGTGCAAAATATGGTATTTGCGTTAGAAAACCAATAATAACGTGAAGGACAAGGGAAATCGCTGTTGAAAGAATAAGCTCAAAGGCAGACATTATTATAGCTATCCCAGTTTTTACAACAATAAGAAGAAGAGGTGAAATATCCCACTGATACAATGCCACCTCAGAAACAAGTTCGGAGCAAGCTCCTTCTGAGTTTAGGGCAGACGCTTTGCTTATGTATAATTGTGTCAGCCCGTTTAGGCTTTCAAATTATGTTACTACTCAGCTTTGAACGACAGTAGAATAGATTCTCCATGCTCCAGAGTTTATAGTTTAGGGAAGATTAAAGGAGAATTAAAGGTGGCTATTATAAAAAACATGTGGAATTCTTCTTTTATTTGCACTTGACTATTTACAATAGTTAATTTTAGGTTTTCTAACACTTAATACGAATTAACATGGCCTCATTTGATATTGCTTCTAAAGTAGATCTGCAGAAATTAGACAACACCGTTAATGTGGTAAGGAGAGAGATCCAAAATAGATTCGACTTTAAGAATACTGAAACCGAGATAGAGTTGGATAAAACCGCCATGGTGATTCATGTTCAAACTTTAAACCCTATGGGCCTGAAGCCGATTGAAGACCTGCTAATTATGAGAGGCATAAAGCAGGGGATAGATGGCCGGGCATTTGATTTTGAAAAGGAAGATGAGCATTCCGGTAAGCTTCACAGAAAGAAAATACCGGTAAAAGCTGGAATAGATAAAGAGACAGGCAAAAAAATAATTCAGATTATAAAATCGTCTAAAGTGAAGGTGCAGGCAAGCATCATGGACGACATCATCAGGGTATCAGGCAAAAAAATTGATGAGTTGCAGGAGGTAATAGCTATATTAAGGAAAAGCGACCTCGGGCTGCCGCTTCAGTTTATTAATATGAAGTAGGGTAGGCTTGGTTAAGATGCTTTCGGTTGAGCGAATTGCTTTGGCTTTATTCCTTCTTACCAAAAGTTCTTTCGAAAAAGTTTTCGCTTTTTTGTTCTTCCTTGTAAAGGATGAGGGAATCCGGTCTGAAATAATGCTTATAGATTCTATGCTCCTTTCCTTCCCACTCGCATTCAACCAACCTTGTTCCGAAGATATTTACTACTCGCATAGGGCCACTACCGGTAGTTAAACAAACAATATCACCTAATTCAAATTTGATCATTTATTTCTTATCAGCAATGAGAAATTTATATACTTATATGTCAGATTACACATAAAGGTAACCTCCAAATTTTTCGATATACCACCTGGAGAATGGTGAAGTAATGTTTTGATATTTATCAGCAATTTTTAAAAATGCTCCAAAGCGATGGGCGAGTTGGAGTACGACAAATCTAAAAGTTTTTTATTGAAAAGATAATTTTTTCATGTTAATTTTTGAGCAGTTCTCAATTTATTCTAACAGTTCATTCATTCTTATCACCCGATTTGGCGAGTTCCTGCTGACGCTTTTTAACCCGTTTTTCTATGTTTCCAGTCACGTATAAAGCTATTACCAGCCACAAAAAACCTGCAGAAAAGCCTGCCAGGACATCACTGGCGTAGTGGACGCCAAGATAGACCCTGCTTACCCCGATGCTGATGATGAGGAGAAACAGGACGATCGAAAGGCCATGTCTGATAAACTTGTTTCCAACTTCTTTTTGAACAATATAGATAAGCAAGCCATAGAACGAAAGGTTGAACATGGCATGGCCACTGGGAAAGCTGAGGCCGCTGGCTTCAATCATTTGGAACACGGTAGGCCGGGCGCGGTCGTATAACGCCTTCAATATAAGATTGGCTGTAATACTGCCTACGGCTACTGCGGGAATTTTAATAGCATACCAACGGTGGGGCTTGATAAACAGATAAAATGCCATCAAACCAAGTGCTGGAAATATTACGAACTGCCTGTTGCCAAGAGAGGTGACCGTCAGCATAAAGCTGTCAACAAAAGGAGATGCCAGATTTCGGATGTATTGGTAGGCTGCATCGTCGAATTGGGCTATTTCCTGTTCGAGCAGTAGGGATGATAGCTTATAGAAAGTAATGATTGCAGCAAGACTTAGAATGATGACGATTACCAACTGAAGGCTTAGAATTGCCAACTGGTCCAGGACAATTGTTTTGATTCTGTCGCGTCTCGTCGATTTCATTCCGGTAAATATCCATATTTTGAAGTAGATAAGGAACGAAATTCTGAGATTTTAAAAATTTGACTAGCGTGAAGCCGTTGTAAAAATTTGCTTTACTAAACCTTGCCGCGTTTGCTATAGATTCTGAAACTAAAAGGAAAAAGAATAGATCAATTAGAGGTATTGAGGTTTGGTAAAGCTAAAAGCCTGTCTCTCGTCAAGCCGGTTGAAAAGGGATTAAAAGCAGCGAACTAAGGACAGCGATTTTTTAAATCGCTCTTTAGGGAAATACAAAAAACCTATAAGGTTTCCACTCATATTCAAGGCTCTATAGGCTTGGGAGGCTTAAGTAAAATACAGAAAACCTGCAAGTTCTTTAAACCTTATAGGTTTAGCTACAACTTTTTGGTCACACAATAAAACCTATAAGGTTTCCATGCTAATGCAAGGTTTGAAGGGTTGTCAAACTTATGCAATAAGAACTAAAGCCTGCAAGCCTTCCAAACCTTATAGGTTTCGGTGCAGTTTATTCAAACCTTATAGATTTCGGTTTGCTTTTATCGGTGCAAGAAAGATTGGTTACTCGTCAACTCGAGGTAATGTAAGGAAGCTCGCCAATGGCTGAGAGGTTTACGAATCCTTCACCAGTCGAAAAGTTTTGGCAGGAGTTCCTTTTTGTACAATGGTAAACAAATAAATACCTGGCTTCAGGTCTTTCCGATCCACATAGGTAAAGGAATTATCTCCCTTTTGGGCTTCCATGGTTTTTCGAAATATCGTTCTGCCATTCATATCGGATATCTTTAAATGGACAGGACTTTCATCTATAGAGGTGAAATTGATTTCAAAATAGTCCCTGTAAGGATTCGGGCCGAGAGATACAATATTAAGTTCAGGTGCTGCATTGTCATTATAAACAGACACCATTCTAAAGGTTTCTGATTTACCATCGACGTCTGTTTGCTTGAGGCGGTAGTAATTATAGCCAGCCACCGGCGCATCGTCTACATATTTGTACTTCAACTGCTCCTTGCTATTTCCAGCACCATCTATGGTATCGAGCGTGAAGAAATTCTTGCCATCCAAACTTCTTTCAATGGTAAAATAATCATTGTTTTCTTCTGAAGCGGTTACCCAAATAATGTCTGTGTCCTCGTCTTCGTTTAAAGTTGCATTAAAGGCAAGTAGCTCGATGGGAAGGAGAGACTTTCCATCTGTGCCAAATGCCACCGGACCTTGTTGTTGATCATTCACAATTGTCCCGCCATTCCATCCCAAAAACCAGTTATAGCTACTGGCTATTGTAAGGTTAGCCGTGGGTAATCGAAGCATTCGAGTCGGAGGCGAAAAAGAAATTAATCCACTTGAATTCACCGCGACTTTCGAAGCAGCATTCATTATCAAGTCAGCATCCCAGATTACAAGCTCCCCATTTACAACAATTTCTCCATTGAATTCAACATCTTCGTCTTCTATGATGAGCTTATGACCCTTTTCAATAATGACCTTATCCCCATCCTTTGGTGCCCGGTTCAAACTCCATGTCGACGGGCTAGCCCAGGTCCCCTCTGAATTAATTGATTTAATAACAGGACCAGTTTGAATCACCGCAACCGTTTCCTGGCTAGTTCCCAAACTAAAGTAGAAAAAAGCAAATGCGCCCACAATCAATACTGCTATTGAGGTAAGGGTGTACGCTATGGTCGTTTTATTCTTCAATTCGGCGAATGGCTTTAAATCTAATTCCATGATTTGATATCTTCAAATAAAACAAACTCTTTGCCAGATTTCAAATTTCAGGCTCATAAAATGATGCGCTGGTGGTCAAAAATTTTGTCTAAGCAAGTTTGCTTTAATTTTAGAATTTTACCAGCCGGATTGGCTATAGAAGTTTCACATGTAAGAAACTTTAGAAAAAAGATTGGTAAATTGCAGATTTTAGGTTAAAGAAGCCACAGGAATGGCGGTTTAGGGCAGGGGAGGAAAATAAACAAAAAGAAGCGAATCATATACAGGTAGCATGTGAAGGTTTACTCCCCATAAGTTACTGATTCGTAAAAAAGATTGCATGAAGCCCTTAAATCACTTTGACAATATCTTCGATTTTTTCAGTAGTAATGGGCTTAATAACGATGTCAGAACATCCCAGTTGGTTCAACTTTTCAACCTTTTCATCATCAAGTGGAATGGCCGTCAAAACAATAATTCGACTGGTCAATTTCTCATGCTGTGCCCACTGTAAAAATTCATAGCCATTCATTCCGGCCATATTGATATCCAGGAATATAAGATCGGGCGATCCCAATTGCTTGAGATAATGAATAGCGCCTTCAGCACTCTCGATCACTTCTATTTCAAAATTACTATCTATTAACAAAAGTAATTCCTTGTTAATCAGATTATTAGTAGGATCATCGTCAATTAATAATACCTGTAAGTTCGTCATAAAGTGTGTGGAATTTGAGTTAGTAAATTTAATACAATAGTTCGATTAATAATATTTTTATACTTTAATTTTTTCGGGTTCTTTGAACATGCCTTCCGGCCTGGCAAAAGCGCTTCAATCAGGAAACATTGACTTCTTTTCCATGTTATTAAGCTGATTTAATAGTTCTAATAAAAAAAAGCTAATGACTACCCCAACCTTCACTTTAAAGAGCTCAGAAATAGGAGGCCAGGCCACTGCCCGACAGATTTTTAACGGCAACGGCTGTACCGGCGATAACATTTCGCCCCAACTCTCCTGGTCAAATGCTCCGACTAATACGAAAAGCTTCGCCGTCACTATTTATGATCCGGCTGCACCCTCCGGCAGTGGCTGGTGGCACTGGGTTATCTTTGACATTCCTGCCACAGCCACTGATCTGGTTTCAAACGCAGGCGATCCATCCTCAAATTTGGCGCCAAAGGGAAGTATCC
Source organism: uncultured Roseivirgaceae bacterium (assembly GCA_964636035.1). Taxonomy (GTDB): domain Bacteria; phylum Bacteroidota; class Bacteroidia; order Cytophagales; family Cyclobacteriaceae; genus CAMPJM01. The sequence continues at coordinate 9,402 of CAZWQB010000096.1, forward strand.
AAGGCCTTAATGATTTTGGCTTTAAAGGTTACGGCGGCCCCTGTCCGCCAGAAGGGCATGGTTTGCATCCTTATATTATTACGGTGCATGCTCTGAATGTGGATTCCCTTGGTCTGGATGGGGATACCAATCCAGCAAAGGTGGGCTTTATGATGGCAGATAAAATAATTGGCAAAGCATCCCTGATTATGTACCATCAAAGGTAGATCGCGGTGGACCTGCCTGTGTTGCAGTGGTAATTGAAGTGTCGCCTGTAGAATCGTTCCCCATAATGTAGATGATGCCCACGACGTCTGACAAGAAAAAGGGGGTTGCCTGCATGCAAATTCCGTCTGGAAAAAACCTTTTTTCTGTTTCCGGATGATATCCTTCTTAGTAATTTTACCAGCTAAACTTCCTGAGCTTCATGCTTGCCTTTGAATCTATGAAATAATCATAAGCCGAGGCATACCCGAACAAAAATGAATAAAGTAGTAGGGGAGCCGAGAGTTAGTTCGAAAGGAAGTAGATTATTCCATCCCGAAACTAGCCCGGGACAAGATTCTGACCATTAAAAGACAATTATATACAGATGAAATAGCCATAAGCGGAAGCATACCCACCGAAAATGTCCGAAAGACTCCGGACTCTTACGGAGAATATTAAATGCTCAGGTATTCTACCTCGGTTCTACGGGTTCTAAGCTATTCCATCTGACCATTTAAAAACAAATTTTATACAGATGAAACAAATAGGGTTGCTAATCGGAATATTATCAATAATCATTTGTCCTGCTCTGATCGCGCAGGATTTTTTACCTCCCCTGGTTCCCTGGAAAGGAGAAAGTGAAAAGCTGATTGTGAAAAAGAATCACCCATGGATCACCCCGGCAGAGGACTCAGATTTCCGGTTCTCTCCGAATTATGATGAAACATTTGCATGGATCGACAAGCTGATAGCATCGTCCGACATGCTTAAAATGGTTACAATTGGTGCCAGCGAACATGGAAAGCCTATAAAAATGGTCATAGCCTCCTCGGAGAATCGCTTTTCACCTGATGCACTCACCGCTTCCGCCAAACCGCTGATTTTATTCCAGGCGGGTATTCATTCAGGAGAAATCGATGGAAAGGACGCAGGAATGATGCTATTGCGAGATATAGTCAAGGGCAACAAGCGGCATCTGCTCAATGACGTCAACCTGCTGTTTGTACCAATTCTTAATGTAGACGGGCATGAGAGAAGCTCGAAATACAGCCGGCCAAACCAGCGGGGACCGGAAAAAATGGGCTGGCGATCAAATGCTAAAAACCTGAACCTAAACAGGGATTATACGAAATTAGAAACGAAGGGAATTCAGGCAATTGTGGGTGTGATGAACGGATATGAGCCGGATCTTTACCTGGACATCCACGTGACGGACGGCGCGGACTATCAATATGACATTACCTATGGGTACAATGGCGATCATGCTTATTCTCCAGCGATTTCGAATTGGCTCGACACAACATTTTCCCCCCGCGTCAATAAATCGCTGCAGGAAATGGGGCATATTCCCGGGCCACTGGTTTTTACGGTCAACGATATGGATTTCCAAGACGGATTTCTCGTGTTCGACAGCAGCCCGCGTTATTCAGATGGATACGGAAATGCGCGGCACCTTCCGTCGATTCTTATTGAGAATCATTCCCTGAAACCATTTCGTCAGCGGGTATTGGGAACTTATGTATTTCTTGCAGCCGCCATTGAAGTAGTTGCCGCACATAAAGAAACTTTGCGAGCTGCCATTTCCGGTGATAGGAATAGAAAAACCAGAGAAATTCCGCTTGCCTTTAAAGCGCCCACGGGAACGCCTGATTCTTTGCTGTTAATGGGAATTGCTTCTAAACGTGTTCTCTCCGAACTTACCGGCGATACCATTGTACAGTGGCTGGGCGAGTCGGTCACGCAGCGGGTAGCCGTGGTGGATTACAACGAACCCGATGTTAGCATCATAAGACCAGAGGGATATTGGGTGCCGTCGAGTTATCCGGAGATTATCAAAAAACTTCGGCAGCATGGAATAGAGATGGAGGTGATTTCGGAACCTCGCACTGTAGATGTTGAAATGTATCGGATTGTGGATCCCCAATTGGCAGCTAAATCTTTTGAGGGAAGGGTGCGAGTAAGTGGAGATTTTGAAGCTGAAATGCATCAGGAGACCTTCTATCCTGGCGCTGCCTATGTTTCCACAGACCAGCCTTTGGGAGACCTGGCGGTAATTTTGTTAGAACCTGGGCATCCGGATTCTTTTTTCCAGTGGGGGTATTTTTTAGAAATTCTTGAGCGTACGGAGTATGTAGAGTCTTACTTCATGGAACCCTATGCGAAAAAAATGCTCGCAGAGGATCCCGCATTAAAAGCGGAGTTCGAAGAGAAAATGAAAACAGATGCAGCATTTAAAAACGACACTCGGAAGATTTTACAATGGTTCTACAGCAAATCTCCCTATTATGATGCGAGGCATCTGCTATATCCGGTCGGCAGGGATTTGTGAGCGTATCCAATTCGCCAAAGAAAAATGGCCCTAGGCTGATCTTCAGATTATCTCTGTCATATAAGCCGGTCTGAAAATGTTTGCATTTTA
>CAZWQB010000097.1:0-4696 GCA_964636035.1 uncultured Roseivirgaceae bacterium
TTTGACTGGTGCTGCTTCTCTTTCACAAATGCCTCAAATACAGTGGACTTTTCAATGGTATTGTACAGCAAGGCGGATTTGTAATTGATTTCGTTTCTGATGTTCTTAATGCCTCTGAAAAGCATGTCTTCAGCGACCTTTCCCAGCAGATATATATTCAATACGTTTGGTGTTTCGGGTGTTTGAAACTGCGTTCCTTGTTGTACCAAAGAAGGCAGGCTATGATACTGGCCAATCGTGAGGCCTTTTTCTTCCAGCATCGTCGCCTTTTGAAGACATCTTTCATTCGCAACCCATACACCCAGGCCTGCCGGTAAGCCAAAGCATTTTTGAACTGAGAAATAGGCAGCATCAATTTTAGTAAAATCCAGGTCAATATAGGGTAGGGAAGAAACCCCGTCCACACATAGGAGTGGGTCTGGATTTTGTTGCCTTATTGCATAAATATCTTCAAGCGGTTGGGCAGCACCGGTACTGGTTTCGTTTTGGGTGATGCCGATCAGTTCGCAGTTTTCAGGAACTTTAACTTCAGCCAGGGAAGGGCAGGTTCCCGGTGCACTGTTTAGGGCAATCGCATTTTTTTTGTAAGCCATTGCCATGCTGTAGAATTTCTCTGAAAAAGCCCCATTTACCAGGTGATAAGAATTTTCTTCTACGCAATTTTGAATAAGCCTCTCCCATATTTCGGTTGCGGAACCCGTAAAAAGGATGTGGTAGTCGGCCGGAATGTTCATCAGCAAACGAAGCTGCTCGGCAGTATGTTGATAAATGGCTTTGAATTTTTTGCTCCTATGCGAAATACTTGGTATTTGTTCTTTTAAGGCTGTTTTAATATGGTCTTCAACTGTAAAATACAATGCCGAGGGGCCAGGGGTGAAATAATGGATATTAGCCATAGGTAAGCAAATTGATTTTTTGATTAGATCTTATAAATGATTGACGGCACAAATTTAGCTTTTATAAGTTGTCAATTGTAAAGCAGCGCAAAAAAAATTAGAGAGGAATAACAATCTGCAATTTTAATTTGTAGGTTTGCGTCATCAAAGGAACTAAAACCTACAATATTTAGATATATAGATATCCCACTTGGGTTTCGAACTTGTTTTTTTAAACCTAACATTAAAAAACAATACCGAGTGAAGCTCTTTGTAGAAACTGGACCTCACCTCTTAGCAATAAGAGGCCTCGTCGTCTCGGCAGGTTAACAGTGGATAGTTGATACGGGTGAGCAGCTCAAAACCTGTATTTATTGGGTTTAATAAACCTTCGAAGCTTTAAGTGGGTATTTTTTTAATTCAGGTGTTCTGAACAAAGTAAAAGAATAATTTTTGTTGCAAAATCACGCTAAGGAGATCATTTTGGTTTAAATCCCGCGAGCCCTGCTACCAGTCTTTCCTTCTTTGCGCTTCTAATGCCCGTTTTATCTCCACCCTGGTGCCATTAATTTTGGCTACGAGGAATGCGTCAAGAACGCCCATTTTCCGGACATCCATTAAGAATAGTTTTGCCTGATTCAGATCTCTGAATTTTCCCAGGACATATTTATTGAGACTGTCTTGTTTGTAACCCCTCAAGTTTTGCAAGGCCTCCTGATATTCGTTCAGATCAAAATATTGAAAGGCGCCAATCTGAACCTCATAAAAAACGCCGGTATAGTAGGGCGAGTTTTCTAAAAGCAAATCGTTTGACCTGTTGATGCTATCTATTCTGGAGAGCAGGTAATCATTATACAATTCCGTTTGCTTTTTTTCTGCGCTTAGTTGTTTCCATTTTCCGAAGGGAGGTTCTTCCAATTCAGAGTAAATTATAAAACCCGTCAGGAGCAGGGATAAAATTATAAACAGAACAATTACTGTGGTCTGCCCTCTGTTTTTTTTCTCCAGATTTTTTATTCTCTGCTCTAGTCTTTTAAAATCTTCCGTGTTGGTTTTACCGGTGGTCATAGATTTGTTTTTGCGAATCTATCAAGGGAAAATTCCTAAATCAAGATAACTAATGGCAATTTTATTAACCGAATTTACAAAAGCGGCGGTTCGGAGGCTCTCGATTTTATTTTCCAGTCGGGTATTTCTAACATTATGGTAGGCCTTTACCATGGTATCTTCAAGACCAGACATCACCAGATCTGCTTCAGTGGCACCTTTGATGATAGACCTTTTAATTTTATCGTCTAATTTTACCCCACTTGCGGTTTCAATCGCGTCAACTATTCTGTAATTGTTGAGCATATCATAACGTTGTTCTAGCTTACCAAAAGATACCCGCGACAAATTCTTAAGCCACTCAAAATAGGATACAGTCACACCGCCTGCATTCAAATATAGGTCGGGAATCAAGTAAACGCCTTTCTCTAACAATATTTTCTCAGCGTCTGCGGTTACAGGACCGTTTGCAGCTTCAGCGACAATTTTTGCTTTTACGCGAGGTGCGTTTTCCGCCGTTATTTGATTCTCCAGGGCTGCAGGAACCAAGACATCGCACTCGTACTCCAGCAATTCTGCCGAGTTATTTACATTTTTTGCATTTCTAAAATTCAGAATAGATCCACTTTCTTTACGGTGCCTAAACACCTCATCAACGATAAGCCCTGCTTCATCATAAATTCCACCCTCAAATTCCGCTATCCCAATAATTAAAGCTCCTTCCTCCTGTAGATATTTTGCAGCATGATAGCCCACGTTTCCAAGACCCTGAACAATAATTCTTTTGCCTTCGAGGCCTGTGGACATCTTTAGCTTATCCATATCTTCCTTGATGTCGACGGCTTCTTTAATGCCAATATAAACGCCGCGCCCTGTTGCTTCGGTTCTTCCTCTTATTCCCGATTGAGAAAGCGGTTTTCCTGTAACGCTGCCCAGTGCGTTGATGGATTCTGGAAAAAAGGTTTGGTAGGTATCTACAATCCATGCCATTTCTCGCGCCCCCGTGCCGTAATCCGGCGCAGGAACATCCACTGCCGGACCGATAAAGTTCTTCTTGATCAGTTCTGTAGTGTAACGACGGGTAATGTTTTCCAGCTCTTCAGCAGAATGATGGCTCACGTTGATCCTGACGCCTCCTTTGGCGCCCCCAAAAGGCACATCTACCAACGCACATTTATAAGTCATGAGTGCGGCAAGGGCTTTTACCTCGTCCTCATTTACGGCCATACTAAATCGAATACCTCCCTTGGTTGGCTTTTTATGGTGTGAATGCTGTACCCTGTATCCGTGTACCACCTTATATCCACCGTCAACTGTTCGGGTAGGGAAGGTGAATTTATACACGCTGTTGCATTCTTTGATTTGCTCTATCAGTCCCGGTGCGTGTTTTGTATACTTAGCCGCGTTATCCACATAACTACATACATCATCGAAAAAGCTATAACCTGCGTTGGTATCCATGATAAAAAAAGGTTGGTTAATTAAACAAGAAATTACCGGTCAAGGTAAGGATATTTTCTTTAAGTCTAACAGCCAATTGGGAGAAAGGTTTAAACACGATGCGTTGCATAGTGACAAAAAAAAGCTAAAAACAAAAACGCACTGCCTCTTTAAAAGACAGTGCGCTGATTTCATTTGCTAAGGTGGGAAGGAAGTACTCTTGCACTATGTTCAATCACAATAGCAATAGCCACTGTCGTTAAGTTAAGCTTTTTTATACCTCATCCTTATTCCTTCTCCTGAAGTGAGAAGGGTTAACGGCCTTAACTTAATGACAGTGATCAATAGCCCATGGACTAGTATAGTATTCTGAATTTAATGGTATGCGAAATGGCCTTCAGTGCTTTAATTACGTCAGGGTTGTACGCTTTGTCTATGTCTGTAATCACATAACCTATCGTCTCATTGGTTTTCAAATATTGGCCCACAATATTGATGTCGTGGTCTGCCAACACGTTATTGATTTTAGCCAGAATACCCGGTACGTTTTGATGAATATGGATTAGCCTGTGTGCATTGTCCAAAATTGGCAATTGAAGGTTAGGGAAGTTCACGCTGTTGGTAGTACTTCCGGTATTGATATATTCAATGATCCTGGATGGAACAAAGCGGGCAATGTTCTCCTGGGCCTCCTGGGTGCTACCGCCAATATGGGGTGTCAATATCACATTAGGTAAACCTTTCAACTCGCTTTCAAATGGGTCTTTATTACTTTTAGGCTCTTCTGGAAATACGTCCACACCGCATCCTACTATTGTTCCATTTAAAATGGCGTTTTTAAGCGCATGTATATCCACCACGTGGCCACGGCTCAGGTTTAGAAAGATAGAACCTGGTTTCATTAGTGCGAATTCCTTCTCTCCAATAAAGGTGCTGTTTTCTTTCCTTCCGTCCACATGCAGTGTTACCACGTCAACGGTAGACAATAACTCCTCAAGAGAAGCACATTTGGTAGCATTTCCCAGAGCCAGTTTCTCAACCAGGTCGTAGTAGAACACATTCATTCCTGCAGATTCTGCAAGTACAGAAAGTTGTGCCCCAATATTACCATACCCGATTATTCCCAGCTTCTTGCCACGAATTTCAAAGCTACCCGCTGCGGATTTATCCCATTCACCACGGTGCATTTTGGCAGATTTATCAGGAATGTTTCTGATAAGCATGATAATTTCAGCCAATGCCAGTTCTACCACCGACCTGGTGTTGCTGTATGGGGCATTGAACACTGCAACTCCTTTTTTAAGGCACCCGGTAAGGTCGATCTGATTTGTTCC
>CAZWQB010000097.1:4796-6627 GCA_964636035.1 uncultured Roseivirgaceae bacterium
AAAGCATAGAATTTGTTAGCCAGGCCTGCTGCTTTGATTTCGTAATCGGTATAGCCGTCACCAATCACGTAAACGTCGCCCTTGAGGTTCATGGCTTTTAGCTTTTCTACCTTTCCGTTGTTAGAAGACAGGACATTGTCTTTATCGAAACCTACAATGTTGCCAGCTTCATCGTAAACAAAAGTGTTCGCAAAAACATTTTCTTCTTTTATTCCATATTCGCTCACGATCGGCACAATGAATTCTTTAAACCCATTGGAAATAATAAAAATCCGGTCGGCATGATCTTCAAAGAAACTCCGGTTTCTCTGGAAAGAATTGGAAACCAGGTTCTTCAGTCTGTTGATCAATTCTGGTAAATGGTCTTTTCTTGCTTCCAGCAAAGCCACTCTTTGCTGCAAAGACTCTCTGAAAGAAACCTTTCCGTCCATTCCCCCATTGGTAATCTGTACAATTTTTTCAAGCGCTTCCTGCTTGTAAGGCTTTCCTTCAAGAGAGATTTCGCCCAGTACATCCATGGCTTCTTTTTTTGTAAATGTACTGTCAAAATCAATAACGATATAACGTTGGTGTTCCATAAGGCAATTCAAAAAAGACGGGTAATTATTGATGGTTTATTTAATAGTTCCCAAATGGGTATTCTTGAAATGATCCGGATATTTCAATCCATATCCGAAAATTCTGTCCATACTTGCGTGGCCAAAAAGGATGATTCCTGCTAAAGCCAGTCCCGGTATAGATGCGATTGCTCCTGTCAACAATACAAGCAGTGCAATTCCTTTATGGTGGAAGAAGTTGTAAATTACGGCTCCTGTTTTAGCATCGATGAGATATCCTAACATGCCGATATCAGGTAAAAGAATTAAAGCCGGATAAACCCACCACGAAAAATCATATAGCGAAAACAAGTAAATAGAGCAAATAAACATTAACAATTCCTCGGTACGCAGTAGGTTTTTCATTGCAAAGTGATTTTAATCAAAAAATCGGTGCAAAGGTCAACAATTATAGGTTTAATAAAAATTTTTAGGGACAAAAAATTTGCTGGGGAAGGATAACCTAAGGTTATTGGGATGGCAAAAACAAAAGCTTTACCAAACCTGCGAATCTTTATACTGCAGCACTTATTCGGGCTTGTTCGCTGAATTCGACAATATAGGCTAATAGGCGCGGTTTAGTAAAGCGGTGTTGCTTCTTTCATGCCTATTGCCATGCTGCCATACTGCCTTTTGCCCTTTGCCTACTGGCAAGAGCTTTACCAAACCTGAGGGTTATCTTTCGGCAGCGCTTTTCATGTGCCGGATCGGCAATTTTGAATATCTAAGTTAAACTGATCAAGGTTTAGTAAAGCGGCGTTGTTTCTTTCTTTCTTTTTTTTGTTTTTCCCTACCGCGTTTACCGTAAAAGCTTTACCAAACCTGCGAATCTTTATACTGCAGCACTTATTCGGGCTTGTTCGCTGAATTCGACAATATAGGCTAATAGGCGCGGTTTAGTAAAGCGGTGTTGCTTCTTTCATGCCTATTGCCATGCTGCCATACTGCCTTTTGCCCTTTGCCTACTGGCAAGAGCTTTACCAAACCTGAGGGTTATCTTTCGGCAGCGCTTTTCATGTGCCGGATCGGCAATTTTGAATATCTAAGTTAAACTGATCAAGGTTTAGTAAAGCGGATTTTTTTCTTTCTTGCCTATTGCCATACTGCCTACTGGCGTTTGCCTACCGGCCCTTGGCCACCGCCCTCAACGCCTGATACTCCACCAGCAAGGTCAGGTAGTATGCTTCGCAGGTGTGTTTCAAATGGAAGAAATTACAAGGTGCCAGTTTTCTTGC
>CAZWQB010000097.1:6727-11941 GCA_964636035.1 uncultured Roseivirgaceae bacterium
TAGGGCAGGTACTTGTGAAATCGCTGAGACGGAAACATTCCTGCCGGATAGATGGCGGAGCCGGTTGACTGCAATGCTTCAATGTCTTTCAAAAGCCGGGTGATCCTGACGGTTTCTGTTGGTTCCGGCACATTCTTTAATTCCAATGCTTTCTCTCGGGAAATTGATTGCACATTACTTAATTGCATAGGAAATCATCCATATTTCCCGCAGTTACAAATGACAACATTTCTTCTTTAAAATCAAATCCGGTACAAGCAGATGCTTGAAATCTGTTTTTTAGGGGCGCCGTATTATTTTCGCAGCCAGCCAAATTTATCTTCGGTGGCCTTTACGTACAAAAAATCATTGGCAGCAGCGTAAACTTCAAGCGACGTGCCCGAATCTAATCGGGTGAGCAAAACTCCTGCGGAATCCGGTTGATCTAAAATTGCTGTTGCATCGTTTAGTTCAGTGGTGCGAACGGGGGCATCAAGAAGTTCAACCATTGTATAGTGCACAAACCCTTTCACCCGATTTGCAGTTTCTGCTGTCAGCCATTTTCCCGAATTACCTGAAATTTTTAACAAAGTGTGCTCGGGAAGCCTGGCGATTATATCCGACTGCAGGCTCGGGGAAATTCTGAAGTTTACGCTGGCATTCTTAATTCGCGCCAGCCTTCCCACAAACTCCAATCCGGCTTCCTCTGTATTGACATCGCTGTTTTTGTTATGTAAAAAAGTGTATGGGTCTATTGCACCATATCCCGCCCGGTAAATTCCGAAATGAAGGTGCGGGGGTGTAGTGATGGCGTTTCCCGTGTTGCCTACAAGCCCTAATGTATCGCCGATTTTAACCCGCTGTCCGGTTCGCACTATTTGACTGTCAAGATGGGCAAAATAGTACGACAGGTTGCGGTCGCTGTCTCGCATCCAAACCACCTTGCCCCCTAGTCGATTTGTATTTACCCGGCCTATGATTCCATCTGTTGTTGCCAGCACAGGCGTTCCCCGAGGCGCAAAGATGTCTACCCCTTCGTGCTTTCGCGCCCCGCCGTCTCGGTTGGCTCCAAAAAAGCTGGCAATAGACTTACTGTCTTTGCCCCAAACCGGGAAAGCTAAAACGGGTGTTGAAGTTATTTTTAGCTGATACCGTCCTCCTTTTAGGAGTTCCGGTTGCAATCTGAGTAAATAGACACCAGTTTTTTCGACTTCGTAATGAAGTGCGGCCCGGGTCGTATCTGAAGATGCCACGTGCTCAGGATCATCATTCATTAAGAACAGGTCCAGGAAAATTCTAAGCGGTTCCGTTGAGATTATTTCTATTTCTATATTGACTTGCTGACCTTCTTCGGCGATAAAGCGATAGCCATTAGCTGTGACTTCAGATGCGTCGAAATATGCTGTCTCACCAAAGGGCAGCGAAATAACCAACGAATCTTCAAAAACCGCGGTTCCGGCCGCTAGCCATTTGCTTCCCAGAGCTGTTTGGTCGAGTTTCACATTTTTTAAGGCAGAAGAGTAGGCTTCATAAGGAGTTTGCTTTTGAAACACGCCTCGCAATGTATTTTTATTTCCACAACCGGATAACCATAGGCCAACCATCAGCATGGGTAGAAGAAGCCTGAAATTAAGTTTAGAGTTTAGGATCATTTTTATGAGATTTGTCCATCGCTTATATAATTAAAAAATGAAACATAAGGTTTTAGCGGACGACAATATTCTATTGCTCATCCTTAACCCTCAGCCTCCGGGACTATGCCCAGGACAGCTGCCCCCTGAAACTGGGAGTCCAAAGCGACAAAATGAGGTGCAAAACGAATGCAAGTTGAACAAATACGTTTATATGGCGGTTTTGCCAGGAGCCTTTGAACAGGAGCTGTTTCCTTCCTACTATACCTTCGAAAAGCCTTATGTTCGGGACGCGCCAGGTGGCTTCGGATATGCTTGATGGGTATTATTCGTCTTGGGTGTATTTCTTACCTCCATTAGGTTTTTGAAAAATAGAAGTTAATTGTTTTGCAGCAATTGCTTCTTTTACAATCTAAACTGGACGAATCAAAAAGCCTCCAAAAGGGTTTTTTTGGTGAAAATGGAAAGATGGTTACATGGCGCACTTCAAGCACACTTACTTAAGTATCTTTTTTGCAGACTACAAAATCCGCTCGCGTAGATTTTTAGCAGGTGCGCTATATCTGACGCTCCTGGTTTTAGTTGTTTTAATTGGAAGCGAGGTGCTTTTCAATCTTCCAACTTCCTCGCTGGAGGTGCAGATGCCGGCTTTGGTTGTGAATATTTTGCTTCTAATTGCCTACGTCAAAAAGCTGAATGTAAAGGTTTTACAGAGCCTTTTCCTTGTCTATATTTTTGCCTTGCTTGAGGGACATATTTGGGTGAACCCACATTCCTTTCATACGCTCATTTACTGGTTTCCTTTTATTCCCGTAGCTGCAATTATTGTCGCCGGATTAAGACAGGCAATCTTCTGGCTGTTAACAGTGATCGTCGTAAACACTGTGAACTTAGCCTATGTACAACAGCTATCGGGAGACTCCTACGAGATAACTGTCCCATTGATTCCGCTCTATATCATTGGATTGGTCTTTACCTTGACCATGTTTACCTATACCTTCTTTCTGTACAAACTACTTGGCGAGGCGTATGTTAAGATGAAGACTAAAAGTGATGACCTGGAGAAAATAACGGCAACCTCGAAAAATAAGAAAAAGAAGTTGATGGGCTACCAAAAGACACTGTTTGATCTTTCGAAGGACCGCATTCTGACTTCAGGTGATTTCCAAACCGTCTACAAAAAGATTTGCAAAATTGCCGCTCAAAATCTGGGGGTCAATCGTGTGAGCATCTGGATTTTTGAAAATAAATCCACCGTGTTGAGGAGAAAATACTTGTTTAGCCTACTCAATGAGCAGGATCAGATTGAAAAGCTCACCAAAGAAGCCTTTCCAAATTATTTCCAAAAGATACTTTCGGATCATCTGATCATTGCAGATGACACATTTGTAAATCCGGATGTCCGGGAGTTTATGGAAGGGTACCTCCAGCCGCTGCAGGTTCGCTCGCTCCTGGATTCGCCCATTAACTTAGATGGCAAAACCATTGGAATTATCTGTTGTGAGAACCAAAACAGTTTCCATACCTGGTCTGCGGAAGATATTTTATTTGTGCAGTCATTGTCTGATTTTGTGGCCCTGGCTTTTAAAAGTGCGGAGGTACGCTCACTTCTACAAAAAATCAGAACTCAGAATCGTGACCTAAAAGAAAAAGGCAAAGAAATTGAAGCCTACAACGAGGAACTATCCGCACTGAATGAAGAACTCAAGATCACGAATGAATCCCTGGAGGTAGCGGTACAACACCGGACCAGCGCCCTTGAAAAGCAGAACAAGCAATTAAGCGAATATGCATTTATCAACTCACACCTTTTAAGAGCACCATTATCCAGGATTTTAGGGCTTACCTACATTATTTCTAAGGAGAAGCTGGATATTAAAGACTCCAGTTTGCTCAACGCGCTCACTACAGCTTCTCAAGATTTGGATAGCATTGTCAGGAAAATCAGTGCACTTCTCTACAAAAGAGAGGATTTCAACAGAGATGATATCAATGAAATTATTCAAAGAAAATTTAAAGATGAAAGCAGCAACTAGGAGGAATTTTTGTCAGGTTATCCGTAGTAGGAGCTAATTCAAGTATATCAATAGCGCTATTGTAGATTTTCTTTAAAGATACCTGATTCCAAAAACAACAATCTGAAATGAAATATTACCCGCAATTGATTGCGATGGTAATTCTTCAAAATAGATTGCCAGCTTTAATTTTTATGACCTACCTTCAACGCTGATTTAAATTAAAGTAATGAGTAACGAGATTAACCACAGTAACGAGAGAAAAGAAGAAGGACGAATACTAAGTTCTGTCGACAATAGAAAATGGAAGAAATGGGGACCTTATTTGGCAGACAGACAATGGGGTACGGTTCGCGAAGACTACAGCCCTGACGGCAGCGCATGGGATTTCGTATCGCATGATCAGGCTCCTTACAATGCGTATAGATGGGGGGAAGAAGGGATTGCAGGATTCTGCGACCAAAATCAGGTCTTGTGCTTGGCACCGGCGTTCTGGAATGGCAATGATTCTATTTTAAAAGAAAGACTGTTTGGCCTTACCAATGAACAGGGTAATCACGGCGAAGATGTGAAAGAACTGTATTATCATCTGGATTCATCGCCCACACATTCCTATTGCAAATTTCTGTACAAGTATCCTCAAAACGCTTTTCCTTATAAAGAACTCAGAGAACGCAATCAAATTGGAAGAGAACTTCCCGAGGTGGAATTGCTGGATACCAATGCTTTTCATGAGAACAGGTATTTCGACTGCTTTATAGAATATGCAAAAGCGGGCACCAACGACATATTAATGAAGGTTACAATATGTAACCGGGGTCCTGAAACGGCTACCATACATGTTCTTCCGCATATCTGGTTCCGTAATTATTGGAAGCATAACACCAATTATGAACGGCCGCATCTTGAAAGCACTGGTGATGTTTGCATCAAAACCAATTCCAGCAGAAACGGTTCTTTCCATTTTTACCATGAATCGGGGAAGCAGCTGTTTTGCGAGAATGAAACCAACAACATGAGGATGTACAATTATGCAAATGATTTTCCTTACGTAAAAGACGGAATCAACAGACACGTAATCAGCAATGAAGCCACTGTAAATCCGGAAAAAAATGGCACGAAAGCGGCGATCTGGTTGAAAGAGGCTATTCCAGCCGGAGAAGAGAGGTCGTTTAGGGTCAGGTTAAGCAGGAACAATTTGTCGGACCCATGGTCGGCATTCGATGCCATTTTGGAGCAGCGAAAAGAAGAAAATGAAGCATTCTACAATGAAATTAAACCTGGCGGACTCAATGCATCGCAACGAAAACTGTTAAAAGATGCGTTCAGTGGCCTATTGTGGACTAAGCAGTTTTATTATTACGACGTCTATAAGTGGCTAAATGGGGAAGCCGGACAAAATGCCCCTTCCTACAGGCACAATAGAAGAAATGCCGACTGGCAGCACCTTAACAATAGAAATATCATTTCCATGCCGGATAAATGGGAGTACCCATGGTATGCGGCCTGGGATTCTGCCTTCCACGCGACTACGTTTGCCCATATCGATCCTGATTTTGCCAAACAGCAGTTGCTCATGTTCCTGAAGG
>CAZWQB010000098.1:0-11883 GCA_964636035.1 uncultured Roseivirgaceae bacterium
GGAAGAGGGTATCATGCCGTTGCTGATTGAATTGCGTAAGCATGGCAGAAGTACCCAAAAGCCACAGTTGGCGGGCACTTAGGTTATCGGGATTTTCAAATTTATATTGGCTCATTTCTAATTTTTTGTCTATTACTGAACTAATCTTGCCTGGGCTGACGCCACCATATCCTGGTAATCTTCAGGAAACTGCTCGCCATAAGCAATGGCTTTTTGAAAAAGTCGCGTACTCGTAGTTGTATTCCCTTCTTTTGCGTAAGTATCGGCCAGCCAGTAGCAAACGTATACATGATTATGGCAGGCATTTTCGATGGCGAGCAAATAGAGATTACCAACTTCTTTTATCTGAGCAAAATCTCCCCTTTCCAGACATTGATCGAACAGGCCAACGGTATAATCTTCAAGCCAGTTTTCGTCATGGTCCTTTATCTCATAATATTGTTCAATATTTAATACCTTCCATTGATAGGCTTCTTCCGTCTGACCCAGCTTCTCATAGGAAGCAGCTATATAGAAGCCGAGATTGAAAATATGGTATTTCTCCTGAGGATGGTGTTTTTGAAGGAATGACACATACGGGGTAAGAAAATCAATGTTCTCCTTGTACCTGCCCAAATCCATCAAAAAACCTGCTTTGTACTTTGGAATATCCTCAAGGTTTTTTATACCCGCGTCAGCAGATAATTGAATGGCCTCGTTTAGAAATTCCAATCCTTTTTCTGGTAATCCTGCAAAACTGCATAAAGTGCCTGCCCAGAAATAGGTCGGCCTGCCTTTGGGATGCTGCCTAAACTCCTCTCCTTTTGGCAGGTTTTCAAATTGTGCAATCACCTCCTGAAGGTCAGCTATAAAAATCTTATTTTTTAACAGGTTGATGCTTGTATTCTTGATATAGCTGTACAATGTATTGACAAGATAAAACTGGTCTGTTACTGTACTCTCATTTATTCTTATCTCTACAATCCATCGGTAGCAACGATAGGCCAGCAGATAATTTTGCGTATTGATGGCACACCTTCCCAGGATTTCATAGCCGACCGGGTCGTAGTTGTGCGCGTGTTGATATATCTGGATGTGATCAATGGCCATTTGGTAATCCTGGAGATATTCTGCTGCCCTGGCTATGCCAAGCCAGGTGTCCAGGTTATCCGGGTTAAGTTGATTGGCCTTTTTATAATACTCCAAAGCCTTCGGGTAGTCTTCAGCCTGAAGATAATAGCTTCCCATGTGGAAATTAATCACATCATCATCAGGGAACACCGGCAAATATTTGTTTAAAAAACCCTTCTGGGTTGCTATTTCTCCAAAAGTTGGATGAAAGCTAATCTGTTTTCTCACCAAACGAAGCACCAATTCCGGCATTTGTGCCAATTCAAGTGCTTCATACAGGAGCGCTAGTTCCCGGGTATCATAATAGTAATTCGATTCACACACACGAACAAACAGTTGCAAAGCCCGAATGTCGGGGTCGTTCTGCAATCCTTCAGGAGCTGGTCCGACCTCCTCAAACAGACTAAGATCTATCAGTTGAAAAGCCTGTTCTATATAAGAAGACTTACTCTGAACCTGCAATTGCTTTTGATCCTTCAATATCTCTTGTATGGCAATTGCCCCATACGCAGCATACTCCACATTCAAGGGCTCAAAACCGGAGATACCCTGAAATACCTCATATGCTTCTTTGTTTAAACCCTTCTTTAGATAAATTTTACCCAGAAGGAAGAAACATTTTGTATTGGTAGGATCTACCTTCAGTGTGGCGATTATTTCGTGCAAGGCCTCATCCGGATCCAGCGTATGAAAGAGATAAGAAGCCCTTATGTAAAGCAAGTGGGCATCGCCAGGAAAACGCTGCAAACTTTGATTAAGAACGTTTATCAAGTGACCCCGCGCTTCTTCATGCTTTTCCTGTACAACAGCCGCAAAAAGGAGGTTCGCCTCTCGTTGTTTTACCAACAATGGCTTTGCCTCCTCGGGAATAGCTGAAGCTAAGCTATCGAAAGCACCGGGAAAGTCCTTTTTACGTGCCTGAAGTATAGATCGAGTCAGGGCGCCCAGGATGGCCTCAATTTGTTCGCTTGTATAATTGTGTTCCAACAAAGCGTCTATTTGCAGGTCCAGTTCAAAATTTCCACAATTGATCAGAAACTCCACATAGCCGTAGTTGACCTTCGTACTTCTCAGGCTATCCCACTCCTCACTTTCGAAAAATGGCAGCAGCGGAAAGGTTTTTGCTAATTCCTGCAGCACATCAGATTTCACAAACAAATGCGTGCTTAAAAAGTCTACAATGGGCAGACAATAATCCTGCGGATCAACACTGCTGTGGATTTTTGCATTGGCGATGGCTGATTTCCAGTATAAAATATTAAATCGTGTTGCCAGATTCCCGTAAATTTCGGTAAAGTAAGCGATGAGCTGTTCTGGTGTTTCGTATATTTCTTCTTCCAGATACGGGAGAATAATCTCCTCCTTTGAAAAACCCACTTTTACGGGAAAAAGCTTTGCTTCATCTAAAATCTTCCGTTCTAAAGAAGCTAACAGTTGATGATAGGTCTTTATATTCTGAAAGATTTCAGCCAGATCATTTTTGAAATCTAAGCGCTCAATTTTCTGTATCAGGCCTTCTAAAATCAAGGCTTTGTCTTGTGTTTTAGAAATCCCAAGAAGCTCCCAATAATTCATATGCTATTTTTTTAACCTTTGATGACAAAGGTATTTTGAAAGGCGATTTATTACTTCACCATAAAAGAGTAAAATAAAAACTCATTATTAATGGTGATTTATCCGAAGCCGGGAAAAGGCACTTTTGTACTGACACGCAATTTCAAATAAATACAAACAACAAAAATTAGAAAAAATGCAAAAGAAAAACATTTTCGCCCTTCTGGCCGCTTTTGTTACGGTCTTCCTCGGCACACAAGCATTTTCTCAGCACCATGACTACTTTGATGCTTCTTTGGAAGAAGTACCGGTGAGAGACCTGTCAGGCACCTTCCGCGGCACATGGACTGACCTGTATAAAAAGAAGGGGGAAGTTGAAATAAAAATTTACAGTCAGTACTCCGACACCTATGTTGGATCCATGAAACTCACAGACAAAAACGGAAAAATCTTTACCGGTATGCTGACTATTAGTCTGACCGGCGACTATTTTAATGGCTATTACACGCCTTCTGTTTATGCTTCAGAAGAAGACGCCACTGCCCTGGAGTGTCAACTGATGGTCCACGGTAAACTCTTAAAAGAAAAGAAAGGCTACCTATTTAAGGGTGAGGGTGTGAGCGCCTCCTGTTATGAAAATAATATTCTCGAAATTGAGTTAAAAGAAGAAGAACTCCTTGCGGAAGCCACAAAATCCGGAAAATAGGAATATAGCTCTCCTGAACACTTTAGCTCCCGCAGGCTCTAAAAAACATAAAGCAAATGCACCTTTCTATTAGAGAACTGGATTTAATCAGACATTTCCCATCTGCAAAAACAGCAAAGATACAATCTGTCTCCAAATGGGAAGGTGGATTTCTTGCCCTATTACACGTGTGGGAAACGGAGCATTACAAATCAGTAAAACAAAGGCTTGTTTATGTAGAGGATATGAAAATTCATAAGCAACATTGGCTTGATCGCATCGCCAAATGGTCATGCGTACACTACCTGAGCGAGGGAAATTATTTGATGGGCGGGTACACAAGTGACAGCGCACCGGCTTTCCTTGCCTTTTTTCATGATGGAAAAATAGAAAAAGCGCTGTTTTACGACAAGGGATTTTCCACACGTATAGATGCGATAGCTCCAACGGTTGATGGCAACCTACTGCTAAAGGGAAGCTATTGGGTGCGGTATAATGCCGGCAGCCATGATGATTTCTACGCTGAGCCCTGGACGCAAAAAGTTACTAAAACCGGGGAAAATACAGAAGGCGTTTCGCTACAGCTAAGCAAAACTTATTTTGAGGAAGGCAGTGGAGATTATTACCACTATCACGGGTATGAAGTGTTTAAACACGATCAATCAGGGAAATTGCTTTGGGATCAGGATACATCCATCACCGGAATGGAAAAATCATCGTATTTAAGGACCATCGCACCATATTTAGTCATGAAAGAAGGCGCAACTGTGCAAGATGGCGTTTGGGTGGGCGGGAAAAGGACCACTGAAGATTATGGAACCGGCCGTTCGCTCCCTACCCTGTTTCGTGTTACCTCCGGAGGTACCCGTTTAGATTGTTCCCATTTTTTTGAGCCCTATCCGGAATGTACAGCCGTACTCGCAATTTTGCCGGACCCAAACCGCTGCCATATCTTAGGAGAAACATTAATAAGAGGCGAAGGGAATGGGCTGTTCATGCTTACTTTAGCCGAAACACCTTTTATGCAAGTAGAGGAAATAACTTATATCAATTTTCAGGAAGACAGCCATTCCCCAGTTGCTGAAGCAAGACCTTCATTTGGCGATAAATATCTGTGGGTAGAAAATGTATTTACGAACGAAAATGGCTTTACCATATTCCTAAATTCAAGTCAGGGAAAAGACAGAGACATGGGTAAAGTTTGGGAAATCATTATTGAAAGGGAGGATTAAAGATTTTCGCTTATTTGGCTTCAAGCGCTCGCTGTTTTCGATTGGGGTTGCAAAAATTGGGTCTGTTAGGAAGGTGTGGTCTGTCAGGGGACAGACCACGGAGGTGGAAGGGTCGTAGCGAGACGCTACGACCAGAGTAAAAGATAACCGAACTCAAATATAGAACCGTCATCCCGGAATCCCGGAATTTTCTCCGGGATATCCGGGATCCCTCAGTATTTACCGGCAAGCCAGACTTTCAACCGAACAAATCAGCAGTTTTTCCCGGATAACGCAGGTAGCCTCATGCTATTTTCTATGCTTCTTTTAAACCGTTGTGGTCTACGACTACGGAAATCGGAAGTTATGCGCTACAACCGGTCGCGGTCCCCTGACAGCGACCTGGCTCTACTGTTGGAGCGTCTATAGTGGCCTGTCACGGCCACGGGGTTGGAGATTAATATTTAAAACGCAAAAACAACGACACACAATGACAAAGAAACCAGAGAATAAAACAACAACAAAGGGGAAGTTTTACAGTATGGATCAGGCGGGTAAGCCTATGCGTTGGCTTGATATGGACGACTTCATGGCAAAAGGTTACAGAGACACTCCTCATACCTGGTTTAGGGGAGAAAGATTTACAGATCCTGTGCCATTCATGGAACTAAAGCTCCGCCATAATCATCCGGCAGATACCTCAATGTCAGAATTTTTGGCTCCTTATATGGATCAGTGCGGCTGTCAATTTTTTCGGGATGATCTTATCGCGGCTCTGGAAGCATTTGGTATTGACAATTTGGATAAATATCCTGTATCCATTACCGATCCGGATGATGGGAAGGTCTATACCAATTATAAAGCAGTGAATATTATTGGAGCAGTTGCAGCAGCAGACATGAACAAGTCCAAATATGAACCCAGCGATGACATTCCCTCGATAGATGTTCCCTTTGATGAACTGGTACTGAAAGAAAATGAGGTTCAGGGTTTGCTCATGTTCAGGCTTGCTGAAAGTTTAACGACAATTTTGGTACATGAGAGTGTGCGGGATTATTTACTTAAAGAAGGTTTTATTCATGGCGAATTCGACGACAACATCGAATTTTACAAATTAGACGAAGTTGCATTTTTATAGTTACCACCACCGTCAGCTTTCAGTCTGGAATGCTGATAGCTGATTGGCTCTTTTGCCTTCCGCCTGCGTGCAGGCAATGTCGTCAAGTTAAGGCAATTAATCCTTCTCCTCCAGGAGAGGGAGAAAGGGTGGGCATCAAAAAACTTAACTTAACGGAATAAAGCCGGGCGGCTGTATTTGAGATAAGAAGGGTCGTAGCGAGACGCTACGACCAGAGTAAGGACTGCCCAGGAGATCGATTTTTTAAATCGATCGGATTTGTAAAATCTAACGGAAAACCACATGGGACGAGAGTCGGCATTTAAGCTTTACCAGACTCCCCGGGTGTTGGACGATGCGACTCAACTTTCGTTCTGATTCGAGGGGATTCCTTCTTGCCGGTCTCGGGTCTCCGTTCTGCTCCGCAAGGAATGACGGTAGAGAGGAAAGGCGCTGCAGTCTCTACAACTGGTCGGCGTTTGGCCAGCACCACAACCGGTTGCCGTCCCCCGAAAGCGACCCAACTCTACTCGCTGGAACGTCTGCAGTGGCATGTCAGGGGATAGACCACGGATAGGGAGGCAATTGAGGAAGAGAAATGGTGCTCAATTCGTAAATTTTTCCCTTAGCCAACGGCCATTTGTCTCTGCAATATTACTTATGGAAATACCTTGTGGACAAACTACTTCACATTCACCCGTATATGTGCAGGAGCCAAAGCCTTCGGCGTCCATTTGGGATACCATATTTAAAACGCGCTGCGACGCTTCCGGAGCGCCCTGAGGTAGCCTGGACAGATGATTCACTTTGGCCGAAGTAAACAGCATAGCGCTGGCATTTTTGCAGGTGGCAACACAGGCACCGCAACCAATGCAGGCAGCCGCATCAAATGCTCTTTCGGCCAGTTCATGATTGATTAAAATTGTGTTTGCTTCTGAGGCTTGTCCGGTATTTACGCCGATGTAGCCGCCGGCCTGTATAATTCTGTCGAATGCTGATCGGTCTACTACAAGGTCTTTTTTCACTGGAAAGGCAGCAGCCCGAAAGGGTTCGATATACAAGGTTTGTCCATCTTTGAAACTACGCAAATGGGTCTGGCAGGTAGTTGTGCCTGCATTTGGGCTGTGAACGTAACCATTTATAACAAATCCACATTGTCCGCAAATACCTTCACGGCAATCGCTTTCAAAGGCAATCGGGTTACCGCCAGATTTAATAATTTTGGTATTGAGATGGTCCAGCATTTCCGGAACAGACATATGTTCATCTAAATCGTCCACAGTATAAGCTTCAAAAAAGCCTTTCTGGGTGGGTCCGGTTTGTCTCCATATATGAAGTTCAAGAGTCATTATCAGCGTGTTTTAAATTCAACATTTCGCAGGAGTTCGCATTAGTTTATTCATCGTCAGGATGTATTACGGTCCATTTTAATTAACTGTATTACGGTTCAAGGCACTTATTTATAACTACGTTGTTTGAGTTCAACATATTCAAAATTCAAATGTTCTTTATGCAATTGGTATTGGTTGTTGCCTTTGTATTCCCAGGCACTCACATATTTAAAATCTTCGTCATTCCGCAATGCTTCGCCGTCTTCGGTTTGGTACTCTTCTCTAAAGTGGGCACCACATGATTCTTCGCGATGCAGTGCATCTTCAATAATAAGAATAGCCATTTCAAGATAATCTTTTACCCGAACCGCTTTTTCCAACTCGAAGTTAATTTCCGCGGAGTTGCCGGGAATCAGTAATTCTTTCTCAAAGCGTTTTTGCAGTATAAGCAAAGCTTCCCGGGCAGCTTCCATATCGGTTTGGTTGCGCGAAAGTCCACATTTTTTATAAAGTATTTGCCCGAGTTCTTTATGAAATTCCTCTGCCGTGGTAGTTCCCTGAATACTCAGTAAGTCCTCAAGGCGCTTTCTGACTTCAGCTTTCGAGTTTGCAGCGGCTTCTTCCCATGCTGCATTCTCGTTGGATTTTCCCGGGGCTGCTTCAGCCAGATAATCCATAACTGTATGCGGCGCAATGAAATATCCATCTACACAAGCCTGAAGCAAGCTGTTAGCGCCTAATCGATTAGCGCCATGGTCTGCAAAATTAGCCTCTCCTAAAACAAAAAGCCCTGGTAAGTTGCTCATTAAGCGATAATCTACCCACAAACCACCCATGCTAAAATGAGCTGCAGGGGCAATCATCATGGGCTGCTTATAGGCATCCATCCCGGTTATTTTTTGATACATGTCAAATAAATTTCCATAACGCTGCTCAATGACTTTTTTGCCATCACGATTTAAAGCATCTTTAAAGTCAAGGTATACTGCATTTTTCATGGGGCCAACGCCACAGCCTGTGTCAATTCTTTCTTTTGCGGCACGGGATGAGATATCCCGAGGCGCCAGATTACCGAAAGATGGGTAGCGACGCTCCAGGTAATAATCCCGCTCGTCTTCCGGAATTTCCTGAGGAGGCCGCTTATCATCTGCTGATATCGGAACCCAAATCCTGCCGTCGTTACGCAGCGATTCACTCATCAAGGTAAGTTTGCTTTGATAGCCACCCAGTTGAGGTAAAGAAGTAGGATGGAATTGCGTCCAGCTTGGCGCAGCCATATAAGCCCCTTTACGGTGCGCCCGCCAAATGGCAGTGGCATTGCAATTCATGGCAAGTGTACTCAGATAATAAATTTTGCCGTAACCGCCTGTTGCCAGAATAAGGGCATCGCAATGGTGCGTTGTAAGGTCTCCCGTATCAAGATTACGGATGGTTACACCGCTTGCTTTGCCATTGACGGTAATAACATCCAACATTTCGTGACGCGTATGCAGCGTAAGGTTTTTACCGGAATTTTGACGCATCAATGATTGATAGGCACCCAGCAGCAGTTGTTGGCCTGTTTGTCCCCGAGCATAAAAGGTCCGGCTCACCTGCACACCTCCAAAAGAGCGATTGCTAAGGTAGCCACTGTACTCACGAGCAAAGGGAACGCCCTGTGCAACGGCCTGATCGATAAGCGTCATACTGCATTCTGCCAGGCGGTACACATTGGCTTCACGAGCTCTAAAGTCGCCACCTTTTAAGGTGTCATAAAACATACGCCAGACACTGTCGCCATCGTTCTTGTAATCTTTGGCAGCATTTACGCCACCTTGAGCGGCCACGGAATGCGCTCGTCGGGCAGAATCATGAAAGGTAAATACTTCGACATTAAAACCTAGTTCGGCCAGACTTGCGGCAGAAGAAGCCCCTGCCAATCCGGTGCCCACCACAATAATTTTATAGTTTCTGCGGTTTGCCGGATTTATCAATTGCGCGTTGGCCTTATATTTCCGCCACTTATTTTCAAGTGGGCCCTCAGGAATTCTAGCGTTTATCATGCGACAAAGGTCTAAATAAAAAAATATCTGAAATCACCATCCCTTGCATTTGTAACCGGGACCTGATGGGAATTAAACTCAGCCGGTATTTTTTAAGCCACTTGACAAGGCATTGATTAAACTAAGCAGCCTGGTGAGTTTCTTTTCTTTATCCACACTGTTTTCGTCCGTTATACTACGCCACTCTCTTAGCGATTTGATATGCAAATGATGCAGCACCTCCAGTTTGTCATTACGCCACTTTAAATTGTCATATTGTGTGGTTCTTCTGATAGAGATAGGAGTTTCGAAAATATCCTCTAACATTTTAAGTCCATTCTGATAATCTGTGAGAATTTTATCCATGAATTGCTCCCTTTCCTCTGCATCCTCATCTAATGCCGCATAATGCTTCATTATCTCGAGATTCGATAGGATTAAGTTCGTCTCCGTTTGAATCATTAAAAACTTAAAGAAACTCCAATGATTGATGGATTTCTTCAAAAGCGCATATTCTTCCGGCTTTTCGTTTTTTAATGATTTTAATGCCTCCCCCAGTCCGTACCAACCCGTGATGGTATTTCTGGAAAGATTCCAGCTAAACACCCAAGGAATAGCCCTGAGATCTTTTAATGTTCTGGAACCGGTTCTTCTTGCAGGTCTGGATCCAATTTTGCTCCTTTCCAATACATCTATGCAGGTGACTTTGCTATAAAAATTAATGAAGCCGGGAGTTTCAATGAGGCGCCTGTAATGCTCAAATGACTTTTGAGAAAGATAGTCCATAGCACGCTGCGGATACGCTGTTTCTCCTGTTTTAGCTCGATTCTTAATAATATGTCTGGCTACTCCTGAAGAAAGTGCATTTAAGTTGTAGGTACCCGTCATTGGGTTTCCAAACAGTTGCGCAACTGACTCTCCCTGCACGGTAAGCTTAATGGTTCCACTAACTGTGTTTTCGGGCATGCTCTCCAAAAATCGGTGGTATTTACCTCCTCCTCTACTGATAGTGCCCCCTGTTCCGTGGAAAAAGAAAATTTCCGTACTGTATTTCCGCCCAACCTGTGAAAGCGCTTGTTCGGCTTTGTATAAATTCCACTTACTGGCTATAGTCCCTCCATCTTTATTACTATCGCTATAGCCTAACATTACTTCTTGCTTATGAAATAATTTTCCAGCTCTTTCTTTCGTGATTGGGTGCTGCAAGAATTTTTCTAAAATTTCTGGACCGTTATGCAAATCTGTTATGGTTTCAAATAGGGGCACCAGCCTAATACTCGTATTTAACAACTGTGTTTCTCTCATAAGCAGATAAACCAGTAGCAAATCGCTGAGATTTCTCGTCATACTGATTATGAATGACCCTATCCCGTCTGAACCATACTGACTTATGTGTCTACTAACCACTCTATAACAATCCAACACATTATCGGCTTCGGGTCCATACGAAAGTGAAATGTCTGTAATAGGCGAATTACGCTCTAACAGTTGATTTAAATATTTTACGCGTTTTTCTTCGTCCCAGGTTTCAAAATCACCCGCTTTCTCATCAATGGTCTTTAAAATTTGAGAAAATGCTTTATCGTGGAAATCACTGTTTTGTCTGATATCTAGTTTTGCCAAATGAAATCCAAAGCATTTAACGGTCCTTTCGACAGGAAAAAGTAAGTCTTCTGCTATGCCATTTAAGCCGTTATCAGTCAATACATTTCTTAAAACCTTCAAATCCTCTTCTAAAAATTTACTTGATCTATAATACGCACCTGAGTCCACATTTTTTTCAGATATAGTATTCTGGATTTGGAGTAACATCAGATTTACAAATTGTCTCCAGGGTTCGTGGGGATTTCTCCGGACTGCTTTAAAAGCAGGCTCTCCTAATGCGTTCGTTTTCTTACCTATAGCGTCTGTCAGTAGAGAAGGGACTGGGTTAGTTATCGCTGATATCGAAAGTTTTTTAACCAACTGCAACAACTCATCCTGTACCAGCAGTAGTGCAGCTTTTCTGTGAAGCATTAGCGTTTCCTGCGTAACTAATGGGGTTACGAGGGGGTGACCATCTCTGTCACCTCCAACCCAACTTCCGAAGTTGATCTTGGGGAACATATCAGGATCTTTAATTTTATCGGCGCTAAACCCTAGCTCTATCCAGGAACTTTTTATTTGCTGATCACTTTTTTCCAATACAACAGGAAAAACTTTATGCAGGTAATGCAACACATTGGCTCTTTCGTCGCTGATATCTGGTTTTTCCAGATAAATTTCACCTGTCCTCCACCATCTTTCCAGTAAAAAGATGATCTTTTCCCGGATTATATTTTGTTCACGCTTACTCAGTGAAATATTTTCTCTCTGCACCAGAAGCAGGTATAGCTCGCGGTGAATCTCGATAACCGTTACTCTTTTAGCTTCCGTCGGATGTGCTGTAAGGATTGGATTTACCGTGGTTTCGGAAATGGCTTTGAGTATTTCCTCCTCAGTCACGGCCTCGTCTTTCCAAATTTTTAATGCTTCTGCCCAGGAACCTCTGATTGAGCTGATCTTACCGAGATCTTCCATTTTTCTCCTGTGTTGAGTAGCCGCGTTTTCCTCCACTAAAGTAATTAGCTGAAAATAGATGCTTAGAGATTGTATTGTTTTTTCGCTGGAAGCACTCTCTGCTGTCGCCGACTGCTTTGCGGTATCATTAATGATTGAAATAATCTCATTTTCGTTGATGCGGTACAACATTTCTGTATAGCAATCAATGATAAATTTTCTGTCATCTGAGATTTTCTGATACGGGTCTTCGTTGAATGTCATATTATTAAAATAATGCGTATTGGTAAAAGCTGCTTCCTTTCTATGAGGGCAA
>CAZWQB010000099.1:0-9892 GCA_964636035.1 uncultured Roseivirgaceae bacterium
TCAGCGCCATAAGCCCACCCTAACTCTCTGTTAAACTTGCCTTCCATACCAGCTCTAAAGCCAATCATACTCGTTTCTATGTTTTCAGAAGAATATTCTATCCCCTGATAAAAAATATTGTTGACGTTCACCGATGGCGCCACCATTAAATCTAAAAAGGTGGTAAAAATCAAATCATTGCCCAAAGTACCATAGTTTCTGTCGGGCTTAATGGCAAAATTCTTGATCCAGGTCATCGATCCACCTAAATAAATCGCCTTCACATCAAAATTGCCATAAATGTTCAAATCCTCTGATAAAAAGACATTTTCGGCACCTAGTTGAGGAAGATTCACACCCTGCTTTTCCATTACCCGGTTCAGATCTGTGGAGGAATCGAACATCAATCCGCCCAATCTACCACTGATGATTTTTCTAACCTTGGTAGGAATAATAATGTGTTCCGGTACATTGGCAGCCCATTTGGTTCCTTTGTATCGGTTTGAATATAATATCACTTTGCTCTGGCTGTCTTCTTCCCAGTCCTTTATGAAATAGGAGGCGCCCAGCTCATAGTAATTATACACGCTGGCCTTGTTTTCCACCTCGCTGTTTTTTGAAGCGTTTTGCCTCGAAAAATCTGTAGCCTTGGCATAGGTTTTTCTTGCGTGTGCCCTGAATTCCAGCTTGTCTTTGAAATAATACTCTACCTGTGCTCCGAAGCCAGCGTTTACATTGGCTACGAACATTTCAGCATACAAGGGCTGAAAATGCACAAATAAGCTATTGATCATATAAGGATCGTCGTACAACTCTTCATAAGTCACCGCTGCCTGATCAGATCTCCGCAACTGAGCCATTGCCGGATGCAGCATTCCTATAAGAAGAATGATCCCTATAATACTGTATTTACTATTCATTTCTAATGCTTTTAAAGCGTTCATTAAGGTCTGGATAAAAGCAGCCGGGGCTTTATTGGCCTAAGATGCTACTCTGAATGTTTAAAATAGTCAGGAATAAACCATGAGCGGGCTACAAAAGCCTGGCGCTAAATGTTTGATTCTCATCATATTTAAATTAAACATGAAAGTAGTACGAATAGTCAATTGCAAAAATCGAAGATATTGCAATTTATTACATTCATTGGGTAATGGAAAAAGTAGAATAAATCAGGCAGGACAAAAATTACTGCAGCGTGCCTTCTTGAGCGAAACCTGCAACGCTACCAGTAAAAATTATCAGGGCTAAAAATCCTGCGATCTGCACTTTGTTCAACCACTCCGTGGTTGGGAGCAATAATCGGACTTGGTATTCATGTTCAAGCCCTGTAGGCTTTGGTCTTGTCGTTAAAGGAAGGGTGTTAAGCTAACCGAAGAGGAGCGAAGCCTGCACAGTGTTAAGAATCACAAATCATCCCTGAAATTTTAACGCAGGCTCAACACGTGCTGTAGTGCTATTTTATTGGCACGGACTATCCGGGCAATATCATCTCCTGACAATGCCGTCGAAACAAACAGGGTCTCAAACTGAGAAGGAGCAAGATAGACACCTTCTTCAAGCATTTTTCGAAAATAATGACCAAATAAAATAGTATCTGATTTCCTGGCGCTCTCCATATCAAAAACTTCGCTGTCAGTAAAAAACAGACTAAACATAGATCCCAGGCGGTTGATGGTATAATCAAGACCCAGTTGCTTCAAATTATCTTCAATGCCATTAACTATCTGCGATGTATTATTTTCCAGAATTTGGTAGGTATTCGGATTGTTTTTTAAATGTCTGAGCATCGCCAGACCGGCCGACATTGCAATGGGATTGCCTGATAAAGTTCCCGCCTGGTAGACCGGTCCACTTGGAGACACACAATCCATAATTTCCTTTCTACCTCCGTAAGCGCCTACAGGCATGCCACCACCAATGATTTTTCCCAGTGTGGTCAGGTCAGGCTTAATGCCAAACAATTGTTGAGCCCCGCCTTGTGATAGCCTGAAGCCGGTCATCACTTCATCAAATATCAGCACAATTCCCTCTCTGTCGCAGATGTCCCGAAGACCCTGCAAAAAACCTTCTTTGGGCAACACGCATCCCATGTTGCCTGCGACAGGTTCAATGATGATGGCCGCAATAGCGCCCTTTGCATTATTTACCAAATGCTCAACCGCCTCCAGATCGTTGTAAGGAGCAGTGAGTGTATCCATTGCAGTACCTTTGGTTACACCGGGACTGTCTGGCATGCCCATGGTAATGGCGCCACTCCCTGCTGCTATCAAAAAAGAATCGCCGTGACCGTGGTAGCAACCTTCAAACTTTATTATTTTATCTCGTTTGGTATAGCCCCTGGCCAATCTTATGGCAGACATGGTAGCTTCTGTTCCGGAGTTTACCATTCTGACTTTCTCTATAGAAGGCATCAGCTCCGTAATCAACTCAGCCATTTCTACTTCCTTTGCCGTGGGTGCTCCAAACGACAACGACCCAGAAATAGCTTCACGTACAGCATCTTCCACTTCAGCAAATGCATGGCCTAAAATCATAGGACCCCAGGAATTGATCAATTCAATGAACTTATTCCCGTCCTCATCAAACATATAAGCTCCTTTTGCAGACCTAATAAACAGGGGATCTCCACCTACTGCTTTAAAAGCTCTTACAGGAGAGTTTACACCTCCCGGAATAAAATTTTGAGCATTTTTAAACAGTGCTTTACTTTGATCCTGCGTGAGCATAAATGTAAATTTATTTTGATAAAGAATTTAATATGAGCCGATGCCCATATAACATCAACTAGAATTTCTGGTTTACAAGCTGGAGACTGGAATTGTTAAATTGAATAATCGGTACGTATTGATTATTATTGGCCTCATTAAAGATATATCCAGGAAATATTCTGCCTTCCGTGAACTCTTCCCCATTAAACGCTTCCTGGAAATAGGTTCCATGTTCAAAGAGCAGATTTCCGAAATACAACATCATGTCATAGCCCATATAGGCAAACTCCGTAGGCAATAAATTGGTCTTTTCGCTATATGCTTCCTTAAAATCTTTAACTGCTTCTTTATCAAAATCAACATATCCGGGAGCAACGAATTTTACCTGGAGCCGCTCAAGCTGTTCAAAAGAAACAAACTTTAGATCCAGCCAATCTTCTGTAACAATTACCGGCAATTTGTCTCCGCGCATCTCCAACGCGGTGATTACATTCGCCACGATTAATTCGTCAGAACTTGCCACAAACAAATGTCCCGGCTTATTTTTTAATGAATCTGCTCTAAAACTTTGTGTGGAAGAACTTGTTGAAAGGAGTTTTATAAGTTCTCTTGATTGCGAAGAGGCTACCTTATTCATCGATAGTATCTTAATTCCGATTTCTTCAGCAACCTCTTTATAATGATGCGCAAGAATGGAATCTCTGGCTGAGTTTCCATAGACAATGATCCCGTTTTTATTACCGGTAACACTGTCGGCTACATATTCGGCAGCAGCTTTGGCTTGTGTTTCAAGAGTAGGCATGTATAAAAACGACATCGGATTACCGCCAATCACCTCAGAGTTGGTAGAAAGTGGATTGACCATATTTATCTTTTGCTTGTAAGTAAATTCTGAAACCAACTTGCTGGGAACCGGGTAAAGTGGGCCAATTATGAGGTCCATTTGTCTGATTTCCGGAAGGCTCAATATATTGACAGTAGTAAGGCTGTCTCTTTTGGTATCAAATGCATGCAGATTGATTTTCTTACCCTGATTTTCCAGGGCCTCAACGGCAATTTTTATCCCGTTATAAGTATCTAAGACAAATTGATTGGAACGAACGTTACGCCCCTGATCCAACTCTTCTGTCATGAACGGAAATAATACCGCAACCTGGTAGCTATCTTTCTTTTCAGACGGCTTCAGTTGGTTGGCTTTGTATTGTGCTTCATTTAATTTGAATTCGCTAATCAGAAAATCTAAAAGCTGAGCATTTGTGGCAGAAGCAGGTCTTTCAGAAATCTTCGTAGCAAGTACCCGGGCCACTTCTGCATCATAAGGATTTTGTTGCAAGAGCTCTTTTAACTTCTCCAGGTCATTGATCTCTGATAGATAATGCGTTTTCATTTCCACCAGATCTTTGTGATTCTTTTTGGCCTTTATTTTAGCGCTTGCTTTCAGCGCCTGATCATAAGCTCCCTGATCGAAGTACAGTGTTGATAACCAATAGTATACCTCGTCGATGTTTTGCCAGTTAGGATGCCGCTGCGCAATTTGTAAAAACATGTCTTTGGCCAAAGGGCTTTGACCCGCTTTGAACGCCGCGAGCGCAAAATAAAAGGATGCGTGCTCCTGGTAAGGGTTTTGTGATTCCTGCCTCGCCAAAGGCTTCAAAGCTTCCATGGCTAATTCATACTTTTCCAAATTGTAGAGGTCTTTTCCATTCATGTAGCTTCTTTCAAACGAGGCTGCATCCTGTGCCGCCACACCGAAAGCTACAAGCAGAAAGGAAAAAATAAAAAAAGCTTTGATGTATCGCATCTTTTTGGTTTTAATAAGAATAATTGCCGTTAGTTTTCCTCAACTAAAAGCATGCCACATAATCTTTATTTCAGGCTTCAGACGAGCTATTTCGCACTGATAAGTCCACTATTCCCACTCAATGGTAGCTGGTGGTTTTGAGCTAATGTCATATACCACTCTATTAACGCCTTTAATTTTATTTATTATTTCGTTCGAGATTTCCCCCAGAAATTCATAAGGAAGATGGCACCAATCTGCAGTCATGCCATCCACACTGGTTACCGCCCTTAAGCTCACCACACCTTCATAAGTTCTTTCGTCGCCCATTACGCCCACCGATTGGATGGGCAACAAAATGGCGCCTGCCTGCCAAACCTGATCATATAAGCCAGCGTTTTTGAGTCCGTTTATAAAAATAGCGTCTACTTCCTGCAAGGTATGTACTTTTTCCGGCGTGATATCTCCTAATATCCGTATGGCAAGGCCAGGTCCGGGAAACGGGTGTCTTCCTATTATCTTCTGATCTATGGCAAGGGTTTTTCCTACCTCTCTCACCTCGTCTTTAAATAGTGTATTCAAAGGTTCAACCACTTTTAGCTTCATATAATCAGGCAAGCCACCCACATTATGATGGGATTTAATGGTTGCAGAGGGTCCTTTTACAGATACCGATTCGATGACGTCAGGATAGATAGTTCCCTGTGCCAGCCATTTCACATCAGAGATCTTATGGGCTTCATCGTCAAAAACATCAATGAAGGTTTTCCCAATGGCTTTTCTTTTATCTTCAGGATCTGTGATCCCTTTCAGTGCTGTGTAGAACTTGTCTTTCGCATCGACTCCTTTTACATTCAATCCCATGTTTTTATAGGATTCCAGAACTTGTTCGAACTCGCCTTTGCGCAGCAATCCATTGTCCACAAATATGCAATGCAACTGTGAGCCTATGGCCCTGTCGATAAGCACGGCTGCTACAGAAGAATCAACCCCACCCGAAAGTCCAAGAACTACCTTATCACTTCCGATCTGTTGCTTTAAACTTTCAATGGTTGCTTCAATGAATATATCGGGGGTCCACTCCTGACTGCATCCGCAAATGTGAACAACAAAGTTTCTTAATATGATTTTGCCCTCCACCGAGTGCGTCACCTCAGGATGAAACTGTATTCCATAGGTCTCTTCGCCATCAATTTTATAAGCAGCTATATTTACGGTAGGCGTACTGGCAATCACTTTAAAATCGGGGGGTAGTGCGTTGATGGTATCACCATGCGACATCCACACCTGTGAATCCAGCGTGATTTCTTTCAGAAGGTCGTTATGGCGGTCCATGCTGGTAATTCTTGCCCGTCCGTATTCTCTGATCTGCGAAGGCAAAACCCTGCCGCCGTTTTTATGTGCCATCAACTGTGCGCCATAGCAAACACCGAGAATGGGAATGTTTTTTCTGTATCTGCTCAAGTCAACATCAGGTGCCGACGCATCTGTGACAGAACAGGGGCTTCCTGATAAAATAATGCCCTTAATGTCATCTGAAAACTCCGGAAGGTTGTTAAAAGGATGTATTTCACAATAAACATTTAACTCCCGTACTCTTCTGGCTATCAATTGGGTATATTGTGAGCCAAAGTCAATAATTAAAATCTGTTCTGCCATTGCACAAAATTAAGTTTTTCGAATTAGTTTCCACCAATTGCGCTGATTTTTTTATGGGTGCTTAAAAGCTGTGAGTTAAATCGCTTTTCTATGCTTAGCCTATATTCACAATCAAGACTCTGTAACGGCGACTTTCGATCTGATGCATTTCGATCAAACCCGAACCTAGGCTTCATTCGCGCAAATGCACCTCCTCCTCCAGGGCCAGCTATTTTACAGGGGTCACTTTAAAGCCCTCCTGTCTCAATAAGTTGATCAAGCCATGCGTACCTCCAAGATGCCCGGCACCCACCGCAACAAAGGAAGGGCTTTCGACGGTGAGGCTATCAATTCGGTTTATCCAGCTTCTGTTCCTCTTGTTGAGGAGCAGTTCCCTCTTATTTTCATCGTCATTCAATTCAAGAAACAAATCGAGTAAGCCGTTGATGTCTTCCTTTTTATAGGTAGCGACCATCTTAGAAAAGATCCTTTTCACCTTTGCTTCATCATTCAGCATTTCTTCCAGATCTTTTATCTGGTCATTGTAAGGAATTTGATCAAATATATGAAGCTGTTCCTCCACGGTTTCGAGTCCCAAAGCTTCTCTGTTTTTATTATTTGCCATTTCTAACAGAGCGGCGTCGTAACTGGCAGGAGTCCCGTCAATAAAATGCTTAATCAAAAAAGTGCCTACCATAGCCGGATGCCAGCGGTTCACCATTTTTGCGTTCATCCCAAAGGCCTGCGTCAGAATCGTGTTCAGCTTGTTGAAGTCGGTGGGCGACAAAGCCTTTTCCAGGCTAAGAGTATCATCTCTGGTTACATGCTGCATGAACTCCTGCTGCATGGCGGGATCGTTCAGATCGATTTCAAGAATCAACTGGTCCGTCAGTTCAAAAGCGGTCAATACTTTATCGGAAAGTTCAAAATCGTTCAGGGGCAACAAATGGAAAGTTCCAAAAAGATATGAAACCGGTCTGTCGCTCCTTTCGATTTTCCACAGAAGCGAATTTTCCAAAACAATCGGCTCTGAAGTGCTTTTAATATCTAAGATGTTCGTCGTCGAACTGGCCTTATGATTTATACCAATCAGGTTAAGAGTAATGCATAATACAAGGAGTTTCTTCACGGTAAATGAGGCACTGTTCTGCACCTGCAAAATATTTAATTTGTACCTAAACATTTGACAAAGGTATTTGATTTATAGGTGTTACTAAAAACTTTAGACAATAAAATATGAATACAATTACATATCCGGGAAGTCCATACCCGCTGGGAGCTACCTGGAATGGTGATGGGGTGAATTTTGCATTATATGCCGATAACGCGACAAAGGTTGAATTATGTTTATTTACTTCCGAGGGAGGCCACGGTGAAAACCTGACCGTGGAAGTGGAAGAAAGATCTCATCAGATATGGCACGTATTCCTTCCGGGAGTAAAACCCGGACAATTGTATGGCTATAGAGTCCATGGCCCTTATGAACCGCACAATGGCCACCGATACAATCACAATAAATTACTGATAGATCCTTATGCAAAGGCAATAGCAGGAACCATAGAATGGAACGATGCCCTTTTTGGCTATGACATTAATCATGAGGACGAAGATTTGAGCTTCAGTGAGCTGGACAGTGCTGATTATATCCCCAAGTCTGTGGTAGTCGATACCAATTATGACTGGGAAGGTGACAGACATCCCAAAATCCCTTATCATAAAACTGTTATCTATGAGGCGCACGTCAAAGGGTTTACCAGAATGCACCCTGAAATCCCGGAAGAAATCCGCGGCACTTATGCGGCTTTGGCACACCCTGTTTCTATTAACTACCTGAAAGAACTGGGAGTGACAGCAATAGAGCTTATGCCAATCCACCATTTTATTCAGGATGGCTTTTTGAAGGACAAGGGGCTCGCCAATTACTGGGGCTATAACACCCTTGGATTTTTTGCACCGGACGCCAGGTATTGCAGCAGTGGCGTAATGGGAGAGCAGGTCAGAGAATTTAAAAATATGGTCAAAGCCATGCATAAAGCAGGTATTGAAGTCATTCTGGATGTGGTTTACAACCATACCTGCGAAGGAAACCACATGGGTCCAACACTCAGCTTTAAAGGTATAGACAACGCTGCTTACTACCGCTTGCTCGAAGACGACTGCAGATTCTACATGGATTATACAGGAACCGGTAATACCCTCAATGCGAATCTTCCCAACGTACTCAGGCTCATCATGGACAGCCTGCGCTACTGGATTACTGAGATGCATGTAGATGGGTTCAGGTTTGATTTGGCTGCCACACTTGCCAGAGAACTTCATGAAGTAGATAAATTGAGTGCGTTCTTTGACATTATTCACCAGGATCCGATTATATCTCAGGTAAAACTCATTGCAGAACCCTGGGATATTGGAGAGGGCGGCTACCAGGTTGGAAAATTCCCTCCTGGCTGGGCCGAGTGGAACGGGAAATATAGGGATTGTATGCGTGACTTCTGGCGTGGGGAAAACAGCATGCTGGCAGAATTTGCTGAGCGTTTTACGGGAAGTTCTGATCTATATCAGGATGATTACCGCCGACCTACGGCCAGTATCAATTTTATTACTGCCCACGATGGTTTTACCCTTCATGATCTGGTTTCTTATAATGAAAAACACAATGAGGAAAATGGCGAAGACAATCAGGATGGGGAAAGCCACAACCGTTCATGGAACTGTGGCGTGGAAGGCCCAACAGATGATCCTGAAATTAACCAACTTCGCAGCAGACAAAAGAGAAATTTCCTCACCACAATTTTCTTATCGCAGGGAGTTCCCATGATAGTTGCCGGAGACGAGATCAGCAGAACGCAGCGAGGCAACAACAATGCCTATTGTCAGGACAATGAGATTTCCTGGCTCAACTGGGAACATGCGGATCAGGATCTCCTGGGTTACACACGCAAGCTGATCCACTTTGCGCAGGGTCACCCTACCTTTTGCAGAAGAAAATGGTTTCAGGGCCAGCCTATTAAGGGAGTTGGCCTTGAGGACATCGCCTGGTTCTTACCCGAGGGATCGGAAATGACCGAAGAGCACTGGAACAATGATTTTGCCAAATCTTTGGGTGTGTTTTTGAATGGGAAAGGCATCCACTCAAAAGGATCAAAAGGAGAAACCATTTTTGATGACACTTTTTACCTCATGTTCAACGCAAACCATGACGCAGTAGAGTACAAACTTCCTCCTGCTAAATATGGCAATAATTGGGTAAAAATTCTGGACACTTTTGACAACTATCTGGAAGACAAAACCGAAGCCGATGGAGAGCACATTCCGGCAGAATCCATCTTCAAAGTAGAGGCCAGGTCTATCGTATTGCTAAAACAAATAAATCACTAGCTCTATGAATGCGATTGATACAGGTAGGCGAACGTTGGGTATAAATTTCAACGCCGAAGGCAAGGCAGAGATAACGCTTTGGGCACCGGATGCAGGCGAGGCTTCGCTGGTGGTTCAAAACAAGGAGGAAATACCCCTGGAGAAGGAAGATTTTGGATACTGGAAAGCAATTTCTGATCAGGTAAAGCCGGGTGACTTGTACAAGTTCAGGCTCAACAATGACAAAGAATTGCCCGATCCGGCTTCCCTATCGCAACCCGAGGGCGTTCACGGGCTTTCTCAGGCAATAGATTTAGGAAGGTTCTCACAGAATGATAAGAACAATACCTGGAAGAATATTCCCCAGGAAAATTACGTGATTTATGAACTGCATACAGGTACATTCACCAGCGAAGGAACTTTTAAAGGC
>CAZWQB010000099.1:9992-11726 GCA_964636035.1 uncultured Roseivirgaceae bacterium
CTCATGTGGTTCAGAGACTTCCAGGTGGATGCCCTGAGGATGGACGCTGTTCATGCCATTAAGGATTTGAGCCCTAATCACATTTTACGGGAGATAAAAGAACACGTAAATAAGCTCTCTGAACAAACAGGCAGACCCTATTATCTGATTGCAGAGGTGGATTTAAACGACACAAAATTCATTGATCCGCTTGCGGAAAAAGGTTATGGACTTGACGGGCAGTGGGTGGATGAGTTTCACCATGCGCTTAGAGTAGCCTCTGGTAATTCAAAAACCGGTTATTACTCTGAATTTGATGGGCTAAAACACCTGGCTAAATCCTACAAAAACGTATACGTTTATGATGGCATCTACTCAGATCACAGAAAAAAACATTTCGGCACCAAAGTAGGGTCCCATCCCGGAAAGCAATTTGTTGTTTTCTCTCAAAATCACGACCAGGTAGGAAACCGGATGCTGGGCGAACGGACCAGTCAACTCGTCAGCTTTGAGATGCAGAAGTTACTCGCAGGTGCTGTGATGCTGAGCCCCTTCATTCCCATGCTTTTTATGGGCGAGGAGTATGCCGCATCCAGTCCCTTTTTGTATTTTATAAGTCATACAGATCCGGAACTGGTAAAGGCTGTAAGAGAGGGCAGAAAAGCTGAATTTAAATTCGAATCGGGAGAAGAACCACCAGATCCGCAATCGGAGGATACCTTTAATAAGTCAAAGCTGCATTGGGAAGAATTTTCTGAGGGGCAACATCAGACAATGCTGGCCTTCTACAAAGCTTTAATCGCATTCAGAAAAGAACACCCGGTACTAAAACACCTCGACCGGAACCAGCTCGATGTGAATTTTGACGAAGCCGCCCAAATGCTGTTTCTGCACAGGTGGCATGATAAACATCAATTATATGCGATATTAAATTTTTCCGCCCAACCCCAGATAGCAATGCTACCTGATTTCGAAGCCAATTGGCATTTAAGTTTTAATGCTGCCGACGAGCAATGGAATGGCCCGGAAAATTCTCCTTCCAATTTTGCAGCAGGTTCTGAAGTCACTGTTTCCCCTGAATCTTTTTTAATCTACTCAAGCCATGTATAATCCTGAATCTACCTATAGAATTCAGTTCCATAAAGCGTTCAACTTCAAGGATCTGAAAAAGGCGCTGCCTTATTTACAAAAATTGGGAATCTCTACGCTATATGCCAGCCCCATTTTTGAAGCTACCCCGGGCAGCATGCATGGCTACGACGGCGTAGACCCACATAAAATAAATCCGGAAGTTGGAACTGAAGAAGAGCTGCTTCAATTGCATGAGGCCCTTTCACAAAATGAGATTGGATGGCTGCAGGACATTGTACCCAATCATATGGCCTTTCACCCCTCGAACCCATGGCTAATGGATCTTCTTGAAAAAGGTAGAAGGTCGTCCTATGCCTCATTTTTTGATGCGTCAGAGGCGCACGACTTCTTCAAGGGCAGAATTATGGTACCTTTTTTAGGGAGCCCGCTGGAAAATGTAATCGAGAACAAAGAATTAAAAATTGCAATTCACGAAAACCAACTGGTTTGTGAATATTTTGACGCAGCTTATCCGGTAACGCTGACCAGTTATAGCCGGCTGCTGAGCAAAATTGAGCCCAATGAGACCATTGGAGAGATAATAGAACAAATTGCGTCACTCTCCAAAAGTGACGATACCGAAACCTATTCCAAACAGTACGACGAAATAAAAATACAGTTTGC
>CAZWQB010000100.1:0-11617 GCA_964636035.1 uncultured Roseivirgaceae bacterium
ACGGAAAAGAAGGCGTTAAAAAGATAAGTTACCTAACCATCAGTCTGATAGCCTATGCTTTTATTGCGATTTATATTATCACAAAGCTTGAGCCGGCCCAATTTTGGCTTGATGTAAACAGCAATGATTCAGTCGGAAACAGCTTTAACATTAACTATGCCTTTAACACCGTATTTACCCAGGGAATGGGCATTATCATTGCGTCAATTATTGCTTTTCTTGTAGGGCAATTGCTGGACGTTTATATTTTCCACAGACTGAGAAGCCTGACTGGAGAAAAGATGATCTGGCTTCGAGCCACCGGATCTACGCTTATTTCTCAGCTTATCGATAGTTTTTTGGTTTTATTTATAGCTTTTTACGTATTGGGCAACTGGTCTGTAGAACAGACAATTTCCGTGGGCATTATCAATTACATCTATAAATTTTTGGTTGCCATTGCCATCACGCCACTTTTGTATGTGGCCCACTATCTGATAGATCGATACCTGGGAAAAGAGAAAGCCCGTGAAATGATGGCCGAAGCTGCGAGAGACAAGGCGTTTCTATAGCGATTGCTTTTGCCCCCTTTTGATGTTGTCGCAAATTACTGCAGTGGCAACCCCCACGTTCAGAGACTCTGCCTTTCCGAAGGCGGGAATACTGATTTTGTGCGCAACATACCGTTCGAGTTCAGGTGCTATTCCCTGCGATTCGCTGCCCATTATTAAGATACCTTCGTGATTAAATTGCTGATGATGCACATTTTCCCCCTGAAGGTAGGCTCCATAAACCGGAATAGTTACCTTCTCTAAATAAGAGGCTAATGGGGTGTAAAATAAATTCACCCGGGTGAAGGAGCCCATACTAGCTGCAATTACTTTTGGATTATATTGATCTGCACAGTCATCAGAGCAGATGATGTTGGCTATGCCGTACCAGTCGGCAATTCGGATAATGGTGCCCAGATTTCCGGGATCATTCACCCTGTCCAGGGCGATTGCGAAACCACCTTCAGATGAAACCAGCTCGTTTTTTTTCATTTTGGCAATTGCAATGGCAGCATTATTACTCTGATAAGTACCCACAGAGGCCAGTTCTTTCTCGGAGACTTCAACGATCTCAAATTTATTTTTTACCTCTGAAATAGATTGTTTTGCATCTTTTAAAAACACGGACGTGGCGTATAGCGTTGTAATTCTAAAATCAGATTTTACAAGCTCAATGACACTTTTAGCTCCTTCAACTATAAATGATTTTTCGAGTTTACGATGCTTTTTTTGTTGAAGGGATTTAATGTATTTTGCTGTGTTTTTAGAGATCATAACCCTTAAATTTTTATTTGGCCTTGAAGTTAACTTTTAATTTATCTTTTTTAATCTTTTTAACCCTCCTTTCCGGATGCCTGGGCACCAGATATTTAGAAGAAGACGAATACCTGATTTACAAACAAAAAGTGACAGGTACCGATAAAACCAGTTCTGCAAGATATACAGACTTTTTCAGACAGGAACCCAATAAGCGACTGCCGCTACTTCCGGTGTCGCCTTATGTCTATTTATATCAATGGGGCCTTAACCAGTATGACGAAGCCGAAATAGAACAGGAAAAGGACGAAATTACTACAAAATTTGACGCCAAAATTCAAGAGGCACAGGTAGAGGAAAAGTCCAAGAAGGTTACCCGTTTGGAAGATAAAAAGAGCAGGAAACTGGCAAAAAAAGATAAAATTCTGGAAGAGGGAAACTTGCTGATGCGATGGGGAGAGCCGCTTGCCATATATGACAGTGCAAAAAGCTCGGAGGCCGCCAGCCAGATGAGGAACTACCTGCATACCAAGGGCTTTTTTCTGGGGGAAACCAGCTACGATATCGATACCAGTGGAAAGAAAATTACAGTTACTTATGAAATTTCAGAAAAGGAGCCGTATCTGGTAGACAGTATCTTGTTTACCAGCAGCGATTCTAAAATCAAGGAATTGTATTTTTTAAACCAGCCGGATATTCTTATTAAGAAAGGTCAGATCTACGATCAGGAAATATTGACTGCGGAACGGGAGCGAATCGACAATCTTTTAAAAAATAACGGGTACTATGACTTTAGCCGCCAGTATGTAGAATATAATGTGGACACCACCATTACCGAGGAGAAAAAGGTAGCAGTGGAAGTCTTGATTCTTGATCCGGCAAAAAGAGGCTATCACAAGCAGTTCAGGCTGGATTCCGTCTATTTTACGACCGATGCAGGATTTAGAGGACCCGAGAGGAGAAAAAGGGAACCCTACAACGGCGTAGTGTATAAATACTACGACGATGAGTACTCGAAGAAGATACTTGACAGAAGATTGTTCTTATATCCGGATAGCTTGTACAGTAAAGAAAACACATTTGAGACGCAAAGGCAGTTATCAAACCTTGACATATTCAAATTTGTAAACATCAACTATGATACTACAGGCGGTAAAGTCGTAGCCAACATTTTCACCAGTCCGCTCAAAAAGTATACGATGTCCAATGAAGTGGGGCTGACTGTGACTGAACAGGTACCGGGACCTTTTTATAACTTCACCATCAAAGACAGGAATATTTTTGGCGGTTTGGAAATACTCGAGTTTACTGGCAGAGCGGGAATTGAAGGCGTTGCATCGGCCTCTGATCCAGGGAAAGCGCTATCAAGCCAGGAATTGGGTGCTAACCTGTCTATCATCTTTCCCCAATTTGTGTTTCCTTTGGGATCGCGCCTGAAGTCTAAATTGGGAACTTATAACCCAAAAACCAGATTTCTGGTCGGATATAACTATACCAACCGGCCGGATTATACCCGTAGCAATTCCAAGGTTTCGGCTATTTATACCTGGCAAAAAGATGAGCGAATATTTTATAATTTTTCTTTGGTAGATGCGAGTATTATAGACTCAGAAGTAAAAACAGATGAATTTAGAGACCTTCTTGATAGGTATGAAAGTTTAGGCAATAACCTGAGCAGGTCTTTTGAACCATCCTTTGTGTCGAGTATGATATTTTATACCATCTTCAACTTCAACAAATACGGTACAGGGGGAAAAAACGCGTCCTATCTGAGATTATTTGCCGAAAGTGGAGGCACATTACAAAATATTATTGGAACGTCATTGTACGAAAATTTTGGTGATTCACTTCAATTTTACAAATTCATTAAGTTGAATGCGGACTTCAGGCGTGTTCAAAAACTCTCGCAGGTGACTGATTTTGCTTATCGTTTAAATGTTGGGGTTGCAAAGCCCTATGGAGGCGATAATATCCTTCCTTATGAAAAGTACTTTTTCGCGGGCGGAAGCAGCTCGAACAGGGGTTGGAGGCCGAGACGCCTGGGTCCCGGATCTTATCGACCAGACTCTACCGCAGGGAATTATAATAGGGCTGAAGATGGCCCAATCAACAATAGCTTTGAACAACCGGGAGAAATCCTTATTGAGGCAAACCTGGAAATAAGACGGGATATAATTGGTTTTTTGGAAGGAGCAATTTTTGTTGATATCGGTAACGTGTGGACTTTTGATAACACCAGACCAGGCTCCAAATTTGAATTCAATAGTTTTTACAAGGAATTGGCAGTAGGTACAGGGATTGGCTTCCGCTTCGACTTCAACTTTTTAGTGCTGCGCTTAGATATAGGCGCGAAGGTGATAGATCCTGCGCGGGAAGAAGGTGACCGCTTTGTACTGGATAAGATTGGATTCAGCAAACCCTACAACGACACTTATCCGCTGGTATATAATATTGGTATTGGCTACCCATTTTGATGAAACTTACCGGATTAATTGCGTTGCCGGCATTAAAACAAGTTCAACGGCTAATTCATAAAGTCAATATTGGAGCTATGGCAAATAACCATAAGATACCTGGTTATTAGTACGACAAGAGCTTCTTAAGCATCCATCTGACCTTTTCTGGATTGGGCAACATTTCCTGCTCCAAATCAATATTTAAAGGAATTGCCGGCAGATTTGCGGCGCCCACTGATAGTACTGGTGCATCCAGATATTCAAAAAATTCACTGCTGATTCTACCGGACAATGACTCGGCAAAACTGTTCATTAAGGGCTCTTCGGTTAAAATCATCGCTCTACTATGCATCTTTACAGACTCCCCTACCGCCTCCCAGTCCAGGGGATTCAATGTTCTTAAGTCCAGAATCTCTATCGCCTCTTCCTGCCCTTCTCTGGCAGACAAAGCCCAATAGACTCCCATTCCATACGTGATGACCACTGCAGATGCTCCCTGTTCAATATTTTGCTTTGAAGCAAAAGCGACCTTCCGCGCTTTTCCCAGGGGAATCACATAGTCTTCATCCGGCTCAAATGTTTTTGCGGTTTCAGTGCCCGGAAGCTTCGACCAATACAGTCCTTTATGCTCCAGCAGCACGACCGGATTCGGATCATAAAATGCAGCTTTCAGCAGTCCCTTCATGTCTGCGGCATTAGATGGATAAACCACCTTTATACCTCTGATATTGAGCAGCGTAGATTCTATACTACCTGAATGGTACGGACCGCCGCCCCCGTAGGCTCCTATAGGTACACGTATCAACGTCTGAACGGGAAATTTTCCCTGTGTCAGGTAGCAACTTTTCGAAATCTCTTCTACAAGCTGATTGATGCCCGGCCAAATATAGTCTGCAAATTGAATTTCGACAATGGGTTTACAGCCTACTGCTGACATGCCCACTGTAGAGCCAATGATATAAGCTTCCTGAATGGGTGTATTGAAAACCCGGTGGTCGCCATACTTCTTTGAAAGATTGGCTGCTTCTCGAAAAACTCCACCCAACTTCCCTCCTACGTCCTGTCCGTAGAACAATGCTTCCGGATGCTTCCGCAATATTTCATCCATAGCATGCAAAGCAGCATCTACCATCACTACCTTTTCGGCATTTTCCGGCGTTCTGTTGCCGCTTTCTTCTATTACGGTCGTTGGCGCAAATTCGAAATCAAAGAGCGTCGACTTGTCCGGATCTTCGGCTGCTCTGGCTTTTTCGAAAGCTTCAAGAACCGATTCATTTACCACAGTTTCCATCTCGAGAAGCTGCTTTTCACTCAGGCCCGCCTCTAGCAGATTGCGATGTAGCTTGGGAATCGGATCTTCACTTTCGTGCAGGAGCAGATCGGCTTCATTGCGGTACCACTCCTTTCTTACGCCTGAGGTGTGGTGCCCCAGAAGAGGGCATCGCCCATGCACCAGGATCGGCGCTCTTTCTCTTCTTACATAATCGAAAGCCCGTTTTATTTTCCCATACGCTTTCACAAAATCAGATCCATCCACCCGCATTCTGTCAAGGCCCTTGAATCCGGCAGCAAATTCATGGGCGGTCATGGTACGCATCTCTTTGCTGGTTGCGGAGATGCCCCACTCATTATCCTGCACCAGATAAATAATGGGCAGTTGCTTCAAAGCAGCCATTTGGAAGGCTTCAGAAACCTCTCCTTCAGTAACAGCGCCATCTCCCAAAGAACATACCACCACCGGATTGTTTTCCATGTGCCCCCTAAGCCTTTCAGGCTGCAATGTTTCCAAATAGTGCACAGCATGGGCCATGCCCGTAGCCGGGATTGCCTGCATGCCTGTAGCTGAACTTTGATGCGGAATAATGGGAAAACCCTTTCTTTTCAAGGATGGATGACCATAATAAGACCGTCCTCCGGAGAAAGGATCGTCTCTTTTGGCCATCAGTTGCAGCATGAGTTCATAGGGTTCTAATCCTAAGCCCAACAACATGGCTTCGTCTCGATAA
The DNA here is from genome assembly GCA_964636035.1 of uncultured Roseivirgaceae bacterium. Lineage (GTDB taxonomy): Bacteria > Bacteroidota > Bacteroidia > Cytophagales > Cyclobacteriaceae > CAMPJM01. Next base: position 5,749 of record CAZWQB010000100.1, read on the forward strand.
TACAGAGAAGCGAAATCTATAGGTTTTAATAGAAATGCGGTGGCCAATTGAATGGCCTCATGGCCTCTGGAGGTACTATGCACATACTTGCTGGTGACATTCTTGTTTTCGTCATACACCTCGGCCATGCGTTTTGTTGTGAGCATCAGGCGGTAAGCTTTCAACAGAATGTCCTGCGCAATTTCAGGATACTGGTACCTTTCTTTGACGTTAGTAGAATCCATAAGAAAAAAATCAGGTACTGAGCATTCGTTTTGCCAGCACTTTATCATTATCCTAATTACACTATTTCAGGGCCACCAGCGTCCTGGCACCCAAAACCACTGTACCCGAAAAACTTAAATTCAAATACAGCTTTTCGCACGCACCTAAACTTATACAATGGTCTTTCAATCAGTAATTTACATCTTTATCCTTTTTATCTTTTGGTTTTTGCGCTAAAAATTATTCCTGCATTTTATACCTTTGTTCAAAACCAAAAAGATGACCAAAGAAACAATAACGGACTGGTTTCTGGATTTGCAGGACAAAATCTGTAAGGAGCTTGAACTAACAGATTCGAAAGGAATTTTTAAGGAAGATAAATGGGAACGGGCAGGTGGTGGAGGCGGACGCACAAGAATCATTGAAAATGGCGCCCTTATTGAAAGAGGCGGAGTCAACTTCTCAGCGGTTCATGGCCCAACACCTGAAAATATTCTGGCTGCTTTAAACCTTCCTCCTTCAGATTTTTATGCAACCGGGGTTTCCATCGTAATGCATCCGGTCAGTCCCATGGTTCCTATCATTCATATGAACGTCCGCTATTTTGAGATGAATGAAGGCACTGCATGGTTTGGAGGAGGAATTGACCTAACGCCGCACTACATCGACAAAAAAGACGCCTGCTACTTTCATTCTCAGTTAAAGAAAGTATGCGATCGCCACCACTTCAGCTATTACCCGGAGTTTAAGGCCTGGGCGGACAACTATTTTTACCTGCCTCACCGTAACGAAACCAGGGGTGTGGGAGGGATATTTTTTGACAGGCTCAGTGCCAATGAGGAGTTTTCTTTGAAACAACGCTTTGCCTTTGTGCAGGACGTAGGCAATATTTTTGCTCCCATTTACACCCATTTCCTCAACAAAAATGCCACACTTGAATATTCTGAAAATGAAAAAAAATGGCAATTGTTGCGAAGAGGCCGATATGTTGAATTCAACCTGGTGTGGGACAAAGGAACAAAATTTGGGCTGGATACTTCTGGAAGAACAGAATCAATCCTCATGAGCTTACCGCCCCAGGCAAACTGGCAATATAATTATCATCCTGAGCCAGGATCTCCTGAAGAAGACACCCTGCAGCAGTTAAAAAAAGGCATAGATTGGATCAAATAACACGATGATTGAAAAACTTATTGAACTTGACGAAAAGTTATTTCTGTATTTGAATGGATTGCATGTAGACTTTCTGGATGCAATCATGTTCTGGATTAGCGAAAAATATACCTGGATCCCATTTTATGCCATATTGCTCGGGTTGATTGTCTGGAAATTTAAAGTCCGGGCGGTTTACGTACTGCTGGGAATCGGATTGGTAATTTTATTTGCAGACCAATTTACTTCGGGGTTTATGAAGCCCTTCTTTGAACGCTTTCGCCCCTGCCATGATCCCGATTTGGCAGGATTGGTCTATCTGGTAAAGGGTTGCGGCGGAAAATTCGGGTTCGCTTCATCGCATGCAGCCAACACCTTTGGCTTGGCCACGTTTGTCTACCTGCTTTTTAGCAGAATATACCGGTACACGGGCTTTCTATTCCTTTGGGCTTTTATAGTTTCTTACAGCAGAATATACCTGGGAGTGCATTATCCCCTTGACATCATTGTGGGAGGAGCAATTGGCGCCCTCATAGGTTGGTTGATCTATATATTGATGATCAAAACCATCTTTAAAAATGATGAAAGGAGATTATATGCGCCTGGACAATAATTTGCTGATGTATTTGCCAATAATGTCAAACTCGAGATTCACTGTAGTACCGGGCTTTATCTCTTTGAAGTTGGTATGTTCGAAGGTATAAGGAATAATGGCCACCGTAAATTTCCCGTCCTCTGAATTAAAGCAGGTAAGGCTAACACCATTTACACAGATCGATCCCTTCTCTACAGTTAAATTTCCTGTGGACGGATCGTACTCAAACTGGAACAACCAGCTCCCGTCTTCTTCCTTTACCGAAGTACAAACCCCGGTTTGATCAACATGTCCCTGCACAATGTGGCCGTCAAATCTGCCGTTTGCGGCCATACACCGTTCCAGGTTCACGTGATCCCCCGGATTAAGCAACCCCAGATTGCTCTTCTTGAGTGTTTCATCAATGGCAGTTACCTGGTAGCTTTCCTCATTTTGACTGATCACTGTTAAACAAACGCCATTGTGCGAAAGGCTTTGATCAACTTTGAGCTCTCCCGCTATGGCACTTTGGATGGTAAAGGTAACATTGGTTCCAGCAGTTTCTTTATGGATCACCTCTCCGGTGGCTTCAATTATTCCCGTAAACATATATCTCGTATTTTTCAAGCATTAACGAACGCAAGTTAAAAAAGATAACAGATACAGCCTATCATCAATATTTTAATAATGTCTAAAGAAGTTATGGCAGGAACGATGAAGCCTCCACAGATTACAATTGAAATTTCCACTTTTTTACCTTAGGTTTAGTGTCACAATTACTGAGAAATATTAAATACACCAATCAATGGCATTAAGCTGGAACGAAATAAAGGATCGGGCTCTGAAAATTGAAGTACTTTGCCGCAGATGAAGAAAGAAGTGGACGAGCTTTGCTTGTTAGTATATAATGAATATTTCAAACCTGTGGTCTGACAATCATACTTTCGGATTAAAACGTGTTATGAATATCTTCCGTATTTATACCGCATTACCAGGAGAAAGCGTAAATGACTTTTACCGAATAATTGACAGTAATGGGTAATCTGTTTGACAAGGATCATCAAGCGTTTATAAGATTTGAAGGATCCAGAGAAATCCATATCCTATTTTGAAAAATGGGATCTGGACGACGTCGAAAATCTTTCACAAATAAGAAGCAAGGAAGGTAGGTAAACCAACGCATCCGACAAATAAAATATTTCCAAACTACCATTAATAGATTCATCCGCTATTCTAGCCACCAATTGCACAAAACCCGGCATTAATTGTTATATTCGCAACACAATGCAGCGGGCTCTCATCCCCCTAATTTAAATGTTGTGGATGCCTTCATGCTGCAATAAATACCTGAGAAAATTAGATAGAGAAAAGTGGAAGATAGCTACAGGCATAAAGGAATGAGGAAGAGTTTGGTAAAACTCATTAAGCAAAAAGGAATTAAAGATGAAAGGGTGCTTCAGGCAATCGGAAAAGTCCCCAGGCATTTCTTTTTTGAAAAAGCTTTTATTGAGCACGCCTATCAGGACAAGGCTTTTCCGATTGGAGAAGGACAAACCATATCTCAACCTTATACTGTAGCATTTCAAACAGAGTTACTGGAGATAAAACCAGGCGATGTAGTGCTCGAAATCGGCACGGGCTCCGGCTACCAGGCCTGCGTGCTTCTGGAAATGGGCGCTAAGGTTTTTACCATTGAATACAACAAAGTGCTGTTTGAAAAAACCAGAGAATTTTTACCGAAAATGGGTTATTTCCCGCGATTTTTTTGTGGTGACGGCTCCAAAGGATTGCCGGCTTTTGCTCCCTATGACAAAATTATTGTTACCGCAGGCGCGCCTTTGGTTCCCAAATCGCTTGTTGAACAATTGAAAGAAAACGGAAGTCTTGTTATCCCTGTAGGCGATGACAAACTTCAGAAAATGATTCGGGTTACCAGAAAAGAAGGGAACAAACTGGTAAAAGAAGAATTTTCCAATTTCAGCTTTGTACCGCTGTTGGGAAAAGAAGGATGGCACCAATAATATTGAACATTGCTCACTCATATTTAAGAAACAAATCATTCAAATAGGATTATCATAAATGATAAAAAAGAAAAAGTACGCAAAGGAATCAGCCGTCATCATGACAGAAATGGTACTACCCAATGATACCAACACGCTTAATAATTTAATGGGGGGAAGATTGATGCATTGGATGGACATAGTGTCCGCCATTGCTGCTCAAAAGCATTCCAACAGCATGGTGGTAACGGCTTCTGTTGACAATGTGTCTTTTGGAAAGCCTATTCAATTAGGAAATGTGGTCACCCTGAAAGCGCAGGTGACACGGGCTTTTAATTCTTCGATGGAAATTCATATTGAAGTTTCCGCAGAGGACGTACCTTTGGGACAGAAAATTGAGAGCAACAGGGCGTTTTTTACCTTTGTCGCCGTTGATAAATCCGGAAAACCACAGGCTGTTCCCGAGGTAATCCCGGAAACAGAAGAAGAACAGGAATTGTACGATAGCGCCTTAAGAAGACGCCAGTTACGCCTGGTGCTTGCAAAGCGAATGAAGCCGGAAGAAGCAACTGAATTAAGATCTATATTTAAAATCGAAAGCTAAACGATTGACGTAAAACTTATCCAGATGCAGAAAGACAGCAACTATTTTTTGCCATACTTTATTACTGAACCCCTCTATTTAATAAAGAAGGACTTGAATACGCAGGAAATAAAGCGAGCCCCTTCTTCGCCGGAAACTTCGCCATCTGATTCGGCGACCGGTGCGCGCCCAACTCAAGAAAATGACCCTTTGGTGAAGGAACCCGTTCACGGCCTGGAATCAAAAGCTGCAGTGGTTGAAGCTGTTCCTACGCTTACATATTTCGGAAAGAATCTCAAAAAGGTACTAATTCTGTTTGCTAACAAGGATGAGGAAAAGCTCCCCGCGCAACAGGAAATATTTCTGGGAAAAGTAATCCATGCGGTAGGATTGAATTTTGACGATATCGCATTGGTAAATACGGCACATCTCAGCGAAGCCTTAATGGAGCAGCTAAATCATTTTGATGCACGAATTCAGATTTCATTTGGCGTCAAAAATAAGACACTTCATTTCAAACCAGGTCTTGTTCCTTATAAAATCTACAAAGATGCTGCAAAGGCAATGTTTCTTACGGATGATCTGGAAGAAATTGAAAAAGAACAGGAAAAGAAAGTGCTTTTGTGGACAAACCTTAAAACGCTCTTCTTAAAATCCTAACCTGCTGATTTACTGCGCAGTCAATGTACCTGTAAACTTTTATGCCAAAAATATGCTTTTATAGAAGATCATCGTCTTTTATAGAGCATGCGACAATTCTGCCATACGCTATTTTACGTTTTAAAAAAACTGGCACAAAAACGATTCATGTATTTTGTGGCCTTGGTAGTTATGTTGGTAATAGTTGCGGATAAACATTCTGAAGCACATAAGCAAAGAATTTTAGACCGGCAACCAAAGCCGACTCCAACCACCCAACAAACAGCCTCCTCTACCCAGGATATAGCGACGGTCTCGACAAAAACGGATTCGTTGGTAGCGTTCGCATTGTCATTGGAAGGCATACCCTATGTGTATGCCGGTAAATCCCTGAAGGGATTTGATTGTTCGGGATTTACCTACTACGTGTATAACAAATTTGGATTCGAAATTCCTGCTGGTTCTGCCAATCAATATCTGATAGGAGAACCGATTAGCGTGACTGAAATCCAAAAAGGTGATCTGGTATTTTTTACCGGCACACAAAAAGGGGACAGAAGTGTGGGGCATGTGGGCATTGTGGTAAGCGAAGAAGTTGAGGGAGAAATCGAGTTTGTCCACAGTTCATCGGGTGGCGGAGGCCGCGGTGTTACTACTAACAGCCTGGAACATCCTCACTACAAAGCTCGATTTTTAGGAGCCAGAAGGGTGGTTGAC
>CAZWQB010000101.1:0-11372 GCA_964636035.1 uncultured Roseivirgaceae bacterium
CTAATTTATTTGATGGTACTTCTGGAATATAATTGGTACACTAATTACTGCTAATGAATTTAATTTTAGCATTCAACGTTGAAAAAGGGGCAGGAAATTGAGTAAATACAGGTTAAAAATTTAACTTTGTTTATCTTAGATTCAATTTAGATAAAAAGTCAGAGAGACAGAGACGATACCAGATGATATGCAAACACAGGTGGATAATTTGAAGCTATACTGCAACAGCCTTACTTCCTATTCGAGGAGAAAAACCCTTGAAGTGAAGGTCGGAAGTATTCCATTGGGGGGTAATAATCCCATTCGAGTGCAGTCCATGACTACCATTGATACTATGGATACGGAGGGATCCATTGCACAAACCATACGAATGGTAGAGGCAGGTTGTGAGTATGTAAGAATAACTGCACCGAGCATTAAGGAAGCGCAGAATCTGGAGTTGATAAAAAAGGGCCTGCGGGACCGAGGTTATGAGGTGCCGCTGATTGCAGATATTCATTTTACGCCCAATGCAGCAGAATTGGCAGCGCGGTTAGTGGAGAAAGTGCGGATTAATCCCGGTAACTATGCTGATAAGAAGCGATTTGAGGTGTTGGAATATTCTGATGCAACGTACCAGGCAGAACTGGACAGGATCAGGGAACGTTTTTCGCCTTTGGTGAAAATTTGCAAGGAGTATGGAACCGCCATGCGAATAGGTACCAATCATGGTTCATTATCCGATCGGATTTTAAGCAGGTATGGAGATACACCGCTGGGCATGGTGGAATCTGCGCTGGAGTTTTTAAGAATATGTGAAGATTTAAATTACCATGATATAATCTTGTCCATGAAAGCCAGTAACACCCAGGTGATGGTGCAGGCATACCGGCTCTTGGTGAAAAAACTGGATGAAGAAGGCTTTCAACCCTATCCACTGCACCTGGGTGTGACAGAAGCCGGAGAAGGGGAGGATGGAAGGATCAAGTCGGCCGTTGGTATCGGGACGCTGCTTGAAGATGGATTGGGCGATACGGTAAGGGTCTCTCTGACCGAAGAGCCTGAGTTTGAAGCACCGGTGGCCCAAATTATGGTAGATCGTTATAACACCAGAAAAGATCATGCCTTTATTCAGGAAGTCGATCATGTGCCGGTAGACCCTTACTTCTACCAGCGAAGGAAAAGCCATGAGGTACTGAATATCGGAGGAACAAATGTTCCGCGGGTGATTGCGGATGTGCACCAATTGGAGAAGCCGGAATTTAAAGAATTTAAAGCCATTGGTCATTTTTACATGCCGCTGCTGGACAAATGGAAGATGAATGATTTGGGCAGTGACTATATCTATTCAGCGAATAACCCGGTTGATTTTATGCTTCCGAATGGCCTGAAAGAAATATTGGATTATCGGTCTTGGCTTCATCATCAGGATCAAATTAACAAATATCCGCTTCTGGACCCTGTTGAGTATAAAATGGGTTCCAAATTGCACGACCAACTTAATTTTCTGAAACTTTCTTTACCAACACTCGACACTGAAGTAGTTTCAATTCTGCGGGAGGACCCTTCCGCTGTAATTGTCCTTGATACCGACAACAGCCATGCGATGGCGGAACAGCGACGTTTTTTCTTCGAATTGGAGAAGCTGGGGATTACTGCTCCGGTGATTATCACGAGAAAATATCCGATCATGCCAGATGATGCTTTGCAAATCTATGCGGCAACGGACGTAGGAGGTCTTTTGATCGATGGTCTGGGAGATGGTGTAATGCTGCAGGTGCACAGTGGTAATGTTCAAGACCGCGACGAACTGGTGAATACCGTTAAATTACTCAACAATACTTCCTTTGGAATTTTGCAGGCTGCACGTACGCGCATGTCAAAAACAGAGTATATTTCCTGCCCTTCCTGTGGCCGCACCTTGTTTGATTTACAGGAAACCACGGCTATGATCCGTCAAAGAACGGATCATCTGAAGGGCGTAAAAATAGGAATAATGGGTTGTATTGTGAACGGCCCGGGTGAAATGGCAGACGCTGATTATGGTTATGTAGGCTCCGGAAAGGGGAAAATAACCTTGTATAAAGGACAGGAGGTAGTGAAAAAGTTCGTCCCGTCCGAAAGTGCCGTAGATGAGTTGATCAACATAATCAGGGAAGACGGCAGATGGACAGAACCGGAAGTACATGAATAGTGTTTTATCGTTGAGTTTGAGGAATTAAGTTAAACCCCTGGGTAAAATGGAAAATAAAAAAGAACATCAAACAGAAGTAGGAAATCAGAACGCTGAAGCTTCCTCATGGAAACAGTTTTTTAGCCTTGGAGAGGTAGGCGGTTATTTTTTCAGAAAAAAGGATCTCAACAGACCTGCCAATTTTAGCCTTCGCATGATGCATGGAGTGAACAAACTCTCGATTATTATTTTTTTACTGGGCGTAATTTATTTGATTTCAAAACATGTATTTTAAATGAATATTGAAGACTTTCGGAATTATTGCCTACAAAAAACAGGAGTGACGGAAGCTTTTCCATTTGGAGGAAACACGCTGGTTTTTAAGGTATATGGGAAAATGTTTGCCCTTACCGACGTGGATCTTTTTACAAGTATCAACTTGAAATGTAATCCCGAAATGGCCGTTGCTCTGAGAGAACAGTATCCTGCCGTAATCCCAGGTTATCACATGAATAAGACCCACTGGAACACAATTATGATGGACGCGACCATTCCGAATTCCCTGATAAGGGAATGGATTGACCATTCATACGACCTTGTTTTCAATGCTTTGCCTAAAAAGGTCAGAGAAAGCAATTAGCGGGAGCCTTGAAAACCTTTATTCCATTCATGATCAAAACTCCACTTATTAGTCGCTTCATGCAGGGATATTGAATAAATTTCGGGAGCGTCTTTTTAAACAAATTTTCAATACCTTCACCAGCTTGTTCAGGACAAGACAATGACCCCAACTCCGTGCTTCCAACTTTCTACTTCCAACAGTTTCGACCTGGTAGATATTTCAAATAAAAGAGGACTTCCCTTATGTGTGTAAGAAATTGGTTCTTAAAGGTTTTAAAATGCTTTCAATTGCACATATTTTTGGCTTGTGTTATGTATGGTGTGTAAGAAAAATTGTACTTCTCATATTTTAGCTTCTTAGTCAACCCGACTAATTTTAGATATGACAGTGCGGATGTACTTATCAGCAGGCATAATCGTTATGTTCAGGCAACATCTGTCAGCTTATGTCTAGATGAAAGATATTTTTTTAATCATTTTCCTTGTTTTTACCATTTGCCTGAGTTCCTGTCAGAGCAGAATGATCTGTCCTGCCTTTCAAAGTTCATTTATTTATAATGATCAAAAGCGGCATGAGTTGTTCGCTTATTTTGGCGAGGATTCGCTGCCATCTCCACAATTATATCCGGAAAAGAGTAAATTCGGGATCATTGAAAAACTAAGCAAAAGAAAGCAAAAGGATAGAATAAGGATTGTGAAAATGGAAAAGATTTTTCCAGAGAAAGAAGTTGCCGATGATTCTCTGATTTTGGCACTCAACAACCCGGACGGCGCTACCGGTGATTTAGATTCGCTGGTAAATGCACCACCCGAAAAAATCTACAATTATAACGTTGAACAGGCAAACTATAACCGACTATTCGGGAAATACCTCTATAAACCACCTCCTCCCGAGGAAGAGCTTATAGAAGATGAAGTATCCGACACGAATGCTGCCCCGACCGGAGAACCAGCCAGTGAAATGACCAGAAAAGAGCGGCGGCAGGCAAAAAAAGAAGAAAAAGCTCGTAAAAAGGAGGAAAATCGTCTCCAACGACAGCAGGAAGCAACCGACCTTCCGGAATAAATTTGGCCTATGCCAATACCTGAACAAGCAACCCCGCTTTTTATGGAACCGGCAAATTTTTCCGGCTTCATTAGAATATATAGATTCGACAATTGCATCGCTATGCTTTTTGCCGGCAAAGGTTCGACGGAGTGCCGACCGTGCCACACGCTAGCGGCGGTGCGCACGGAAGGGTTTGCGCGAGGGGGCGTCCCAAAATGAAATATGCCCGTGTTCAGGACTCCCGTTCAAGCATTTACACAACGATATTCACAATCTTGTTAGGCACCACAATTACCTTTTTGGGTGTTTTGCCTTCCATCCATTTCTGAATTTGCTCAGAGGCTAAAACCTGCTTCTCTATATCTTCCTTAGGCATGTCAAGGGCAAAGTTCATCTTTGCACGCATTTTCCCATTTACAGAAATCGGATATTCGTGAGAAGCTTCCACAAGATATTGCTCATCATAGTCAGGGTAGCTGGCAGCAGATATGCCTCCGGAATGACCCAATTTTTCCCAAAGCTCCTCTGCAATGTGCGGTGCATAAGGTGAAATTACAAGAACCAAAGGTTCAAGAACCTCTCTTTTATTGCATTTAAGTGCAGAAAGTTCGTTTACACAGATCATGAAAGTACTTACGGAGGTATTGAACGAAAACCGCTCGATATCTTCCCGGACCTTTTTAATGGTTTTATGAATCGCCTTTAGTTCTGCTGTGTATGCTTTTTCCTCAGATACCCGGAATTCTCCTTGTTCATCATAAAACAGGCGCCAAAGCTTTCGAAGAAACTTCGCAACTCCGTCTATTCCATTGGTATTCCAGGGTTTGAATTGCTCCAAAGGCCCCAAAAACATTTCATACAACCTCAGCGTGTCTGCACCAAACCTGTTTATAATATCATCAGGATTTACGACATTATACTTGGTCTTCGACATTTTTTCGACTTCGGCTCCACAGATATATTTGCCGTCTTCCAGAATAAATTCTGCATCCGCCAAATCGGGCCGCCATTTTTTGAAAGCTTCAATATCCAGCACATCATTTTCTACAATGTTTACATCTACATATAAAGCCGTTACCTCGTAGTTTTTGCGGAGGTGATAGGAGACATATCGGTTGGTGCCGTTTATCCTGTATACAAAATTTGACCTGCCCTGGATCATTCCCTGGTTGATCAGCTTTTTAAAAGGCTCTGCTTTGGGGACCAGGTTGAGGTCAAATAAAAACTTATTCCAAAACCTGCTGTATAACAAATGTCCGGTTGCATGCTCCGAACCGCCAATATACAAGTCCACGTCCTGCCAGTAGTCCAAGGCCTCTTTGGAGGCAAATTCTTTGTTATTTCGTGGATCCATGTAACGGTAGAAATACCAACTGGATCCCGCCCAGCCGGGCATGGTGCTGAGTTCGTAAGGGTAAGTGCCTTCGTATTTCCAATCCTTTGCTCTGCCCAGCGGTGGTTCTCCCGTTTCGGTAGGCAGGTATTGATTTATTTCAGGCAAAAGCACAGGTAATTCATCGTCGGGAATCAGGTGAGGAATGTTCTCTTTGAAATAGACCGGCACCGGCTCTCCCCAGTATCTTTGACGGCTAAATACAGCGTCACGAATTCTGTAGGTAATCTTTCCTTTTCCAATTCCCTTTGCTTCAAGGCGGCCGATACAGGCTGATTTCGCCGCTTCTTCTTCCAGCCCGTTCATAAAGTCAGAATTCATGATGGTTCCCCCTTTGCCTTCGTGGGCACCTTCTTCTAAATTTCCTCCTTCTATCACCTGCACGATGGGTAAGTTAAAATGTTTTGCGAAGGCGTAATCCCTTGAATCATGGGCAGGTACAGCCATTACTGCCCCTGTTCCATATCCTGCCAATACATAATCTGCAATCCAGATGGGAATCTTTTCATTGGTAAAGGGGTGTATGGCATAAGATCCGGTAAACACGCCTGAAACGGTTTTCACGTCACTCATCCGGTCTCTTTCTGATCTATGCTTTGCATTTTCAATATATTCGTGCACAGCATTGTATTGTTCCTGCGTAGTCAGTCGCGGCACAATCTCACTTTCGGGGGCCAGGGCCAGATAGGTCACTCCAAAGAGGGTGTCCACCCGCGTGGTAAAAACGGTAATGTCTATGTCTTCAATTTCAGTGGCAAAATCCAGTTGCGCGCCAATGGATTTTCCTATCCAATTCCGTTGCATGTCTTTAACTGGCTCCGGAAAATCAATAAATTCCAGATCCTGAAGCAGGCGTTCTGCGTAGGCGGTGATGCGCATCATCCATTGGCGCATCTTTTTCCGCTCCACGGGATAGCCCCCTCTTTCAGACAAGCCGTCTTTCACCTCGTCGTTGGCTAACACGGTTCCCAATTCAGGACACCAATTCACGACAGCTTCTGCCAGGTAGGTCAATCTGTATTTTAGCAGCAGATCAGATTTTTCCTTTTCTGACATCGCCTTCCATTCCGCGTTAGTGAAAACAGGAGTGTCTTCATCGCAGGAAGCATCAACTTTGGCATTTCCTTCTTCTTCAAACCTGGCTATCAGGTCGCTGATGGGCAGCGCTTTTTGGGTGGCATTGTCATAGTAGTGCTGGAACAACCTGCCGAAAATCCACTGTGTCCACTTATAATATTCAGGGTCAGAGGTTTTGACCTCTTTGTTCCAGTCGAAGGAGAAACCAATATTTTTTAACTGTGAAACGTATTTCTTGATGTTTTCTTTGGTGGTGACCGCCGGATGCTGCCCGGTAATAATTGCATATTGTTCTGCAGGTAATCCGAAAGCATCAAACCCGATCGGGTGGAGCACATTGTGTCCGGTTATTCGCTTAAATCGAGAGACAATGTCAGAGGCAATGTATCCAAGCGGATGGCCAACATGCAAACCCGCGCCACTGGGATAAGGAAACATGTCTAAAGCATAAAACTTGGGTTTCGATGGATCAGCTTTGGCTTCGAAAGTTTTTTGCTCTTCCCATCTTGTTTGCCATTTTTTTTCAATTTCCCTGAAGTTATATTCACTCATCCTGTTAATAGTTTAAAGAAATTCATGTCTCACGACTGAAAGGCGTCGTCTGTTACTGCGGCCACAAAATTAAAGCTTTTAATGAATAGATTAACAAAAAACTAAAGATATATGGGATGGAAGAAGGTCTCCTGATGATCGAGTGCAGGGGCGACTGCAGTTAAGTCAAGCGTTTTTTGATGCCTCACACTCGGTCCCTTTCCTAAAGGAGACGGATTAATTGTCTTAGCTCAACGAGGTAACAGCGTCTGATTTCAACCAGGTTTCTAAAAACTGCGCTTCGATACAGTTTTTTGGAAGGGAAAAATCCTCTGTCAGGTTATTTACGTATACAGATGGTGTATTCAGGCATTGTTCGGTAAATCCAGGTTGTGTCCGTTAATGAACATTTAATAAAGTTGGCTGGTTTTGTAAATGCCTGATAATTAATCATTTGATTTGGTGGCACCATTTTGGATTTGTTACCGGTAAACAAACATAAAAGATAAAGATATGAAACGTCCATTAGTAAGATCGAATAACAAAATTATTGCAGGGGTCTGTGGAGGAATAGCCGAATGGCTGGGTTGGGATCCGTCCTTGTTTAGAGTTTTATTTGTAATTGTATCCATCATAAGTGCTGCTTTTCCCGGCACAATCGTGTATATCGTATTGTGGATCATCATGCCTTCCTACCAGAAGCGCATCTGGTACCCGGCAGATGACGAAAGGAAATCTCCTTAATTATAGCTTCGGGATATAACGCTGCCTGATAGGAAGGTGAAAAAAACGTAACTACTCAGGCGCAAGAAATAGAAGAATTACACATGTTTTTATGATAACCACCTCTTAATCACCTCCTTGGAAAAGGAGGTGAGTCGATCGTATGTGTAATTCTTCTTTATTGTTCCCAAACTCAAAAGTTCCGTGACAAGAGAATCTATTGTAATGTCGTTTATACCTGAGTAGTTACAAAAAACGAAGATTTAAAAAACAAGTGGTAATTGATTTAGTTTTAGTATCATAACACGGTCGGTAAGTCCGGCTGTGACTTTTAATTGTAAACTAAAATTTTTTAATTATGACTACCAATCTTTTATCCTCATCCTCGATGATGGGAACAAACGTTGTAAATATGCAGGGAGACAATCTGGGTGATATCAAAGATATCATGATAGACCCTTCTTCAGGAAATGTGGCTTATGTTGTGGTTTCCTTCGGCGGCTTTTTAGGTATTGGCGATAAGTATTTCGCAATTCCAATGGAGGCCTTCCAGATCGACCGGGAGAATGAAAACTTTATCCTGAATGTCGACAAAGCTAAAATGGAGAATGCTCCTGGTTTTGATAAGGACAACTGGCCAAGTTCGGCAGACAGGCAGTTCCTGACTGATGTTCATTCGCACTACGGGTATAAGCCTTATTGGGAAAGAGAAAGAACCCATGTTTTTAGTGGAGAAGAAAGAGCTGCATCAGGCACAGGTGCTTCCGGAATGGGGGCAACTGGTGGCATTAGCCGTGAAAGCACCGCTGACAGACTGGGTGGAACAGGATCTGATCGATTGAGCGGCATAGGAATGAACGATCCGAATGAAAGAAGCAGAGAGAGAAGGTCAGACGATCGCGATTTGATTTAAATTAAATAAAGCTGTATGAAAGGGGCTGGCATGATGCCGGCCTTTTTTTATGCCTGCTCTGGTTCTACATTGCAAAACAATATATTTGATGTTAATTTAGCATTTGGAATCATATTAATAGTGCCCGATGCACGGCAGCTTTAGAATGTCGGGCTATATTATGAATGACATTTTTGATATTTATAAGCAATAGTAAATATGGAGCAGTACCTCGGATTGATGAAGCATATACTTACAACCGGTGCAAAAAAAGAAGACCGGACCGGGACAGGTACAATAAGCGTATTCGGATATCAAATGCGTTTTGATCTTAGCGAAGGATTTCCGCTGGTAACCACCAAGAAGGTACATTTACGATCAATTATCCATGAACTATTGTGGTTTCTGCAGGGCGATACCAATATTCGCTATCTAAAGGAAAACGGTGTCTCTATCTGGGATGAATGGGCGGATGAAAAGGGGGATTTAGGACCGGTGTACGGTCATCAGTGGCGAAGTTGGCCGGCGGCTGATGGAACATCCATAGACCAAATCAGCCAGGTTATCGGTCAGATAAAAAATAACCCCGACTCGAGGCGAATGATCGTAAGTGCCTGGAACGTAGCGGAGGTAAATAACATGGCTTTGCCACCGTGCCATGCTTTTTTTCAGTTCTATGTGGCCAATGGAAAACTCTCCTGCCAATTGTACCAGAGGAGTGCCGATGTTTTTTTGGGCGTTCCTTTTAACATTGCTTCTTATGCCTTATTGACCATGATGGTCGCACAGGTGTGTGGTTTGGAGGCTGGTGACTTTATACATACTTTGGGCGATGCACATTTATATTCTAATCATATAGAACAAGCCAACCTGCAATTGTCGAGGGAAATAAAGCCGCTTCCTGTTATGACCATTAATCCCCAGGTGAAGGACATTTTCAGCTTTAAATTCGAAGATTTTAAGCTTGAAAATTACGATCCGCACCCTCATATTAAAGCTGTTGTGGCAGTCTGAGAATTATCGATTTGTCCAACGGTCAATATCAGTATCTAAAGAAACGTTCAGCTTTTTGCCCCTGAAGTTTTCAAACAGGTAAGCTCCGGTGACATTGCAACAAAATACCTGATCTGCGGAAGTCAGCGCCTCTACTTTTTCAAGGACTTCAGTAACAGTTCTTCCTGCTTGCGCCGCCTGCTGTATAATGTGTTTTCGCATTACGCCCGCTATGCATCCGGATTCCAGAGATGGCGTGTAGATAATATTTTGTTTGATCCAGAATAGATTGCTTGAAGAACATTCAGATAAATTTTGATGGTTATCCAGCAGGATAATCTCATCAAGGCTTTTTTCCTGTTTCTCTATTCCCGCCAACACATACGGCAGTGCGTTAAGGGTCTTGTACTTCGATAATCGGGAAAAATGCAAATTGGTTGCCTCTGCGACATCCACTTTTTTTAATACAAGATCCCGTTCGGTAAAAGGGGCAAAAAAAAGCAGCATCTCCGTAGCATTTGTTTCGGGCGTATATAATCCGCCTGATTTTCTCCATGCCAGCAGTTTTACTCTTCCTTTGTTTCCGATTTGTTCAACATCATTCAACAGGCTTATCGAATTTCGAAGTGATGAGACGGTAATACCTGAACTTTCCATGGAAAGTGCCTTCATTCCGGCTTTTAATCGGTCTACATGGTGGTCCAGAAATCGGGCGCTGCCATTTTTGAGCACAATGGTCTCAAATAACCCATCGCCATAATTGTAGCCCCGCTCAAAAAGGAGGGGTGACAAATCCTGCACATCTACCAATTTTCCATTTAAAATTCCCTTCATATAATTACACAATTAAAATTGAAATAGTGCCAAAATTGATTTTTGCGATTTTTATATAAGTATATGACCATTTATATATAAATTTTTTTTATGTAAAAAAATATTGCCTAATATTGGCTCATAGGGAATTTGTTCTATGGGTGCTAAATTATAAATTTCAGCTAACAGGTCTTATACTTTTGTTTAATTAGAATAGTTTGGCTCTTATTAATTATGGCAGATGGCTGAGAGAAGTAGCATTTTTGATATGATCGGACCAGTAATGATAGGCCCTTCCAGTTCCCATACGGCAGGTGTAGTTAGAATTGCCAGAACTGCCAGAAGAATTTTGGGTGGACAGCCAGATTCTGCGGTCATTACTTTCTACAATTCATTTGCGCGCACCTATGAAGGCCACGGTAGCGATAAAGCCATCATTGCGGGCTTGCTGGATTATAAAACAGATGATGCTCGAATAAAATCTTCTCTGGAAGATGCCCCCGCAGCAGGGCTGGAATTTAAATTTAAGTCCGTTGGAAATGCCTCAACTTTGCATCCTAACACCATTAAGCTGAATTTAATAAAGGCAGAAAAGGAGGTTGAGATTTTTGGCGAAAGTAGGGGAGGAGGGCTTATTAATATTTCAGAAGTGGATGGTTTTACGGCTAACTTTTCAGCAAATTTGCACACGCTAATTATTACAGCGCAGGATTCGAAGGGAAGCATAGCCTACATCACGGACGTGATATCGCATGATGACAGTAATATAGCCACCATGAGTGTGTCCCGAAAAGGTAAAAACGATGTTGCCTGTCAGATTATTGAAATGGATTCAGGGCTCAAACCTATTACACTGGATTATCTGAGGAGTCTAAATTGGGTACATGAAATAATATATATACCAGATATCGATTTATAATAAATATTTTATATGTTAAGGAAAAAGATTTTACAGATTTTATGCTCCTTTTTGGTAGTGAGTTTTACGCTCAAGGCACAGGATGGAGATGTGAATGATCAATGGACTCTTCAGGAGTGTGTCGACTATGCGATTGAAAACAATATTCAGGTAAGGCAGAGCGGCTTGAATGTTGAAATAGAGAGAGTAAACTTAAGCCAGTCAAGAGCG
>CAZWQB010000102.1:0-11319 GCA_964636035.1 uncultured Roseivirgaceae bacterium
TGATTCGCTTTGTTGAGGTCTGCATTTACTTCACCAACGATTTTCCAACTGGGGCCGGGCGATTTGAAAAAGGAAAGATCTTCTAATGGTACTTTTGTTTGTGCGGCAGCCACTGTAAACAGCATACTGAAACAAAGAAAACTCAGGATCTTTAGCAAGCGGAACCTCGAGAGGGGATGTGGGACTAATGTCATTGTAAATTTTTATGTGAAAGAATTATAATTGTTCAAGTTCAATTAATAAAACCGAAAAATCCATTTAGCAAACCAAAAATAGAGAAAAAAAATTATTTCACTCCTAAATTTTTATAATATATTACGATTTTATGCGGCATGAATTTAAGAGATTAAATTACAAACTGCAAAGGAAGGCGAAACCTTCAAACGCTGGGAATGGGCAATCTTTCCAGAGATACTTCACAAAATTATACAAACCAAGGATCCTTTCGGCCAGATCAATAAAATTTCACAATAAAACTGCCGCATTTAGTCCATCGCTACGCATAATACTGTTATCCTGCAATGCAAAAAATAAGGGCTGCCTAAAAGACAGCCCTTAAATGGGTTATTTGCGTTTGCGTGCATTCATGCACGCAAATAAAACAGCAAATTCTATACCATACTTTACTTATTGTCTTGAAATCGCCATTAAAAGATCATGCTGGGTGATGATATGTACATCGTTGTTCTCGTCTCTAACCAGCAAGGCCTTGTTGTCCTTGTCAATTAAAGAGGATAGCACATCCACCGTATTGTTCAAGGCAACAAATTGAAATGGTTTTTCCATCACCTCTCTGATGAGGCTATTTTTTAATTCAGGCTTTTCAATAAGCTGATTTAAAATCTTCGAATCCGTAATGCTTCCAACAAACTGATCTTTATCCACTACTGGCAATTGCGAGACGCCCATCGAATTCAATTTTGCTATTGCTTCTCCAATGGTGGCATCGGCTTGTATACTTTCCAACTTACTGTTGCCATTCTTTCGCTTCACAATGTCACCGGCACTTGCAAAATTGCCTGCCTCCAGGTAACCATGGTTTTTCATCCACGAATCATTGTAGATTTTCCCCAGGTAACGGGTGCCGTGATCAGGCAGAATGATCACCATTACGTCGTCTTCCTTTAAATTTTCTTTCGCATACTCAAGGGCGCCGTGCACTGCAGATCCACATGACCATCCTACAAATAAACCTTCTTCCCTGGCAAGACGCCTGGTCATAATGGCTGCATCCTTATCCGTTACTTTTATAAAGGAGTCGATCAAATCGAAATCAACGTTCTTGGGCAGGATATCCTCACCAATCCCTTCGGTTAGGTAGGGATATATTTCATTCTCATCAAAAATACCGGTTTCCTTGTATTTTTTGAATACAGAGCCATAGCTGTCTATTCCGACAGTGATAACTTCCGGGTTTTTCTCCTTCAGGTATTTTGCAGTACCACACATGGATCCACCTGTACCCACGCCGGCTGCATAATGTGTTATTTTACCCTCAGACTGCTCCCATATCTCAGGCCCGGTACTTTCGTAATGCGCCTGCGCATTGGAAAGGTTATCGTACTGATTTGGATATATAGAATTGGGGATTTCCTCATTCAGCTTTCGTGCGACAGAATAGTAGGATCTCGGATCATCTGGTGTCACGTTTGTGGGACAAACAATCACCTCTGCACCTACCGCCCTCAGGATATCTATTTTTTCCTGAGACTGCTTATCTGACAACGTGAATATGCATTTGTATCCTTTTGCTATGGCCACCAAGGCCAAACCCATGCCCGTATTTCCAGAGGTTCCTTCTATAATAGTGCCTCCGGGCCTCAATGTACCGGCTTTCTCAGCATCTTCTATCATTTTTAATGCCATCCGGTCTTTCATAGAGTTTCCGGGATTGAAATATTCAACCTTGGCCAACACCGTTCCCTTAATACCTTTGGTGACAGCGTTCAACTTAACCATGGGGGTGTTGCCAATGGCCTCAATAATCGAATTATAATACATAACAAAATTTATTGTTCTTAATGAATTGCAAATTACATCGCAAAATCTCCATCGCCATATTATTGTTCAGGATGTAAAACAATTTTACGTGAGATTCTATTTAAACACAAGCTTCTACAAAATCGTTTATCAATATTACTAATAATAATTGCATTCAATAACTAAAAACATACTGAAAATGGACGAATTTCAAAACTATATTGATCCTATGAGCAAGAAATTGAGAGAACTAGAAGCGGAGGGCTTCAACGATCAATTTAAATTTATTCAGGATCAGGGCTTGCAGTCAACTACTTCAAAAAACACCTACCAGGCAAGCGATCTGAGGATTACCAATGAGTTCAGATTTGAAGGCATTACCAACCCTTCGGATATGTCAATTTTATATGCCATTCAAGCAAAAGACGGTACAAAAGGCACGCTGGTAGACGCTTACGGTACTTATGCTGACGACGAGCTGGAGCAGTTTTTAAGAAATGTAGAAGATAGAAGCAACGAAAACTTATAAGTATATAAGTAGCGTATGAAGAAAGCGGGAGTTTTCTGTTGGGTTATAAATGAAACTTCTATTATGATTACGTGCCCTGCTTTTCTTCTCAGACAACAGGCATTAGATTTAAAACCCCAGCGGACGGGAGGCTTCAGGTAGTTAAAAAAAGGAATTGCGTTCTAATCTACTATGATAATCCCGACGTTCGCTGGGAGCCGCTAGGTTGTGATACTGCGCTTCTACTGGCCGGTGTCCTGTCTTCCCGCCAGCAAATACAGCACCGCCATACGAATGGCTACGCCGTTTTCCACCTGATTCAGGATGATGGAATGGTGGGAGTCTGCGACGTCACTGTTTAATTCCACGCCCCTGTTTATAGGTCCCGGATGCATAATTACAATCTCCTTGTCGATTGCGTCCAGCAGGCTTTTATTAATGCCATAGTACAGGGAATACTCTCGGAGTGAAGGAAAATATTTAATATGTTGCCGCTCTAACTGGATTCTCAATACGTTGGCTACATCACACCATTGAAGCGCTTTCTTCACATCCAGCTCAACCTTTACGTTGAGGTCTTTAATAAATCTGGGTAGGAGCGTATTTGGCCCACACACCATCACTTCGGCACCCAATTTCTGTAGCGCAAAAATATTTGACAAAGCAACCCTCGAATGCAAAATATCTCCTATGATCGCCACCTTTTTACCTCTTACTTCCCCCAACTTCTCCCTGATGGAAAAGGTATCTAATAATGCTTGGGTTGGATGTTCGTGTGTTCCATCTCCGGCATTTACAATGTTTGCTTTAATATGCCTCGATAAGAAATGCGGTGCTCCGGGACTGGCGTGCCGCATCACCACCATGTCCACTTTCATGGCCAGGATATTATTAACTGTGTCAAGCAACGTCTCCCCTTTTTTAACCGAGCTATTAGAGGAGGAAAAATTTACTACATCGGCAGACAAACGCTTTTCAGCCAATTCGAAGGAAAGTCTTGTACGGGTAGAATTTTCAAAGAAAATATTGGCAATTGTAATGTCTCTCAGCGAAGGCACCTTTTTAATAGGCCGGTTAATGACTTCTTTAAAATTATCAGCAGTTTCAAAAATGAGTTGTATATCTTCGAATGTGAGGTCTTTGATTCCTAAAAGATGCCTGACACTTAACTGCTGCATATTAATCTTGCTTGATGTTTACTAACCAAATATTGTCATTTTCAGCCCCTTGTTCTTTCCACTCTACCAAAACCCTTTGGGATAAGGTGGTGTGAACATTTCTACCTATATAATCCGCCTCAATGGGCAAATCGCGGCTGTATTTTCTGTTTACCAGGGTGAGTAGCTCGACCTTCTGAGGGCGGCCAAAGGCTATCATTGCGTCCAAAGCAGCCCTCACCGTGCGTCCTGTATACAACACATCGTCAATGAGTACTACTTTCTTGTCTTCAATAATAAAAGGTACTTTTGTGGCATTTGCCCTGATCGGCGTGTCTCTCCTCCGGAAATCGTCTCTATAGAAGGTGGTATCAAGATATCCCAGGGAAATTTCTTTGTTCAAAATATTTTCTAATCTGCTTTTAATCCTTTCTGCTAAAAAGATACCGCGAGGTTGCATGCCCAAAATAACCGTGTCTTCAAACGCACCATGGTTTTCAATGAGTTGCTGTGTGAGCCTGCTTATGGTAACTTCCAGTTGGGGGCTGTCAAATATTAATCTTTTTTGCATAAATAGGGGTTCGTCATTTAGAACCTAAAGCAGCATAGTAGAAATAAACTTTGTTGATGCAAATATAAATAAAAGCCCAACATTAAAAACCGGTATTAGGTGATAGTTTTAGATGGTGCCTTCAGCAAAGGCTGTCAAAATCCCGCTTGCTAGTTTTTTACACTCACGCTTTGCGTTCCAATAGCCTAAAGTTCGTGGACTTTTCCCTTTCCGGTCGATAGATCGATCAAACAGCAGGCGCGCTTAAAAGCTGACTTTATTAATAAAAAATACTTCTTTCCCTAAACCCATCGGATCCCCTTCTTTATTTTTAATCCGCTGCACGCCATAGGCAAAGAAATAATTGTCATACCAGGTCTCTAAACCCCCGTAATGATCCTTGTAGCTTTTCACCACCTCTGATTCGCTGTTCAAACGGATATCTTCAGAAGATTTTCCCTCCAGGACTTCATTTCCTTCAATGATTTTAGATCTGATTTCGCCGTCGTATAAATACAACAGTACCACTTTATCACCCTCGATGCCCACGTTCACCACCTCATCATTGAGGGTGTAACTTTCCACATCGTTGATCTCAAAGCTGTTGTCCCACAGCACTTCGCCTTCTGAATTGAAACCAATTACAATAGCATGTGTAAATTTGTACCCTACAAAATCGGTTCCCCGGTAGCCTCTAAAGGGACTGCCATAGCCACCGAGAAAAGAACTATTGTGATACCTGGGATAAAAGGCTTCCCCTACCATGATGTAATTTCCTTCCTTTTCAACCACGTCACGCACCAAGAGCCTGTATGTAAATTTGGCTTTTTTTCCCTGAATCCTTTTTCTTTCGATTCTCTTCTGCACCCGCGCTTCTCTTCGCGCCGGCATGTACTTGAAAAAATTCTCTAAATCGGCATAGCTATAGTAGGCTATTTCCTGATTGCCATAGCCATCCACTTTTGCAATAAAAATACCTCTGGAATAAGTGGAGCGCTTGTGACTATAAGTTCCTGTCACCATAATTTCATCATCCTTAAAAGGAGTGGAACCTGCAAAAACCAAACTTTTTTCATCTTCGGGTTCTAATTTGGTATTTTGTAGCAGCACGCCATCTTCGGTGAAACTCATCAAAGTAATGGTTAAATGCCGGTTCAAGGTCTTCTCGGTGATTAACACATTAAAAGTTTCAGTTTCCGGGTCTACCTTTAATTCCAGGATCTGACTTTCTCCTTTATATATTCCTGGAATAACTTTTGATTTTTTTGACAGCAGATCATAGTGCACAATGGTAGGCCGGTAATTAATCATCCCCCCTATTAAAGCAGCATTGCCCACTATTTCAAAATGCGTGAGTTCCATGGGGATCAATTGTTTTACCTTATGGTGTACCGTATCGCCTGTGTACATGTCCATTTTTATAAGCGAAAAATCGTCTTTGGCAGATAAACGGCTTTTTAGCAGGAAAAAAGTATTTTGATTGCTATATGCATAGCCGACAATATCAAACTTATAGTCTATAGAAAGTTGTTTTGTCCAGCGCTCGTTGAGCGAAGTATCTATTGCCGAAAATTCCCACTTTTTCATTCCTCTTTCAGTCCGCTCCTCATCCTCCCGATAGATCATGAGGCCATCTTGCCCTGCAGAAAAAATTCGGTGATATTCCTCATTCGATTCCATTACGGCCTCAAAGCGCTGAGGCTGGGTAATTTGTCCATTTACACTACTTTTAACCAAAAGGATAAGCAGTGTCATAAAAATCAATGTTTTTGATATCATAAAAACCTGTCAGTCATGATTAAATTATTTGCTTAATCAAAAGCTATTGTTGCTGGCCCATTTCCAGAATAACCTGATATTCTTCTGCGGTTAATGGCATTACAGATAGGCGGCTCTGTTTTTGCAGCATTATTTCCCGAAGGCTTTCCGACTCCTTAATTTGTTGCAGGCTTACCGGGGCCGAAAGCGGTTTTACCGCTTCTATTTCAACAGCTACCCACTTTCCAGTGTTATCGCCTGGTTCGGGAAAAGACTCCTCGGAAACGGCTGCTATACCAACTACAGCTTTTTCTTTCCCACTGTGATAAAACAAAACGTTGTCTCCTTTGCGCATATCTTTCAAAAAGTTCCTTGCCTGGTAATTCCTGATGCCGTCCCACACTGTGTTTTTATCCTTGATTAAATCCTCAAAGCTATAAGTCTGAGGCTCCGATTTTACTAACCAATAGTTCATACTGACCTTGTTTGTTTATGCGGTTTATGGATTTTTTCTGGCTTTAAGAAGACCCTCTTTGAGACCAATGAACTCCATTGTGAACTCCCCGTCGTTGGCCTTCTGTTCCTCGAAATTAACATGCAACCTTCCATTCTTATACTTCCAGCTTCCTTTTTGCCGCTGTACGCCGTCCGTGGGTGCAATTCCAAAAAGGGTGAATGTGCTATCGGCATGTATTTGAAATCCTTCACGTCCTCGCGAGGGCGGAAAGTCAAATCCCTCTGCCCGATACGCCCGCAGGTCTGCTGAATCTTCTTCATGGGAATGGATCCAGACCTGACCGATGGCTTCCTTCAAAATTTCTTCATCTCCAGCAGCCTGTCCCCTGCAATTACCGGAAGTCAAAAGCACGATAGAAAATAAACCAATATTCCACTTTATCCATAAATGCTTTGCTTGCTTATTTATCATTGTGTAGAGATCAATCAGGTACTACGTAATTCTAAAATACAGAATTAAAATAAGAATTGTAAAGACCCGCATGATTAACATGCTGATTTTATAACCAATAGATATTAATTCATTATTTTTGTTTCCCTCAGATAACCTAAATTGATTAAAGTGGCAAACAAAGATATCATCAGGGTTTTAAAAACTACAGTGCAACTCATGGAGCTGCACGATGAAAATCCATTCAAAATCCGGGGTTTTAACAATGCGCTGTTTAAGCTTGAGCAAACCGCTGACGACCTTTCATCTATGACGCTAAAGGAGCTGGAAACCATAGAAGGTGTTGGAAAGAGTATTGCAGCCAGTATTGATGAAATCAACCGGACGGGGAAATTGACGCTGCTGGAAGAACTCATCGATAAAACACCGGCAGGTGTAATTGACATGCTGGGAATTAAGGGAATAGGTCCAAAAAAAATACGATTAATCTGGAAGTCTTTAGATATTGAAACCATTGATGCTTTGAAAGAAGCGTGCAATGAAAATAAAATTGCCAGCCTGAAAGGTTTTGGTAAAAAAACACAGGAAAATATTCTGGAGGCTTTACAATATAAAGATCAGAACGTTGGCAAGTTTCATTATGCCGCCGTGTTGCCTATCGCAAACTCGCTAAAGGAGGTACTGGAAAAAAGTTTTCCTGAAGCGCTGGTTGGATTTACAGGCGACCTAAGAAGAAAAACAGAGGTCATTTGTTGTGTTGAACTGTTAATTGGAATTGAGCATCATTTAGAAGTACCTGGCTTATTAAACCAGCTTGACTACCTACAAAACAACGCAAAAATATCCGGCCCATTTATTTGGCGCGGTACATTTTCAGAAAGCGGCCTGGAGGTGATCATAAGGCATTGCTCAAAAAAAGATTATTATAACAATCTATTAAAACATACAGGATCAACTGCTCACCTCAGTACACGACTCGAAAACGGTGATAACCTGATAAAGATTATCTGCTCTCATAAGCTGCAGAGCGAGCAGCAGGCTTACGAGATCGCCGGTTTGCCCTATATCGAACCTGAAATGCGTGAAGGCTTGTGCGAATATTCGCTTGTCAGCCAAGGCCAACTTCCCGAAAAATTGATTGAAGTGGAAGACATCAAAGGAATCATTCACAATCATACTACATATAGCGACGGGAAGCACAGCCTGCGGGAGATGGCTGAGCACTGTAGGGACTTGGGCTACGAATATCTTGGCATTTCTGATCACAGTAAAAGCGCCTATTATGCAAATGGATTGAAAGAGGACAAGATTGCAGAGCAACATTTGGAAATAGACGCTCTAAATATGGAACTGGCACCATTCAAAATTTTCAAAGGTATAGAGTCAGACATTCTTTCTAACGGAGACCTGGATTATTCAGAAGCAGTATTAGGAAGTTTCGACTTTGTTGTAGCTTCTATCCACTCAGGGTTTGTCTCAGATGTGGCAAAAAATACCGAGCGCTTGCTGAAAGCGATCAGAAATCCTTACACCACTATCCTGGGTCACCCGACGGGCAGACTGCTGCTAAAAAGAGAGGGTTATCCCATTGATCACGCCGCGGTGATAGACGCATGCGCAGAACATAATGTAATAATAGAAATAAATGCCAATCCTAAAAGACTGGATTTAGATTGGCGATGGGTGCATTATGCCCTGGCAAAAGATGTGATGCTGAGCGTAAACCCTGATGCCCATTCAAAGGAAGAATATCAAAACATGAAATTTGGGGTAGCGGTAGGAAGAAAAGGGGGGCTTACAAAAGAGAAAACACTAAACTGCTTATCCCTCGCCGCGGTGAGTGCGCTATTTAACCAGAAAAAAGTTTCCATCTAGGCTGAATATGCGATGACTTCTATTCTGATGTTCTCCAGCCCTTATTCATCTAATTAAGACCTCAATGATGATAAAAAAAATTCTTGTTATCCGATTTTCATCCATTGGAGATATTGTGCTAACCACCCCCGTGGTCAGGTCCTTGAAAGTACAGTTGGAAAACGCGGAAGTACATTATTGCACGAAAATACAGTATAAAGGAATCGTCGAAAACAATCCGTATATAAGTAAAGTCATTTGCCTGGAAGACAGCCTGAATCAGTTAATTGATACCCTGAAAGCAGAGAATTACGACTATATTGTAGACCTCCACAATAACTTACGGACCCGAATCATCAAATCGCGTCTTAGAAAAAAATCACAGGCCTTCGACAAACTGAACTTTGAAAAGTGGCTTTATGTAAACCTCAAAATTAACAGGCTACCTAACGTACACATAGTTGACCGGTACATGGAAACGGTGCGCGAACTTGGGGTTACTAAAGACCAACTCGGCCTGGATTATTTCATCCCTCACAAAGACGAGGTTGAAATTGAATGGCTTCCTGAAACCCACCGTAAAGGCTATGTCGCTTATGCCATAGGAGCGCAACATGCTACCAAAAAGCTGCCGGTAAAAAAGATGATTGAACTTTGCGACAAGATTAACAAGCCCATTGTGCTGCTGGGTGGTAAAGAGGATTTTGAAACGGGCGAACTTGTTGCTGACTTTTTTAAGAAGACCAGCAATTCCGAAAGTTATGAACCCATGCTGAAAGAATTGAACAAAAAGGCGGATATCTACAATGCCTGCGGCAAATACAATCTCAACCAGTCGGCTTCTCTTTTAAAGCAATCACAGGCCGTATTTTCACATGACACAGGATTGATGCATATCGCGGCTGCGTTGAAAAAGGACGTCTATTCCATCTGGGGAAACACTACCCCTCATTTTGGCATGTACCCTTATAAAACCCGGTTCACCGTATTCGAGCGTAACCATCTTTCTTGCAGGCCCTGCTCAAAAATCGGCTACAAGAAATGTCCTTTGGGACACTTTAAGTGCATGAATGAACAAACATTCGACTTTTATTTGCCCTAAAAAGGGATGCCTGAACCTACTTCTTTGAAATCTTCTCTTCCAAATTTAAAGTCGCATGTCTCTTTTCCTTTTTTAACAACGGCGTAATCAACTCGCCGTTATCAAAATCCGGCACCTGTAATTGAAGAAGGGCAGCGACCGTGGGGGCGATATCTACCAACTCGTATTCCTCTGTAATTAAATTGTTTTCCGCAAAATCAGGCCCCAGAGCCAGGAGACTAATGTGCTTGCAACCTTCACATTGGTCTCCATGACTCACAAAGCCGTTTTTATGCCCGGTTACATGTCGGCCATGATCATTCGTAATCATAAAAGCAGTATTATCCTGATAAACCGCGTCGGCTTGCAGATGCTTCCAAAGTTGATAAACCAAACTATCCGTTTCCTGGATGCTCGCTATGTATCCATCCCAATCATTGGCATGCGCAAATGCGTCGGGGCCTTTGAATTGCACCAGCATCAGGTTTGGCCGATACGTTTTCAAAATTTCAATCGCTTCCACAAAGGTTTCCTTATCCGTTCTATCCTCTCCGTTTTTACCGGCGTTGGTATAAGGCACCCATTCTTTCTCCCAATCATAATTTTTGGTTTGGGCCAGAATATGCAGTTTGCTTTTACTGGTAACAATGGCTGCCTTCGTGTTCGGATTTGAAGTTTGCTTTAGATACTGATGTAGCACAGATATATCCTTTGGAGCCTCACTACCATCGTTCGACATCAATTGGTAGTTTCCAGTGATCAACGCAGTGTGTCCGGCCAGGGTATAGGTATGTCTGTTATTTTTAAAATTGGAAAAGAAAGTCCCCAAAGGAAGAAGGGAATCAGCCATGTATGGAATGTGGGGCTGTCCGGACGTACCCCAGGTATCGATGTAACGAGGGCCGTCTATGACAACAATCACTACCTTTGTAGTGTCGGAAATATTTTCTCTGTGGCTTATCTCAGACCTGCTGGTAGTTTCATGTGTACAATTTTGCATGATTGTAATGCCGATAAGCAGGCAAGTCAATAGCAAGACTTTCCCAAAAAAGCCATTCCGATATATTTTCATAAGATGTTGGTATTGCATGAGTATTTACAACACCAGGAGATGGCTTTTGGTTGGAAATCTAAAAGCGGAACAATTAAGGGGCTCAGGCTACGTCACGGAAGCCTTTAGAGCCTATTAAGCACCCAAAGCAAAAAAGCCCTGAATTATCAGAGCTTTTTACTAATGTGTGATAATCAGTATCTATAGCAATAATTAGATCTTCTTAACATTAACTGCGTTTATGCCTTTTTTACCTTCAGATTCGTCGTAGGATACCCTATCTTTTTCGCGAATTGTCTCAGAAAGCCCTGATGCATGAACAAATACTTCTTTTTTACTCACGTCATCGACAATAAAGCCAAAGCCCTTACTTTCATTAAAAAATTTTACTGTGCCTGTTGCCATAATAGTAATAGATAAATAATTAAAATAATTGTTACCAAATATAATTAGAATTTGCAAAAAATATCTTT
>CAZWQB010000103.1:0-6569 GCA_964636035.1 uncultured Roseivirgaceae bacterium
CGCCTTTTTGACGTAACCAATGAAGCCCAGGTAATTGAAAATGTCGAAGCTATTGAGAAGGGAATCGGACCAATATCCATTTTAGTGAACAACGCTGGGATGATCAAGCGGGTTCCGGCGCTTGAGATGGAAGTGGACGAGTTCAGAAAGGTGCTGGATGTAGATGTAACCGGGCCTTTTATCATGTCCAAACAGGTTGCAAAATACATGGTACAACGAAAAGAGGGTAAGATTATTAATATTTGCTCTATGATGAGTGAGTTGGGCAGAAATACAGTTTCTGCTTATGCCGCGGCCAAGGGAGGGTTGAAAATGCTCACCAAAAACCTAGCTACTGAATGGGCAAAATACAATATTCAGGTCAACGGCATTGGTCCGGGCTATTTTGCCACCGACCAAACGGCACCAATTCGTGTGGATGGCCATCCTTTTCATGAATTTATAATCAACAGAACGCCAGCGGGCAGATGGGGCGATCCAGAGGATCTTGGAGGAACCGCAGTATTTCTTTCAAGCAGGGCCAGTGATTTTATAAATGGGCAAATCATTTACGTAGACGGAGGGATATTGGCCACCATAGGCAAACCTGCTAATGAAGATTAAACGGATCCTGAGTTTCACTATGCTAAGGGCAGCTCGGACACATCTGGAAAATTGATGGCTCAGAACGGTAAAACTACTATACGAGACATTGCAGAGGAACTGAACGTAACACCTTCTACCGTTTCCAGGGCCTTAAGCAATCATCCAAGAATTAGTGAAAACACTAAAAAGGCAGTCCTGGCGGCGGCCAGACGGCTGAATTATCAGCCCAACAGCCTGGCCGCTGCTTTGCGTCATGGCCGAAGTCATATCATAGGGATTATAGTACCCACTGCAGACCGGGCTTTTTTTGCTTCTGTAGTTCGGGGCGTAGAAGAAATTTCCAACAAGGCAGGATACAAGGTCATTATCTGTCAGTCTTATGACAACCATGAAAAGGAAGTGCAGGCGGTAGAAACCCTCCTGAATGCGCAGGTTGATGGAATCATCATTTCGTATGCTAAAGCCACGCCTGATTTTGAACATCTAAGGCGGGTTCAGGAAAAAAACGTACCGCTGATCTTGTTCGACAGAACAACCAAAGATCTAAACGTGAACCAGGTGGTGATAGATGACTACCTGGGAGCCTATAAGACCGTAGAGCATTTGATCCATCAGGGCTGCAGGCGGATCGCCCACTTCACCAGCGCTCGTCAGGTAAGTATCTACAAAGAGCGACTCAGAGGCTATAAAGATGCGCTGGAAGCCTTCAATATTGCTTATGACAAAAACATTGTTGTTGAAAGCAATCTCCAACTAGAGGACGGACGAAGCAGCATGGCGCAGTTGCTAAAAGGTAAAATACTGCCAGATGCCATTTTTTCTGCAAGCGACTACGGCGCCATGGGCGCAATGCAGGTATTAAAGGAAAACGGTATAAAAATCCCCGATCAAATCGCTTTGGCTGGGTTTAGCAACGAACCCTTTACCTCCTTTACCGACCCTCCCCTCACAACTGTAGACCAACTGAGCATTGCAATGGGAAACTTAACGGCCGAAGTGTTTTTTGAGCAAATTGCTGACAAGCACAAGAAAGTGCTACCCCAAACGATTACTTTAAAACCTGAGCTCATTATCAGAGAGTCATCCATGAAAGGGGGAAAAATACAAGAAGTAAGACAGGCAACTAAGTTTTAGTTGAATATTTCATCGCGTCTTCATTTACCACTTTCCGGATTGTAATCCAAAGGAACTCCCTGCCGCCAAAATGCCTTGCTGCCCCGGAATTGTCATAGCCTTCCGGAACCCGAATCCAAACCTACCTTCCGGCATGAACCTCAGCTTCTCTGTTTTTCTTTTTGGCCCTTATTGCATGCTTATATATCTTGCTATACAAATCGTTGGTTTTAAATGGCTTAGAAATATAATCATTCATCCCGATTTTCAGGCATTTTTCAACTTCGGTATTTAAAGCATGCGCGGTCATTGCAATGATGGGAATTTCAGAGAGCGAACTTTCCAATTGGGTTCTAATGTGCCGGGTCGTTTCGTAGCCATCCATTTCAGGCATCTGAATATCCATTAAAACCACATCATAATGATTTACTTTCAGCTTTTCCAAGGCTACCAACCCATTTTCTGCCACATCCACGAGGCATTTTGCTTTAGTTAATACCGCCTTGGCCAGAATCTGATTCAAATGATTGTCTTCGGCCAATAAAATTCTGATTCCCTTCAAAGAAGCTGAATAGTCTTCAGAATCGCTACCGGAATGAGTGCTTGCTTGTACCGGCACTTCATGGGCTTCCTTTTTATACCTACAGCGAATGGTGAACGTACTCCCTTTCCCCTCCTTACTTTCTACCATAATGTGGCCACTGTGCAGCTCCACAATCTTTTTTACAATCGTGAGTCCCAATCCTGTACCTCCAAACCGCCTTGTAGTGCTACTACTCGCCTGCGTAAAGCTGTCGAATATCGAATCCAATTTATCTTCAGGAATACCGATACCAGTATCCTCAACAGCGTACTGAAGCTCTGCAAACTTCGAATCCTGCTGAACCAGCTTAAAGCGAAGGTGAATGTGACCTTTTTCTGTAAATTTCAGGGCATTACTCACCAAGTTTACGAGCACCTGACTTAACCGCACGGAATCACCCACCAATCGGGTAGGTACATCACTCTCAATGTCAGCAGAGAAAGTAATGTTATTGTCTTTGGCCCTGAGCCAAAACATATCTATAATACTTCCAACAACCTCCGAAAGCGAAAAAGGAGCTTCTTCCAATTCCATTTTCCCGGAAGCAATTTTTGAAAAATCGAGGATATCATTGATAATTACCAGTAGGTTTTCACCTGAATTGTAGATGGCCTCTATGTATTTCTTTTGCTCTGCGGTAAGTTCTTCTTTTAATAAAAGCCTGGCAAAGCCAATAATGGCATTCATAGGGGTTCGTATTTCATGGCTCATGTTAGCCAAAAACTGCTCCTTTGCCTTGCTGGTTTCCTCAGTTAATTGTTTGGCCTTGATGAGTTCCTGTTCTACCTGCTTTCTTTCAGTAATATCCTGTATAGTACCTATTATTTTTATTGGATTACCCTTATCATCCAGCAAGGTGTGTCCCTGCGTATTTCCAAATTTCTGTAATCCGCCTGTGCCGCTAATCCGAAAGTCGAGATTAAATGATTTCCCTTTGATCGTATCCCTGATGGCATTTTTTATCAGTGATACATCGTCAGGATGATAACAAGCGTAGAAATTTTTTAAATTGGGGTTAAAGGTCTCCGGATTTTTGTTGAGTATCCGATAGACTTCTTTTGACCAATAAATGGTCTCATCTTTAAAATCATATTCCCAGTTGCCCAGTTTTGCTATCCGTTGCGCTTCCGCCAACCTGGATTCACTTTCTTTGAGCGCGAGTTCTGTTTGGATCCTCTGCGAGTCAATTTCCTGTATCCTCACAGCATTCCTTATTATTTGCACAATGCTGTGTGCATTTAACTGCGTCTTTATTAAGTAATCTGTTGCACCAGCCTTCATCATCTTTACTGCAATTTTTTCATCCCCCTGAGAGGTAATAATCACGATGGGCGTACTTATTCCTTCCGCTCTAAGCTTCCTTAGCAGCATGAGTCCGTCGGTTCCGGGCAGCAAGTAATCTAAAAACACACAATCAAATTGCTGCGCTTTGAGCATACGAATTGCCACTCCGGCATCTTCACATTCGGTAATGTCGCAGTTCAGATCAGTGCCTTTAAAGGCTCGCTTTACAGTGGCTCTGTCTACTTCATCATCATCTATGAGTAGTACTTTGATTTTGGAATTCATGTTTTATCAGGGTCTTTCGCACAACTGCCAGTAATGGCTAAGAATGGCCACTGCACTTACAAAGCTTTCGAATGACAGTGGCTTTAAAATATAGCCTGCCACGTTTAAATTATAAGCGGCTATCTTATCTTTATCTTCATTTGAGGTGGTCATCACAAAAACACTCAGGCTCTTTAGCTTTTCATCCTTTCTCAGTTCTGTAAGAAACTCAAGCCCACCCATTTTTGGCATGTTGATATCAAGTAAAATAATCTTTGGAATAGGCGTTACAATCTGCTCTCCTTTGCCACGCAATAAGTCCAATGCTTCGAGGCCATTTCGTGTTACAAATAATGAGTTAGTAATTCTGTTCTTTTTGAATGCCCTTTGTACATTCATGATGTCGACTTCGTCGTCTTCAACTAAAAGGATGTTTATTTTAGAATCTTCCATTTGTTTTATAACTGGTTATACATTGCTTATTTTTTGACAGGTAGGGTGAAGGTAAATGTTGAACCTTCGCCCGGGCTTGAGTTTAGCCATATTTCCCCTCCTTGTTCCTCTATTATTTTCTTTACAATTGCCAGTCCCACCCCGGTACTTTCCATCTTGTCCTTCGACACCAATGTCTGAAAGATCACAAAAATCTTCTCATGGTACTCAGGTTCTATGCCGGGTCCGTCGTCTGCTACCGAAAACTGGTGGAAACGCCCGGTCTGCTCGTATGAAATTTTTATATTGCCAATCTCTTTATCGTGGTACTTTACAGCATTATTGATCAGGTTCGAGAAAACCTGCTCAAGCCGCAGCCTGCTGCCCACTATGACTGGCATAGCTGCCTTATCCAAGGTAAAATTTTTCGGAATCTCAATGCTGCCACAAACCTCATCCAACAATTGGCCGGTATCTATGTGTTCATATTCAATCTCTGATCTGCCAGCCCGCGAATATTCCAGTATGCCATTGATGAGAGACTCCATTCGCTTTACTCTCTTCCTGAGCAGCGTCATATTACTTTTTACATCTTCATTTTCATTCAAAGCATCTCCAAGATCCTCTTCTATCCACTCTGACAGATTGTTGATAGCCCTCAGGGGTGCTTTCAGATCGTGAGATACCACATAAGCAAACTGATCCAACTCCTTGTTAATTTTTTCAAGGGTAGCAGCATATTGTTTCTGGCTTTCTTCATGAATCTTGCTGTCGGATACATCCAGTCCAAAGCCGATCCATCCGCCCGCTTGTTTGTCTTTATCAGGGAACGAGTAAAACTCATAAAACCAGGGGTTGGCCTCATCCTTGCTCTCCAGAAGGGCAGTTGCAAATTCACCGATGGATGCCCGTGTTATTTCTTCTGCCAATTCGGGAAATAAGTCCTCTATTTTCTGCCCTACCACCTCATTTTCCTGGAAACCGATTTTTTTCAGACCCGCGCCAATTGATTCAGTAAAAAAGCCCTCTTTATCTACCCTAAAAATAACCACTGGCATATTGGAGGTAATTCCCTGCAACATCCTGCTTTTGATTCTTATCTCCTCTTCTATTTTTTTACGTTCCGTTACGTCCCGGCAATTCACCACCACTCCCCGAATTATTTCATCGTTCAGGACGTTTTTACCGTGCACCTCCAGTGTGATCCAGTCTCCATTCGCTTTCTTAAAAAGGAATTCGTCTTTGTAGCTACTTCCCGGCTCCCGAATGGCTGCTTTGAAAATTTCCGTAGCATTTTCAATGTAATCCGGATGAATGTAATCCAGGGTAGACTTTCCTATTATTTCTTCCTCTTTATAGCCGGTGAATTCATAAAAAGAAGGGCTCTGGTAACGGTAGGTGCCATCGGCCTCCAAAATGGAAATTATGTCTGAAGAATTCTGCACAAAAGCACTGTACCTTTGTTCAGTTCGGGCCAATTCAGCTTCTGCACGCTTCCGCTCGGTAATATCTCTCAGGTTGAGTACCACGCCGTGGACGGCTTCATCATCCAGGGCGTTTTTACCTACTACCTCCAGGGTCATCCACGCTCCATCTGATTTTCTATACCGGAATTCATCCCTATAGAGGGCGCCTTTCTCGTCTATTGCACCTCTAAATGTATTGACCACCCTTTCCATGTCATCCTCATGGATGAAGTCAGAGCAAAACCTTCCTAAAACTTCGCTTTCATCAAAGCCAGACGATCGAAACAAAGAAGGACTGCCGTACCTGATGCGCCCATCCGCCTCCAGAATCACTATATGATCTAGAGAATTCTCTATCAGCGCCCTCAGTTTTTGCTCATTTTTCGCCAATCTTTTTTCAGCTTCCTTTCGTTCTGAAATATCTATAACAGATATTGCGATAAATTCTTCCTTCAGATCGTTTTGGAAAACTGTCTTGTAAAAAAGGGCGGCAAAGGTCGCCGTTTCGCCTTCGGCTGTTTTATATTTAAACGCCAACTCTTCTGTTGCATTTTTTTCACCTGACCTGAAGCATTCTTCATCTTTTTCATAGGACAGGCCCGCGAATTCTGGGGAAAAAATATCATCTGTATGCCTTCCTTCTACCTCCTGCCTGGAACTCTGCGTCAATGCAAGCCAGGGGTCATTCACCATTACACAATAATGCCGGCGGTCTTTCACCATCATAGGATGAGGAATAGCATTGATGACACTTTTGAAGTAGTTTCTGGAATGCACCAGGTCCATCTCCGCTTTTTTCTTTTCAGTAACATCCGTTCCAATTCCAAGAAAGCCTACCAATT
>CAZWQB010000103.1:6669-11191 GCA_964636035.1 uncultured Roseivirgaceae bacterium
TCCGCTTTTTTCTTTTCAGTAACATCCGTTCCAATTCCAAGAAAGCCTACCAATTCACCATGCTGCCCTTTCAACGCAATCCCGACCACAGATACGGTGATCTTTTCTCCGGTTTTTCTTACAGCCACCCATTCGTCCTCATCAATAAGACCCCTCTTCGCCCGTTCAACAGCTACAGTAAAGCCATCTGCCTCGACCTGACAATTGAATTCCTTTGAAAGTGCTTCCGCCCGGGCCTTGATACCCGCTTCCCCGATAAACAAGCTGATGGTGGCTTTGTCCACAATTTCCTCTGCGGAATAGCCCAGTATTTTTTCTGCACCTTTGTTGTATGATTTGACGACGCCGGTAGTGTCGGTGGTCATTAGAAAGAAACGTTCACTTTCAAAAATTGCCTTTTGAAAAATCTTTGCCTGCTTGTCCGCCGACGCATTCAATGTTTTTTTTGCGGCAATTTGCTGAACAACCTGCTTAGACAAATTAGCGAGCGCAACTTTTTGCGGTTCATCAAGCGTGTTTGGCGCAGTGTCCATCACACAAAATGCGCCTTGTGGAACTCCCGTTGAATCAACTAAAGGAAAGCTCGCAAAATATCCATCAGGTGGCAGTATGTCCCCAAAACTTTGGCGAACGTCGGAACCTCTAACTTCGCTTATGGCGTCTGGTTTTACCGACTCCTGGCAAAAAAGGAGCAACTTGTCTAATTCCATTTCCCGGCTACACTTTGTAGCGATGATCGCAGGAACTCCTTCACCAAGGTATATAAAACAATGAGGCATCTTACTCACATAGAGACCCAGCTCCAGGATAGGTTCGGCCTGATCTTCAGAAAAGAGGGCAACATTTTGAAATCGATCCGACACACACAATTTTTCACCTTCCATTTTGTTCTTCACTTCAATTTATCCCGATTAAACCTATAGATGCTGCTTTAAACCAAGAGCAATAAAACTCCTGTTATTCCAGGTAAAGGTAGATTATTAATGTGAATCAGATGATAAATGGTTCAGCCCGGAGAGCCCCTCCGTGTGTAATATTCCCGCAATTTTGCCTCCTTTTAAATACAACTTTCACTACCAGGCAGAGGGTCAAAACGAATATCCATAAGGCGAAAAAAATCATTGCAAAGGGATACTATTTTTTCTGGATTTTGTCGTAAAAAAATGGCTAAAGAAATTAAAAAGAGGATTTAAATGAACCTTTTCAAAAAAGAATAAGCAAAAATCGGGTTGGGACAGGTGACTCCTATAAGATTTTGCTTTTAACCACGCAGGTATGTTTGAATAGATTAAATTTCAAAAATGAGGCCACGAGGCGATTCACAATGAAGCAAATCATCGATAATTTTGATTTTGCCTATTTTTAATTCCTAAGTTCAAGGTTCATCCCACCACATTTTTTCTCATCCCTTTAGCATTTTTTCATCTGGCGCCTTCTAGGAAAGTTCCCCTGCGTCTTTTACAAGCTACATTAAATTTTTTGCATTCGATATCAAATAAATTTTGCATAAACCAAATCAGATTTTATGTAGATCGAATAGTGATAGAGCATGAAATGCTACTTCCAAATTTCCAACGTTCCTTCAACTTTGTTGGATAAACTTACTGAAACTCAGGTTAAATTGATAACTTGGAAAAAAAGCAACCTATGATGAAATAACCTAACCATAAGGGGAACCATATCCACCGAGAATGTCCGAAAGAATAACTGATCTTGGGGAGTTGGAATTACCTCAAGTGCAAATAGGTTATTCCATCCCGAAACCATTCCGGGACAAGGTTCTGACCATTTAAAAACAAATTTGTACAGATGAAAGCTATAATTATTGATGCATACGGCGATGTCAACCAGTTGAAGGAAGTAGAAATGCCCCTTCCCGTTCCCGGAAAAAGCGAAGTTCTTGTGGAAATTCATGCAGTGTCTATCAATCCAGTAGATTACAAGATTCGTTCGGGCTTGATGCAGGAAAAGATAAAATATGACTTTCCTCTTATTCCTGGGTTGGATGTATCAGGAGTTGTAAAACAATTGGGAGAGGAGGTTAAAGAATACAAGGTGGGAGATGCTGTTCTGGCCAAGACAAACCTGCTTGATAATGGTGCCTATGCCGAATTTGTTGCAATCGACGAAGGGTTGCTCGCTTTAAAGCCAGATAACCTTAATTTCGCAGCGGCAGCAGCGCTACCATTGGCAGGTATTACAGCATGGCAGGCACTTGTTGATTTTGCGAAGCTAAAGAAGGGAGAAACCATCTTGATTCATGGGGGATCAGGTGGAGTTGGGTCTTTGGCTGTTCAGTTTGCCAAGGCATTGGGGGCAAAGGTAAGTACCACTGCAAGCGAGAAAAATATTGATTTCGTGCGAGAACTGGGGGCTGATCAGGTAATTCCTTATGATAAGGAGGACTTCGTCGCCGTGTTAGGAAAGCAGGTAGATGTTGTTTTCGATACGATTGGCGGTGACGTTTTGGCACGAAGCTATGAAGTTATCAACAAGGGCGGCAGATTGGTAACTATCTGGGGCGGAGCAGACCCAATACTTGAAAAAAAGCATGGCGTTAGCGCAATGAGCTTTGTTACTATTGAAGGAGGAAGCCATTTAAAAGAGATAGTGGATTTGGCTAAAGACGGCAAAGTTAAACCCGTTATCAGCTCAACCTTTCCGTTGACGGAAAAAGGCTTACGAGAAGCGCACACACTTAGCGAGCAAGGCCATCCAAGAGGTAAAATAATCATACAGGTAAAATGATGATGAAAAACCGCATTAAAGCGTTCATGCATTTACCGCAGTAAATTCGTTTCAAGAAGAAAGATTGTTAACGCCAAGCCTTTTGGGCTAAGACGAACAAATTACAGGCATTGACAGTATGAAGGACTCTTGCTTCGTCAAAAAGCTGGAAGTGACGCTAAATGACTACTGCCAAATCAAGCAGCCCCTTATTGACGATCAACCCGAGTGTTTTAATCACCCCCACATTAATTTTAAATCTGAGCCGATTATCTTCAACAAAAAAGCTAATTGCAATGCCTTTCTTAGCCAGATCTTCTTCAGATACGATCAAAATCGGTTTTCCTTCCGTGATCTCTAATAAACGAGGCAACAACTTTGAGTAGCCCCGGGGCAGATACAGGATGTGGCAATGACGGAAATCTGCCAGTGTATTGTACTGCTGAATTTCGACCGGTTTACCTCCAATCTTCCTTTGAACAGCACCTTCCTCCAACTCCTGCATGATATCGGATTCACCCAAAACTCCTATTACAAATTTACTTGTATCTTTTTCCCAGGTCACATATTTTGCAAAGCTAAAAATATACAAGGCTTGCAATTTGTGGCTGGACTGGGCATGGGTTTTATGGATTGAACCTATAAAGCATAGGAGCAACAAACACAGTACTAAGTATACCCTGAGGAAATACCGGTCAACCATTTTCCATTTTTAAATAATACCAAAGTAACATAATAATAGCCCAAAAGAATGTGCCTGTACTTTGGACCAATGCTAATTTGCAGTTGTCATTTGAAAATTTCCTCAGCAGCGATAAAGCTTCATCCTTAATGGTCATTTGGGCCAGGTAAAGAAAAATTTACTGCCGTTATCGATTTCCGATTCAACCCAAATTTTACATCCATTTTCTTCAAGGATCTTTTTGGTGAGGCTAAGGCCGATGCCAGTACTTTCGACTTTATCTCTTGCCTCCAGAGTTTGAAAAATCACAAAAATTTTATCGTGATACTGGGGCTCGATGCCCGGACCATTATCCCTTACACAAAACGTGTAAAATGAATCATGTTCTGTAACCGATATTTCTACTTCTCCCGACGCTTTGGTGTGGTGCTTAAGAGCGTTGTCGATCAAATTCGAAAACACCTGATGAAGCCTTGTGCCCGCTGTTCGAAACACCGGCATGTTATTTCCTATTTTAATTTCAAATGCCGGAGGGGGTGCCAGTAAATCCAAAATATCATGAAGCAGCACGTTTACGTCAACCAATCCTTCCTCTACCTCTGATTTCCCTATTTTTCCATACTCCAAAATGCCATTGATCAAAGCTTCAAGCCGGTTGACTCTTCCTCTCAACATGGTCATTTGATTTTTATTTTCTTCTGAAAGCTTGTCTGCTATGTCTTCCTCTATCCACTGCGATAGGTTATAAATGGCCCGCAACGGCGCCTTCAGATCATGGGATACCACATACGCAAACTGGTCTAATTCTTTATTTGACTTCTCCAGCCTTTTGGAGTAATTCTCCAAATTCTCCTGTGCTTTTTTTATAACTGAGATGTTTTGAGCAACACAGACATAGCTTTGGGTATTTTTCTCATCATCATAGATATTGGCTGCCGAATAAAGTACTGGAATAATTTTGCCTGATTTGGTTACAAAACTGCTCTCTTCGTTCTGAAGCCTCCCGTCGCCAAACAGGGTGTCGCTTACTTTAGCGGAAAATTCCTTATCCACAAAAAATGACTTCATCGGCTGTCCCACTAATTCCGTCCTGTCATATTCCAGTAGTTCAGA
>CAZWQB010000104.1:0-11188 GCA_964636035.1 uncultured Roseivirgaceae bacterium
ACATCCAGCAAGGAACCCTGGGCTCCCTCTGCCAGAATCGTTTTCCTGGAATTTATTGCGTCGTTGATGTGGTATTCGCTATCTATCAGTTCAAAAGACTTTATAAAATCAATGGCTTCAAAGAAATCCTTTTCAATTTGCTCCAAATCATACTCAAAATTATAAAATCCTAA
The DNA here is from genome assembly GCA_964636035.1 of uncultured Roseivirgaceae bacterium. Classification (GTDB taxonomy): domain Bacteria; phylum Bacteroidota; class Bacteroidia; order Cytophagales; family Cyclobacteriaceae; genus CAMPJM01. The sequence goes on from CAZWQB010000104.1 coordinate 174, forward strand.
GATGGTTTTATGCAGCCCTGTAAGTGCATTGTACTTTTCCTGAAAGTTAGGAAGTACAATATCTCCCACTCTCAAGCCCAGTCTTGCTATTTTATCCTGGTAAGTGGGTCCAATTCCCTTTAAAGTAGAGCCAATTTTCTGATCTCCCTTTGCTTTTTCATAGGCAGCATCTAAAAGCCGGTGTGTGGGTATAATCAACTGTGCCTTTTTGGAAATGCACAGGTTTTCCTTCAGATCGAGGTTAAACTGTGCCAGGTTATCAATCTCCTTTTTCAAAATAACAGGGTCCAGCACCACACCGTTTCCGATGATATTTTTAATATCTTTTCTAAAAATTCCTGATGGTATTTGATGCAATACGTGTTTGATCCCATCGAACTCGAGGGTATGGCCTGCGTTGGGTCCACCCTGAAACCTGGCTACGACATTGTATTTTGGAGCCAGATAATCTACTATTTTGCCTTTGCCTTCATCCCCCCACTGCAAACCCAGTAATACATCTACATTCATTTTTAAAAATTTTGATATTTGTTATTTCAATTTAATTGTTACAGAAAGTGAAGAGGACGTTCTAAATATTAGCAAGTCTCTTGAATGCTTCTTCTTTATTGACCAGTACATTGAATATGGCGTTCAATTTGGTGATGATCAGCAACTTCTTCACCTGTTCAGAGGGATGGATTACAACCAATTCTCCCTCCTTGTTGCGGAACTTAGTAAGTATGGTGATTAAAAAGCCAATACCGCTGCTGTTGATAAACCGTACTTCTGCTATATCGATTATACACCTGATGGTGCCATTATTAATATGTTCCTGAACTTTATTCAATACGATTTGAGTATCTTCCCCCCCAATTAAATCTCCCTCGAATGCCAATAACAAAACGTCTTCTGATACTTCTTCTTTAAAATTCATCCTAACTTCCTATAGATAAGTATATTATTTGAGACTACCGGTTGCCCAACTTACGAACAGGCTCTTCTAAAGCTTGTCGGGCATTGATCCTTGCCTGGCAATCTCCACAAACGCCGTACAAATTAAGAGAGTGGTGCAAAATTCTAAAATTTAACAGCTCTCCCACCATGGTTTGGATGTTATGGATTCTGGGATCACAAAACTCAACTACTTTGTGGCATTCTGTGCAAATTAAATGATCGTGCTGCTTGTAGCCATAAGATTTTTCGTATTGAGCCAGGTTTTTTCCAAACTGGTGTTTGCTTACCAGGTCGCACTCTACCAAAAGGTCCAGGGTATTGTAAACAGTGGCACGACTAACCCGGTAATTTTTATTTTTCATGCTTATATACAAAGACTCTACATCAAAGTGGCCCGCCCTGCTGTATATCTCCTCCAATATAGCATACCGCTCAGGTGTTTTCCTCAACCCTTTGTTTTCCAGGTATGCTGTAAATATCTTTTTTACTTCTACAAATGCAGATTCATTGAGTGCCATAACTAAAGCCCCTGTTTTTCAAAATGACAAAATGCAAAGATAGTACAATACTCCTTAAGTGTGAAATCTTTCACAAACCACAGTCGAAGCTACAGTGGAGCATCTTGTTATCTTCAGCAATATCAAAGAATGGAATAAGAAAAAGCCGGAAGTCGGTTACGTAACCTTCTCAGAATCATACCTATTCACTTTTACCACTCCGTTTACTTTCTCCAGTTTATGAATAAGAACATCCAGATGCTTGGTGTCATTTACATACAACATGATATTTCCCTCAAATATGCCATCTTCCGTTTCGATAGTAATGGACCTCATATTTACCTTCAGCTCGTTGGAAATAATTTTGGTAATGTCATTGATTAGGCCCACCCTATCTGTACCAATAATTTTCAGGCCGGCAAGAAAAGCCAGTTCATGCTGCGACGTCCACTTTGCCTTGACCACCCGATAGCCGTAGTTTGAAAGCAACTCCATGGCATTGGGGCACGAGTTTCTGTGAATTTTTATTCCTTCGTTGACGGTCACGAAGCCGAAGACCTCGTCGCCCGGAATGGGGTTGCAGCATTTTGCGAGCTTGTACTCGATCACGTCCATATCCTCGCCAATCAAGAGCATATCCCTGTCCTGGCCCACCACTTTGGAAATTTCCTTTTCAAAAGATTTGGCGTCAGATATAAATTCTTTTTTTGTTCCTTCCACACGTGACCGTACTGCACGAAATTTCTTGATGTCTTTCGGATCAATTGTTCCCTTCCCGACTTTGTAGAAAAAATCCAGGGGCGTTTTCGCATCAAAGAAAGCCCGCAACTGATTTATGGTTTCATTATTTAAGTGCAGCTTCATTTGTTTCAGCTTCCGCTCAACAATTTCCCTTCCTTCTGTAGCTGCAGCTTTCTTCTCTTCTTTTAGTACCTCCTTTATTTTAGACTTGGCTTTGGAGCTGACCACGAAGCGCAACCAATCTTCGCTGGGTTTTTGCTTTTTCGATGTCAGGATTTCTACCTGATCGCCGTTGTTGAGGATATAGTTTAAAGGAACAAGCCGCTGATTCACCTTTGCCCCCAAACAGGAAGCACCAATCTCGGTATGGATCTCAAACGCAAAATCCAATGCTGTTGCCCCGTGCGGCAGCGTTTTCAACTCACCTTTTGGAGTAAACACAAAAACTTCTTCATTAAAAAGGTTAGAGCGGAAATCATCCACAAATTCTATGGCACTGGAATCGTTCTGCTCTAGCATGTCCCTCACCCGACCAATCCACTGTTCCAGCCCTGAACCCTGTGGATTTCCTGCTATTTTGTCTTTGTACTTCCAATGTGCTGCGTATCCTTTTTCGGCAATTTCGTCCATTCTGAGGGTTCTGATCTGCACTTCAACCCATTGTCCTGAGCGACTCATCACTGTGGTGTGAAGCGATTCATAGCCATTGGCTTTTGGTGTACTGATCCAGTCGCGCAACCGGTCCGGATTGGGCTTGTAAAAATCTGTTACAATAGAGTAAACCTGCCAGCAATCTGCTTTCTCACTTTCAAGGTCGGTATCCAGGATGATTCTTATGGCAAAAAGATCGTACACCTCTTCGAATGGAATGTCCTGCTTTCTCATTTTATTATAGATGGAGAAAATGGACTTTGGCCTTCCTTTTATCACGAATTTAAATCCCTGACGGGAGAGCTCCGCTTCAAGCGGCCCTACAAAGTTTTTAATAAACTTAGCACGAGCAGCCCGAGTCGCGCTAATCTTGGCAGCAATCTCCCGGTACCTTTGGGATTCGGTGAATTTCAGGTATAAATCTTCCAGTTCTGATTTGATGGCATATAACCCAAGCCTGTGCGCAAGGGGAGCATAAAGGTAAATTGTTTCCGAAGCTACCTTTAACTGCTTGTTCTGAGGCATGCTGTCCAGCGTTCTCATGTTATGGAGCCTGTCAGCCAGCTTGATCAGAATTACTCTGACATCTTCAGACAGGGTTAACAACATTTTTCGAAAGTTCTCTGCCTGCTGGGAACTTCCGTGTTCGAACACTCCTGAAATTTTGGTGAGGCCATCTATAATTTGGGCTACTTTTGGCCCGAATTCCCGATGGATATCCTCAATTTCCATTTCGGTATCCTCTACCACATCGTGCAGCAGGGCAGATACAATTGAAGTAGTCCCCAGGCCAATCTCATCAATTGCAATTTGAGCAACTGCCAGGGGATGAAAAATGTACGGTTCCCCTGATTTTCTGCGCATTTCCTTGTGCGCTTCGAGGGAAGTATTGAAAGCCTTCTTTATTAATCTTGCATCTCCATCCTTCAGGAATGGCTTTGCATGTCTTAATAATTTTCGATATCTCCTCAGTATTTCTTTTCTTTCCGCTTCTAAATCAATTGTTACCATACATGCAAAAGACAAAATTCAATAAAATTCCACATATAAGTTTCTTCATCTGTTCCGTCAACCAATTTTTTTAAATATCCTCACGTGGATCATGAGATTCAATACGCTATTATATAAAAGCCTCCATGTTACCATTTGTTAAACAAATTGGCACTTTATGGTCCGGACTGAATTGCGATAAGCAAACCAAATTAGCCAGGGTTCTTCTAAATTTCGTTTAAGCGCATCTTCAAATCGCAAAACCACATTTTTGTAGCACTTTTTTAAACAATAGAATGATGATGTGCCAGCAGCCCCTAATATTAATCAAGTGTATAGTTTGATTTAAGCCGACGTCAAGTTTATGTAAATATCCTGATTTAAACCTTTTTTAAGATACGTTTTAATTAATAATTATAAGTATAATTAAGATTAAATTATTGAAAAAAAATAAATCAAAATAATTGTCCTTTTTAGAAATATCACATACATTTGCACTTCAATTTTTCAGCAATGTTTATCTGATAGGCCTGGACTTATAGAAGACATACAAAATTGAAAAGCGGATGTGGCGAAATTGGTAGACGCACTAGACTTAGGATCTAGCGCCTCGCGGCGTGTGGGTTCGACTCCCTCCATCCGCACTCATAACCCTCAGTCACGAACCGAAACCATCGGGAACAGATTGAGGGTTTTTATTTTAACAAAGTTCATCATTTTTAAATCTTCTAAAGTTGGACATTACACTAGAAAAAAGGAATTCTACCGAAGCTTCAATTAAAATTACGTTAAGCGAGGCTGATTATCAACCTAAAGTTCAAGAAAAACTGAAGGATTATGGGAAAAAGGCTCAACTGAAAGGCTTTAGACCAGGTAAAGTTCCACCTGCATTGATTAAAAAAATGTATGGCAAATCTATTCTGATCGACGAAATCAACCACATGTTGTCTCACGCGGTTCAGGATTATATCAAAGAAAATAAAATCCAGATTTTAGGAGAACCGCTTCCTAATTTAGAAGATGCGGATAAAATTGATTGGGACAATCAGAAGGATTTTAACTTTCAGTACGAACTCGGTTTGATAGATGATTTCAAGTACAACCTTGAAGGCAAGAAAGTTACCCGTTACGAAATAAAGGTAGATGATGATTCAATAGCCGAAACCATTTCCAATTTACAGAAGCAATATGGCAAGATGACAAACCCTGAAACAAGTGAGAAGGGTGATTTCCTATATGGCGAAGTAAAGGCTGCCGAGGGAGAATTTGAGGAGAAGTTGTCTATACCGCTTGACCGCGTGGAAGAAAAGGTACTGTCTAATTTTATTGGTGTTTCTAAAGGAGATAAAGTATCCTTTGATATCAACGAAGCATTTAAAGATGCTGAAACAATTTCCGCTGTTTTCAACACGGATCTGGAAACAGCGAAAGGCTTCTCCGGACAGTTTGAATTGGAGGTTTTGAATGTAAATCGTCAGGAATCCGCAGAATTGGACCAGGAGTTTTTTGACAAAATATTCGGAAAGGACGTTGTAAAGTCTGAAGAGGAATTCAAAAACAAAGTAAAAGAAACCATCTCTCAAAATTACAAACGAGAAACAGAGGCTTATTTAAACAACTCCATACAGGAGGCTATCATCGCTGACACCGAGGTGGAACTGCCAAACGAATTTCTAAAAAAATGGCTTCTGGCTTCTAACGAAGGAAAAATAACGGAGGAAGACATTCAGAAGGAGTATGATGCTTATGCCAAAGACATCAAATGGACGTTGATTCAGAACAGAATCAGCGAGGATCAGGAAATTAAGGTTGAAAATGAAGATATTGAAGGCAAAGCAAAAGATCTGATAAAGGAACAACTTGCTTCTTCGGGGCTTCTAGGGCAATTTGACGACAATTTGGATGTGTTCGTCCAAAATTATCTGCAGAGCGAAAAAGGTGAAAATTATATGCGCGTGTTTAACCAGGTGAAATCTGAAAAAGTGTTCAACGCGATAAAAGAAAAGATTTCCATTGAAGAAAAGGAAGTAGACGTAGAGGAATTTAAAAACATCGTCTCACAATAATTGAAAAGTCCTTCGAAAAATCGAGGGACTTTTTTCTTCCGTTTTGCATAGTACGCAGCATTTCTGATAACCAGCGCCTGTGCTGTTTCGTTTGTACTTACCTGGTGATGGCCTAAGGAATTAGTTGACGGGCATAAATACCCAGGCACTGGGATTGCATATATTTAACGACTACAGTAATTTTAGTTTCAGCTCAGGTCAATAGCCTGAATTAAATTCAGCGATAAAAAACTTTTGTAAGTTTGTAACTTCAGGGAATCTTCTTAATTTTTTACAAATAATTTAACACGAAAATTTTTATAAAATGATCGATAAGAATGAGTTTAGAAATTTTGCAGTAAAAGGCCAGGGAATTAGTGGTACTGCGTTTGACGGTTATGTGACACGTGTAGAAAGCATGACACGTGCTGTAATTGAAGAGCGTCCCACAAATTTCAGGGAAATTGATGTGTTCTCGCGCCTGATTATGGATAGAATTATTTTTCTGGGAATGGGCGTGGATGATAATATAGCGAACATTATTACTGCCCAATTGCTGTTTTTGGAATCAGTGGACGCCAAAAAAGATGTTTTATTATATATTAACAGTCCTGGAGGTTCCGTTACCGCGGGTTTGGGTATATATGACACCATGCAGTACATCAATCCTGACGTAGCCACGATATGTACAGGACTGGCAGCTTCCATGGGGGCAGTGCTACTGTGCGGTGGAGCAGAAAAGAAGAGATCTGCGTTACCGCATTCAAGAGTAATGATACATCAGCCTTCCGGCGGCATGCAGGGGCAGTCAAAGGATATGGAAATATCTCTGAAGCTGATCATGTCATTGAAAAAAGAATTATATGATATCATGGCAAAGCACAGCGGAAAAACCTTTGAAGAGATAGAAAGAGATTCTGACAGAGACTACTGGATGCGCGCAGAGGAAGCAAAAGCTTACGGGCTCATCGACGAAGTACTGGAAAGAAAGAAGTAATTGCTTTGCAATTAACTAATGTATCAATGAACTAATTTAAGTGCTATCCTCTTTATGGGTATACTGATAAACTAGAAGATTTTTTGGTACATTTTCACATTGAATAATTAAGAATCAAAAAATAATGGCTCAAGTAACTTGCTCATTTTGCGGGAGAAATAAGAAAGATGTTGATTTAATGATCTCAGGGATCAATGCACATATTTGTGACAAATGTATCTCTCAGGCACAACAGATTCTTTCTGAAGAACTCAAAACCAAGCAGAAGCAAACCGCTCCTAAGTTCAACCTTATTAAACCCACAGATATGAAAAAGTATCTGGATCAATATGTGGTGGGACAGGATGAGGCAAAAAAAGTGATCTCCGTTGCTGTGTATAATCATTATAAAAGGTTGATGCAGAAGAAAGTAGATGAAGATATTATGATTGAAAAATCTAATATCATCATGGTCGGAGAAACTGGTACGGGTAAAACCTACCTTGCAAGAACGCTCGCAAAAATTCTTCAAGTGCCTTTTTGCATTGCCGATGCAACTGTTCTGACAGAAGCCGGTTACGTGGGTGAAGATGTTGAGAGCATTCTGACGCGGCTGCTGCAAGCTGCAAATTACGACGTAGAGGCAGCCGAAAGAGGAATTGTGTACATCGATGAGCTGGATAAAATTGCAAGAAAATCAGACAATCCCTCAATTACCAGAGATGTCAGTGGAGAGGGCGTTCAGCAGGCTCTATTGAAGCTGCTTGAGGGAACTGTAGTGAACGTACCGCCACAGGGAGGCAGGAAACACCCGGATCAAAAAATGATCAGTGTGAACACTGAAAATATCCTCTTTGTATGTGGTGGCGCTTTTGACGGCATAGCCAGAAACATCGCAAACAGGTTAAATACGATGCCTCTCGGCTTTTCCGGAGGTGATAAAATACGTGACAGGATCGACGAGGACCATTTGCTAAAGTACATTACAGCGCAGGATCTAAAATCATTCGGACTAATTCCGGAGTTGATTGGAAGGCTTCCTGTGTTAACGCATCTGGACTCGCTGAGCAAGGAAATCCTGCTGCAAATTTTGACCACACCCAAAAACGCTTTGACAAAACAATACAAGAAGCTTTTTGAAATGGAAGGCATCGTCCTTGAGTTTGAAGATGACGCACTGGATTACATTGTGGAGAAGGCCCTTGAATTTAAGTTGGGTGCACGGGGACTGCGATCTATCTGTGAAGCCATCATTACCGATGCCATGTTTGAACTTCCTTCCAGCAAAGAAGTGGATCACCTGGTGATTTCTCGCGATTACGCCGAAAGCAAGTTCGATAAATCTAAATACAATAAGCTTAAAGTAGCTTAGCGACGATGGGCTTAATGCTCCGTTTGCAAATATTTTACCATAAGCCTTGCAGTATTCTGCGAGGCTTTTTCATTTCCCATTAATTCTCGCAGCTTCTGATATTCGCCCAGCATTTCCTGTCGATCCGGCGTTTCCGCAGCAATCTTTTTCAGTTCAGCTGACACCACCCTTGCATTCATTTCATGCTGTATCAGTTCCTTTACCACCTCTTTTGCGGCAATCAAATTGACCAGCGAGATGTAATCAACTTTTATTAATCCTTTGGCAATTTTATAGGAAATTGTACTCGTTTTATAGCATACCACCTGTGGTACATTAAAGAGGGCTGTCTCCAGCGTGGCAGTGCCAGAAGTTACCACCGCCGCCCGTGCATGTGCCAGTAGATTGTAGGTGTTGTTAAAAACAATGCTCACAGCAGGATGTTCCTTGACCTGTTCGTAAAAATTTTCAGGTACGTTGTCTACCCCCGCCACCACAAAGTCATACTCCGGAAAATTGTCTGCTACTTCCAGCATTACGGAAAGCATATTGGCTATTTCCTGTTTCCTGCTGCCGGGAAGTATAGCAATCACCGGTTTCTGGGTAAGATTGTTTTCCTGCAAAAAGCTTCGGTTTACCTCAAAAGCATTGATAGCATCCAAAAGTGGATTGCCAACATAGTCTACTTTGTAGTCATAACTTTTATAAAAAGTGGTTTCAAAAGGCAGGATTACAAACATTCGGTCTACATGCTTTTTTATATTCAACGCCCGCGACTGGTTCCATGCCCAAACTTTTGGGGAGATATAATAAAAGGTTTTATAGCCGTTTTGCTTGCCAAACTTTGCAATCTTCATATTGAAGCCGGCATAATCGATCAAAATGATCACATCCGGGTCAAAAGCCTTAATATCTTTCTTGCACCAGGCCAGGTACCTTAAGACGGTAAAAAGATTGGTCGCTACCTCCCAGAAGCCCATAAAAGCAATCTCACGATAATGCACCGCAAGGTCACCACCCGCTTGCTTCATTTCATCCCCACCCCAGCACCTGATCGTTGCAGATGGGTCTTCTTGCTTTAGTGCCTTGATCAGGTTAGAACCGTGCAGATCACCCGACTTCTCTCCTGCAATGATATAATAGTTCAATTTCGAAATTTTAAAAGGTGAATTTTAAATGATGAATTGAAAGATTCCGCTCAACCTAACTTATGCCTAACACTCATGGCTAATCCGGGAAAATTGCCGCCAAACTTTCTCGTGCAAAAAATAAGGGAAAACCGCAAAGAACGCAAAGCGAAATTGTAAGCCCTAAACGCTCCCGCAAGAAAACCAAAGGCCACTCTCAAGATACTGGACTCCAACCCTAACACCTGATATCTAAGACCTAAACCCTAAAACCCAAACCCTACTCTCCAAAGTATTCCACATAATTCCGCGGTGTTTCATATAGCCTGATCGCATGGAGCTTTCCGGTGGTGGTAATGGTACGCACAGCAGGCTCCAGTATCTTCCAAATCTCCATGATCAGGATTTCACAACTGGCCATTTTTCCCTGCATAAAATCCACGTCCAGGTTTAAATTCTTATGGTCCAGCTTTTCGATTACCTCATTCCTTATGACAGTACTAAGCGCTTTCAGATCAACCACAAATCCGGTATCCGGATCTGGCATGCCCTTTACTGTTACAATCATTTCAAAATTGTGTCCATGCCAATGCTCGTTGGCACAGGGACCAAAAACTTCGATGTTCTTCTCCTTGCTCCAATTGGGATTGTACAGTTTATGAGCAGCGTTGAAATGCTCTTTACGACTAACATATATCATATTTCACAAAACTAAAAGAAATGCAAATATAGGAAGTTTTGAAGCCAAAGATAAGCGCCGCATAAGGATTGATGACATTGGCACATTGTAATTCAATTAATTCTTTAAATTGCATCTGAAAAAAAAGAATCTCATATCAAGAACCATTGAACAATGATAGTAGTAACAGGAGCTGTTGGATTTATTGGAAGCAACCTTATTCAAAAATTAAACAACGAGGGGTTTAAGGCCATTATAGCTGTTGATAATTTCGACAACGAGAACAAAAATAAAAACCTGCATGGCCTGAGTATCCAACAAAAGATAGATCGTGACCAATTTATTAGTTGGTTAGAAGAAAATGGGGAAGAAGTGGAATTTATTTTTCACATTGGAGCAAGGACGGATACCTCGGAATTTGACTGGGAGCTTTTGGAAAAGCTGAACCTGGAATACACAAAAGATGTGTGGAAAAAGTGTGTGGCTTATCAGATACCGTTGGTTTACGCCTCTTCAGCGGCCACCTATGGACTTGGAGAATTGGGCTATAGCGATGTGGATGACTCACTTCCTGAGCAGTTGAAACCATTGAATCCTTATGGCATTTCTAAAAATGAATTTGACAAATGGGCTTTAAAGCAGGATCAGAAGCCTTTTTACTGGGCGGGGCTTAAATTTTTTAATGTGTATGGCCCCCGAGAAGCCCATAAAGGGCGAATGGCTTCAGTAATCTGGCATGCATATAACCAGATAAAAGCATCAGGCGAAATGAAATTATTTCGCTCGCACAATCCGGAATTTAAAGACGGGGAGCAAATGCGGGACTTTGTTTATGTAGAGGATGTGGTGGATGTTTGCTACTTCTTAATGCATCACAGAAAAGATTCCGGAATCTACAATCTGGGAAGTGGCATTGCGCGAACCTTCAATGATCTGGCCACCGCGGTGTTTAAAAACTTAGATGTTCCTGTGGATATTAAATATATTGATACCCCTGCGGATATCAGGGACAAATACCAGTA
>CAZWQB010000105.1:0-11117 GCA_964636035.1 uncultured Roseivirgaceae bacterium
GATGGTAGATCTGAAAGATGACGAAGCACTGATTTCAGAATACGAGCGGCTGCATCAGAAAATCTGGCCCGAAGTTTATCAAAGCATCAAAGAAGGTGGCATAGAAGCTATGGAAATCTATAGAAGAGGCACCCGGTTGGTAATGGTCATAGAAGTTCAACCTGATTTTAGTTTTGAAAGGAAGGCTGCCCTGGATGCTAAAAACCCCAAAGTTCAGGAGTGGGAAGATCTCATGTGGAAATACCAGGAACCACTGCCCGGAGCCGCCAAGGGAGAGAAGTGGCAATTGATGCAGGAAATATTTTCATTAAGCGAAGTATGAATGAGCGGATCTTTAATGGATCGCAGAATTTAAGTAGGAATCCAGGTTTTGCTTTGTAATAATTTCGAGTGGAAACAGATCCGTTTTCGGAGGCTTTATTTTAAATAGTAAATATTTTGCAAGATAGCTGATCCCTAATGCGGCCTGCCTCTTTGGGTTTTGATTGATCAGAAAATCGATTCCCCCCGATCTTAAACATTGCACGTTGCTTTCGAGCAAATCATAACCTACTAAACGCACCTTATTGTTGTGTTGCTTTTTCAATACTGAAGCGACAAGCGAAACCGTTTTCGATGTGGTGACTAAGATACCATTTAGATCCTGATCGGCTACTAAAGCAGTGATTTCTTTCTGAATGACACTTCCGTCATGATTGCTTAAGTTTAACGATTTTACGGAAGCCCCGCTGTTCTTTTCCCTGAAGTAGGCTTTAAACCCTTTTTCCTTTTCCATAAGATGGATTGAATTTTGGCTGTCTTCATTTATGTGAAGAATTGCGTAGCTACCCTGCGTGTCCTGTCCTATTTGGAGCAACTCGGCACCCACTTTTCCACTGTCATACAAGTTCTGGCCAATAAAACTCAGGGGAGCTGCATCCGAAATATTTGTATTGAATAGCACATAGGGAATACCGGCGCCGGTCAATTGCTTGAAATACGGAATCGTCTCCTGATAAAAAATAGGCGCTAGTAAAACGCCATCAGGCTGGTCATTTAAAGCTGCCTGTGATACTTTTTGGAACGAATGTTTGTCATAGAGGTTAAAATAGTAAGGTCTGATATGGAAATCATATTGCGACCATTCTGCTTCTGCCTGCTCCACTCCCCAAACAGACTGCTGCCAATAATCATCCAATGTCGGGTCAGGAATTAATGCGGCGATGTAATAGGCTTTACTGGTCCCCAAGGTACGGGCAATCAGATTCGGTTTGTAATCTATCTGTTTCAAGGTGTTTAAGACTTTTTTTAGCGCCTCTTCAGAAACCCGCCCTCTGTTGTGCAAAACCCGATCAACCGTGCCTACGGAGACGCCAGCCAACTTTGCTATGTCTTTTATCCTAACTTTTTTCTTGTTCATATCTATTTCCAGCCCCTGGTCATTGTTGCGTTAAACCACCAAAAAATTGCCAGATACGAAAATAGCTAAAATATCCTTATTGCAAAAACAGATAAGAAGTTTATGTGTGCGAACACATGAGGTATGTGTGCGCACACATTTCTTATAAATTACTTGATTATTATTTTCCAGCTAATTACCTTGTATTAAAATCTCACCTTCTTTCACTTCATTATTGGGAGAGATTTCCTGTTCGTCGGCAACACTCAATTGTTTGACGGGCTGATATTGATCACTTAAACAATAAAATCATTATGAGGAAAAATTACTTTTTGATTTCATTTGTAGCTTTTCTGCTCGGATGGTGCCAACTGGCATGGGCGCAGCAGGAAGTTACCGGCACGATTACCGATGACGCAGGGTTGCCCTTACCCGGCGTAACTATATTGGTAAAAGGAACATCAGTTGGCACTGCTACCAATATAGATGGAAAGTACTCATTAGCAGTACCAGAAGGTGGTTCACATCTGGTCTTCTCGTTCATAGGATATCTTACTGAAGAGGTAGAAATTGGAAACCGCTCTGTAATTGACTTTTCACTTGTTCCTGATATTATGTCGCTGAACGAAGTAGTGGTCACCGCGCTTGGAATCGCCAGAGAAGAACGCTCTCTGGGCTATGCGACGAGCACAGTATCTGCAAAAGAGCTCACAGAAGCAGGAAACACTAATTTTGCCTCTGCCCTCTATGGGAAAGCTGCCGGGGTTAAGATCACTACGGCACCAGGTGGGGCCACGAGTGCGGTAAATGTGCAGATCCGGGGAATTAACTCCATAAATGCACAAAACAGTCAACCGCTGTATGTGGTGGATGGTATTATGATCCGGAACCTAACCAATCCAGGTTTGAACAACGGTGGCTATTGGGACGATCAAAAAATCCGGGGTAATGGTATTCTGGATATAAATCCGGCTGATATTGAAAGCCTGACGGTTTTAAAAGGCGCAAGTGCCGCTGCGCTCTATGGATCTGAGGCTTCCAATGGTGTAATCGTAATCACCACAAAAAAAGGAGCGGAAGGAAAAGGCTTAGGAGTGGATGTAGGATATACCTACAGCATTGAAAAGGTAGCGTTTACACCCAAATACCAAAATGTATATGGACCCGGCTATGACAGGGAAACCAATATGGGGTCTTTTGGTGCAAATGAAGAAGGGTTTATTCCGGTAGACCTTGATGGCGACGGAAATAATGACGCGGTAAGACCGATCTTTAGGTCTTGGGCACAATTCGGGCCGAAAATGGATGGTAGAGAAGTGGCCTGGTGGGATGGTTCTATGAGAAATTATTCTGCTCAGGAAGACAATTTCAAAGATTTTTATGAAACAGGTAGTAATTCCATTTTTAATATTGCTTTATCGAACAGCACTGATAAAGCAACTTACAGACTTGGCTATACCCGCCTGGATTATAAGAGTATAGCGCCAGGAGCCCGTTCTCACCGAAACACCTTTAATCTCAATAGCACCTTGCGACTTCATGATAAAGTAAGCACAGACGTAGTTGTGAACTATGTGAATAGCTTTGTACATAATCGCCCCGAATCTATGAACAGGGTAATGTCAAACTATGGTGGATTTTTTAGCCGTGCAGATCCAATGGACGTCTATTTCGACAAATATAAGACTTCACAGGGATTTAAATACGTCACACCCGCTCAAAATCTAAGAAACCCTGATGAAGCAATAAAATACGACATTCGGGGCTATGATCTGTTGGAGTATCTATGGAGAAACGTGCGCGACTCCGATGATGAAAAACAGGACAGAATAATTTCCAGCGTTACTTTAAATTATGACATTGTGAAAGGCCTACATTTTAGAGGTCGCGTCGGAACCGACTTTACCAGCCTAAAACAAGAAATCAAGCGGCATAATGACTATCCCATCGCTTTTAACGAAACAAACTCTACAGGAAGCTATACCATCAATCAAGGTCGGTATACGGTACTTTATTCTGATGCGCTATTGACATATTCCAAAGAATTTTCACCGGATTTTAGAGTTGAAGTGACTGGTGGATTCCAGTCCAGATCGCAGGATTTTCTGGATCAATCGTCCGGTACCAGAGACGGCCTTATTGAGGAGAATTGGTTTAGCTTGTCAAATTCTTACAATTCCAACTTAAATACTTCTACCTCGACAACCAGATCGCTGATGTATGCCTATTTAGGTATTATTAACCTGAACTTCAAAGACTATTTGTATTTAGAGAGTACTGGTCGTCAGGAATACCACTCCACACTGCCGCCGGGAAACAATAGCTACTTCTACCCCAGTGTAAATATGGGTTTTGTATTTACCGATGCTTTTGACATTTCAAGTAACTTTCTAACCTATGGTAAAGTACGGGCTTCTTACGCCGGAGTCAGTAACCCACCGATACCTTACGAAGCAACAATTGCATACACACAGAGAGTGTTGGCACCGCCCAATGGTTCTGTACCTGAACTAAGCGCTGGTAGTCAATATGGGAATGAAAGCATAAAGCCTGAGCGAAAATACGAAACGGAAGTTGGCTTAGAAACCAGGTACTTCCAGAATAAACTGGGAATAGATGTTACTTACTATACAAACTCTATTAAAGACCAGATCCTGAACCTGGCACTTCCCAGAAGTACCGGAGCTACAGCAAGGCTCACCAACGTAGGTGAATTGGCCAACAAGGGGATTGAAATAGGCATCAATGCAACGCCTTATGATGACGGCACACTGCGCTGGGTTACGCGATTTAATTACTCAAGGAATACGACCAAGGTGGTGAAATTAGCCGAGGGACTAGAGGAAATTATTGGCAAAGATCTCGACGCTGGCGCAGCGTTAATAAAAGCAGAAGAAGGAAAAGAGCTGGGAAATATTTATACACACCCAATCCTGACGGACGATCAGGGCAATAAGATAGTGGGTGAGGATGGATTGTACGTTTTAAGCGCTGAATACGAAAAGTCGGGAAATATAATGCCTAAAGGCTTAGGCGGCTGGAGCAATACAATATCATACAAGCAATTTGCACTGGATTTTCTGATCGACTATCGATATGGCGGAAAATTGGTTTCTGCACCACTTTTATATGGTACCGGGGCTGGTATGTATGAAAACACAATGAAGTACCGCGACGAGGAAAACGGAGGCTTACCTTACAACATCGATGGTAATGGGAACAAAGTACTCGCTACAAGTCACGCTGAAGCGCAATATCACGATGGTGTCTTGTTGGATGGAGTAACCGCAACAGGGGAGCCAAACACTACAATTGTTGATGCCGCTAATTATTATATCAATTCGTTTTACTGGGCTTCGGGAAGATATGGCGAAGCTGCTGTTTACAAAAACGATTTTATAAAATTGCGTGAAGTTGCTTTAAGCTACACACTACCCTCCAGCGTCTCACAAAAGCTACGCTTTCAAAATATCCAGGTCTCATTGATTGGGCGCAATCTCTTGTACTTTTATAGAACATTGGAGAACCTGGATCCTGAAGTAACGCTGGGAACTAGCTGGGTAAACCAGGGCCTGGATGAGGGGTCTATTGCTGCCACACGCAGTTTCGGATTCTCTATAAACGCTCGCTTCTAATCCTGTTACAATCATTAAATTACTGAATTATGAAAAATATATTTGCCATTCTTACAATAGGAATGATCATAACCTTGAGTATGACCTCTTGCGAAGATGAGCTGGAGGAACGATATACAAATCCAGATCGAACAGGTGAAGCATCCATTGGAAAATTTTTCACCAAAATGCTTAATAATGATCGGGTGCGACCTTCTTACTGGAACGTACGGACATTCCTGGCACCGCAAACAGCTTTGTACACCCAATCTGTAAGCTTTACCAACGCCAATCAAAGATATCAGCAACAATTGAGCTATATAGACGATTTCTGGAGAGACTATTATACGCCTACCGGAAGCGGTATAGTCGCACACCTGCGGGAGATGGAAAAAACTTATGCTTCACTTTCGGATGAGGAAAAAACAAAAGAGGACGTTTTTATGAATGCTGCCAGAATTGTATACGCGGATCAGACTTCTCAAATGGTAGACATGTTTGGCGACATCCCTTTTTCAGAAGCAGGGTCTCTAAATTTGACAGGACAACCCGGCATGGCTAAATTTGACGATGCTGCAGAGATTTATACTGCATTGCTAGCGCTGTTAGAAGAAAACGCAGCATACTTTGAAGCTGGGAATGTGAACCCAACCGCATTAACCGCATTTAAAAAGCAGGATATCCTATTTCAAGGAAATCTGGATGGATGGAGACGTTATGCGAATTCGCTACGACTGAGATTACTGATGCGCATTTCATTTGCAGACGAATCTAAAGCTGAAGTCGAGGTCATGACCATGCTCAATAACGCCGGGGATTATCCGCTAATTTCGGATCCTTCACATGATGCGCTTCTGGAGGCTTTAACAACATATAGTGAAAACATGGGTAACGCCTTGACTGAAATAACCTCACATATAGCTCCGGAATTTTTACTAGACGATGTATTAAAACCAGCCAATGATCCGAGAATCAGAGTTTGGTTTGACAAAAATGCAAATAGTGGGGTGCAAAATGCGGATTACTTTGCGATGCCTTCCGGTATATCTGCTACTGAACAGGAAACAAATATTAATGCAAGAAAGTATGCAGTGCTCGATTCCAGTACTTTCCTTTTCAACAGGGCCTTTCCAGGGATTGTATTTACGTCTGCTGAAACAAACTTTCTTAAAGCAGAAGCATTCCAGCGATGGGGAAATTCAGACGATGCCGAGAATGCTTATAAGCAGGGTGTTACCGATGCGGTTAATTTTATGTTCTATCTGAACAGACTGGGAGGTGGTGATGAAGAGGACGTAACAGAAGAAGAAATAAACGACTTGCTAAACAATGCCACGGTAGCGTTTACGGGCACTTCCGCAGAGAAGCTTGACAAAATATGGACCCAAAAATGGCTAAGCTTTGGATTTATGCAATCTATTCAGAGTTGGGCAGAAGTCAGACGAACAGATACGCCAAATCTTGATTTCACTCCCGACACAAGTACTCCAAATTGGAATGTTCCATCCTCAAGATTGCTTTATCCCAGTAGCGAAAAAACTTTTAATGCGGAAAATTATGCCAGAGTTGCCGCTGAAGATATAGCGACCGGTAAAATTTTCTGGGACGTTAATTAATTGATTTCAGGAGGAGATCCTTTGGTCAAAGAAATCTCCTCCTGTTTTGTTTATATACCGAATTTTCCCTTTATTTTCATCCAATACTATTCATTAATGCACCTTAGCTTTTAGGCGCCAAAACCATTTACAATGTTAAAACCACTTTTTGTTCTGTTCTACCTGCTACTGCTTTCATTCCCTCTCCTTTCTCAAACCTACAGCTTTAAAGAAGGCCTACTATTGCCACTCGAGCTAAAATACGGCCGCGAAGCCCTGGTGCAGGACCCATTGGCATACCAGCTTTTTAACGGAAGCTTTACTTATCCTGACACCCAAAACAAGGGTTTCTCCCAAGGTGGAAAAACAATCAACTGGGCACCGGTCGAGGTAGATTCGGCAGGAAACTTCGCTGGAGAATCACTTGCCGAAGGATATTTATATCTCTTCTACGAGTCTGATGAGGAAAAAAAAGCGCTCATCAATGTCTCAGGGCACAGCATGCTCTTTTTCAACGGACAACCGCATGGTGGAGACATCTATAAATCAGGATGGCTGAATGTGCCTGTTCAGCTAAAAAAAGGGAAAAACGATATTTTGATCCGCTGCTCCCGATGGGCACAATGGCAGGGAATAACTGCAAAAATGCTTTTTCCTGAAAAACCTGTGGCCATCAACACGGAAGATCCAACCTTACCACATATTGTCATCGGTCATGATAATGGGGAACTGACCGGTGCGGTAGTAGTTATCAACGCCTCAGACAAACAATTGGATAAACTGCAAATCCGAAGCAGCAATGGCGGCCAGGAAAAGGCCGTTTCCGTACCTTCCATCCCTCCCATGACAAGCAGAAAAATACCCTTTAAGCTTGACGGTAGCAAAATAACAAAAAAGGGAGCCTACCGATTTTTATTACAGCTTGTTGATAAATCCGGTGTCATTGATGAACAAGAAATTACGATCGACGCAGTCAATCAGGATGAGCATTATAGTAACACGTTTATTAGCGAAATAGATGGCAGCCTGCAGTATTACAGTGTCGCGCCACAAAGTGGAGGGGCTAAGGAAAGTTCCGCATTATTTTTATCAGTACATGGTGCAGGTGTAGAAGCCATCGGACAAGCCAGGGCTTATGATCCAAAAGATTGGGGCACTTTGGTCGCGGCAACAAACAGACGTCCGAGAGGATTTAACTGGGAAGACTGGGGGCGCATGGATGCTCTGGAGGTATTGGAAATCGCCAAAGAAAAATTTAAGCCCGACTCCTCAAAAATTTATCTCACCGGACACTCCATGGGAGGCCATGGCACCTGGTATCTTGGCGCAACTTACCCCGACAAATGGGCGGCTATCGGACCTTGTGCGGGATATCCTTCGTTGTTTGATTATGGCTCTGCCGATGGACAAGTTCCCGATAGTAGCAGGCTGGCCACGGAAAAAACATTGTTGCAGGCGAGCAACCCCAGCGACGTGATTGAAATGATCAAAAACTTTAATCCGGCGGGTATATACATTCACCATGGCGACAGTGATAAGGTAGTATCTGTAGATTATGCCAGACAGATGCGCAATCTATTGGGCGGTTTTCATAAAGATTTCAGCTACTACGAATATCCGGGCGGTTCCCACTGGTTTGGCGATGAAAGTGTGGACTGGCCGCCGATGTTCGACTATTTTAAATGGCATACCATTCCTGCCGACAGCGCGATTGACGTAGTTGACTTTACCGTTACAAATCCAGCGATAGGCTCCAGATATTTTTGGGTGGAAGTGTTACAGCAGCAACAATCCTTGAAATTCAGCAAAATAAACCTCCTGAGAAATAAAGCGGAAAAAGTGATCAAAGGCACCACCCAAAATGTGTCTACCATGTCAATTGATTTGCATGATTTCGAAACCGGGGATACTGTACAGATTTTACTGGATGGAATGCCAGCCCTCACTTACATCTTAAAATCCGGCAATGACAAAATCTACATTGGAAAAACCGATAAGTGGTCGGTTGCTCAAAAACCCGATGTCAAAGAAAAAGGCCCGCACAGAGCTGGCCCATTCAAAGAGGCTTTTAACCACAGGATGGTGTTTGTGTATGGCACAGGTGGTAATGCAGCGGAAAATAAATGGGCCTATGAGAAAGCAGTGTATGATGCCGAGGTGTGGTATTACCGCGGAAATGGTGCAGTAGATATCATTGCAGATAAAAATTTTAGCGCCTCACGATATCCTGATAGAGGTGTTATCATTTACGGCAATGCCAAAACAAATAGTGCCTGGAAAAAACTATTAAAAGACTGTCCTGTGCAGGTGCAACCCGGAGCAATTAATGTCGGCAACAAAAAATACACTGGAGATGATCTAGCCGCCTACTTCATGTGGCCAAGGGCCGATAGCAAAAAAGCGTCTATAGCGGTCGTAAGCGGGTCCGGTATCAAAGGCATGAAAGCAACCGAAGCAAACCAATATTTTGCTGCGGCCAGTGGTTTCCCTGATTTTATGGTTTTCTCTTTAGAAATGTTAGAAAAGGGAGCTTAGGAAATAAAAGGTGCTGGTTTTTATACAAATGACTGGAAAATAGACGAAGAGAACAGCACCTTCCTGAATGAATAAATCTGCTTCTGTTGAACAAAAGAATCATGAAAAATTTTTATCGAATACCACTTCTATTCATACTGTCCTGTTGCTTCCAAACATCGTATGCGCAGCAGGATAATGTTCATCAGCAGTCTTCAGTGTATGCGCCCCCTGATGACCCATTGGTCATTGAAAAACTCGACGAGTGGCAAGACCAGAAGTTTGGCATCATCATTCACTGGGGTTTGTATGCGGTGGCGGGAATAATCGAATCCTGGGAGTTATGCTCAGAGGACTGGATCAACCGCCCCGACTCTTTGTCCTATTGTGAATATAAAGAGTGGTATTGGGGACTTAAAGATTCATTCAATCCGGTCAATTTCGATCCAGACCAGTGGGCAAAAGCGGCGAAGGACGCTGGAATGCGTTACCTGGTGTTTACCACCAAACATCACGACGGCTTTGCAATGTTCGATACGCAACAGTCAGATTTTAACATTGCAACCGGGCCTTTCGCTTCCCATCCCAAAGCGAACGTGGCCAGGCATGTTTTCGAGGCGTTTAGGAACGAAGACTTCATGATTGGCGCCTATTTCTCCAAACCAGATTGGCATTCGGAATATTATTGGTGGCCAAAATATGCCACACCAGACAGAAATAATAATTACGACATCAGAAAATATCCTGAAAGGTGGGATAACTTCAAAAAGTTCACCTTCGATCAGATCAGCGAATTGATGCACGATTATGGTCAGATCGATATTCTCTGGCTTGACGGCGGTTGGGTAAGACCACTTGAAACGGTAAATGATGAAGTGCGCTCCTGGGGAGCCAGAATTCCCGAGTGGAGCCAGGATATAGACATGCCGGCAATCTCGAAAATGGCGCGGAATGCCCAGCCGGGGATTCTTTTTGTGGACCGTACCGTCCATGGACCCTACGAAAACTATCAAACGCCCGAAAGAAAAATTCCGGATACACAACTAGATCATCCCTGGGAAAGCTGTATCCCGTTGGCGAATAACTGGGGTTATGTACCAGGCGACGATCTAAAATCCGCTACAACGGTCATCCACAACCTGGTCGAAATTGTAGCCAAAGGTGGAAGTTTGCTTCTAGGCATCGGCCCGAAACCCGATGGCACCATTGACGAAGCAGCACTTCAGAAGTTGGAAGAAATAGGAGCCTGGATGCAAAATAATGGTGAGGCTATTTACAATTCAAGAACAATTGCCCACTTTCAGGACGGTGAAACATTTTTTAGCCAGGCCAAAGACGGTACAACCAATGCAATTGTAAGGATTCCGGAAGGTAAGAATGTACCAAAGGTGGTGGAATGGACAGGCAATGTTCCTGCAAAAGGAACAACGATGCGCCTGCTTTCCAACAATTCAATCGTAAAATGGAAAGCAAAAAATGGAAAAGTAACGGTCTCCCTTCCAGGTGACTTTGCAAGCACCCGCGCGTCTTATCCTGCCCTGGCCTTTGTATATCAGCAATAAACGATATCTGGAGTAACACTATGAAATACACGCACATCCATACCGTACTGGGCATTTCAACTATTCTGATGTTGAGTTGCAACAAAAAAGAAGTGGCACCTCCCCCTCCCGTGTTTCCTGTTCCTACAGAAGCACAAATGGAGTGGCATGAGATGGAGATGAATGCCTTTATCCACTATACAACCAATACTTTTACAGGATTAGAATGGGGCTATGGCGACGAAAGTCCCGGAATTTTTAATCCTTCCGCACAAGATACAGACCAATGGGTTTCTACTTTAAAGGAGGCAGGCTTCAAAGGAGTAATCCTCACCTGCAAGCATCATGATGGATTTTCACTATGGCCGTCGGAATTTACAGAGCACTCAGTAAAAAACAGTCCTTACAAAAACGGCAAGGGAGATGTAGTGCAGGAGGTAGCAGCATCCTGCAAAAAACACGGACTCGAATTTGG